>PLES01000180.1 GCA_003137075.1 Solirubrobacterales bacterium
CCCGTCTCCTGGTCCGTCGCAGATCGCGCCACGGCCCGTGAGCAGATACGCCCGTGGGCAGATCAACCAGTAGTTATGAGTTGTGAAGAACGAGGGAATGCCTCGAACCGCAGCCTGGTCGATCAGCGCCGCACCCAGGTTGTGAAGGTTGTGAAAGTGAACGACGTCAGGAGCGGTCGAGGCCAGCGCGGTGGCAAATGCCGCGGTGATCGGAGGGTCGTCCAACTCGCGGATCGGATTGCCGAGATCCCACAGCCCATGTGCGCGGTTATGCACGCCGATCAGGCGGACCCCATCCTCCTGCCACTCGACGACTTCATACGGCATCAGGCTGGCTGTCGGCTTAACGGCCGCGTGAAACACCGTCACATCCCACCCTCGTCGCACAAGTTCCTTGGCGGCCAGGCGCGGGACGGTCGTACCGCCGCCGCTGTCGTTGAAGCCGAAGGTCGTCATCATCAGCTTCCGCGGGGCCCCCGGGGCGGCTACGCGCGCAGCCCGGCGTGCCGGCTCTGGTTGCGCGGCAGCGCGGGCTCTCAGACGGCCGGCGGGGCCCGGGAGTGGCAACAAGCGCGTCTCGAGTCCTTCAGCGAGCCGGAGCATGGCTTGGCGTTCGCCCTCGGCTCGATCAAGCACGCTCCAGTCAAGCGACGGCACAAGCTCGCGGAGGTCGTACTGGTCCAGTGCGGCTTCCAGGATCCCTTCCACGTCGGCGATCTCGGCGGCACGGCCGGCCTGCTCGTCCGAGGTGTTCTCGCCGTGCCGGCGGATCGCGGTGAGCGGCCCGCCGGGACAGTGGCGGAAGCGGAAGCGGCGGGCGGCGCGAAGCCAGAAGTCCATGTCGTTTGCGAGCGGAAAGGCGTCGTCGTAGCCGCCGACCGCCTGGTAGACCCGGCGATGCACCATGCGCGTTGGGTCGACTATGTGGTTGTGCGAGAAGAAGAACGACTGGATCAGCTGTGAAGGCGAGAAGTCTTGGCTTCGCCAGACGCCGGTTTGCTTGCCGTTCGCATCGATGATCGTGGCGTCACCGTGCACCACGCCTGTGTCTGGGAGGCGGTCAAAGATCTCCACCTGCCGTTGGATCCGACCCGGCAGCGAGACGTCATCGTCCCCGAGCATCGCTATCAGCTCGCCGCGTCCCTCGGACACAAACGTGTTGTAGGCGGCCGCGATTCCCTGATTACTCGCATGGCGAACGACTCGCAATCTCGCATCGTCGCCGAACCCGGCAACGACCTCATTGATCTTCGGATTTGTCGAGCCGTCGATCACAACCAGAACCTCAAGCGACTCGTAGCTCTGGTCCAGACAGCTTTGGATCGCCTCACCGAGATAGGAGTCGCGGTTGTAGGTCGCGATCCCGATCGTCACGCGCGGAGTGTCCGTCATTGGCAGTGAGACTTTATGGGTTGTCTCGGCCGTTCGTGCTGCCCAAAGACAAGAGGCGAGACCGAAGTCTCGCCTCTCTATCTGTTCCGGTTTCCCTCGATGGAAGCACGGATATGTGCAACGCCGATCCGGGCGGCACCAAGGCGCCGCCCGGATCAGACGAAGTAACTACGCGCCGAGCAGCTTCAGGATCGCCTGAGGGTTCTGCTCTGCCTGAGACAACATGGAGATACCGGCCTGCTCAAGGATCTGATCCTTGGTGAACTCGGTCTCCTCCGACGCCATGTCAACGTCAGTGATCGTCGACTGCGCGGAGGTCAGGTTCTCCGAGTAGGTCGACAGGTTGTCCATCGTGTAGGTAAGGCGGTTCTGAACAGCACCGAAGTCCGACGCGAGCGAAGAGACCGCGTCGATCATGCTGCTGATCAGTGACAGCGCGCCGGTGGTAGCGCCGTCAGCAACGTTGGCGATCGTGAAACCGCCGCTGCTCGCGACCATCTGCTCGATGCCGTACAGCAGGCCCGTAGAACCGGTCAGCTGAACCAGCGAAACGCTGATGCTCTGGCCGTCATCGGCGCCGACCTGGAAGGTCAGCGTGGTGAAGCTGACGCCGCCCGATGAGGTGCTGATTGCGGAGCTCGCGTCACCTGAAGTGGTGAACAGCGAGATGCCGTTGAACTGAGCCTGGCTGCCGATCTGCTCGATCTGAGAGACCAGCTGCGTGACTTCAGAGACGATGGCGTTCTGGTCGGTTGCGTCCAGGGTGCCGCCGTTGTACTCGACCGCGAGTGAGCGGATCGTCTGCAGCATCTGACCGACATCGTTCAGCGCGCCGTCAGCGGTCTGAATCAGCGATGTTGCATCCTGAGCGTTGCTGGTCGACTGGTTGAGGCCGTTGACCTGCGACGTCAGATCCTCGGAAATCGCGTAGCCCGCGGCGTCATCGGCAGCGGTATTGATGCGAAGACCTGAGGACAGGTCGGTCATCGCGGTGTTCAGGGACATCTCAGTGGTATTGAGATTGTCCTGCGCGACGATCGCTTCGGAGTTGGTATTTACGTATAGGGCCATGCGCATCTCCTTGATGGCTGGTGGGTTATGACTGCCCGGCCGCCTCCATGGCGGCCTTACCACTGTCTATCGGCACACTTCGCGCCGACTTAAGTGGAGCATTGACATTTTTATATTCGCTGCCCCCGGATGATCCCCTGCCGTCCGGACAGATCCGGACGGCGTTGGCCTCGATCAGGCAATGATGTCGATGTGAGCCGGGGTTGTGCCCTCGTCGTGGTCATCATCGTCCGGGGCGCGACGCTCGTCGGCGGGTCGCTTCAGGGCCGGCTTCGGCTGCGTACGGTCGACCTCGGGGACGAAGAACGCGTCGGTTGAAAAGTCCTCCGTGGTCGCCTCTTCGCGCAGCGGGTCGGAGTTCTCTTCATCCGGCTCGTGCTCGGAGTGCTGATCGTCGCGAGCTTGCTGGCGCTGCTCGTCCGGGCTCAGGCGCGGTACCGCCGGTGACGGCGGGATCCTGGCGGTCAGGTCTGAGAGGGGGACGATCGGATTGAGTGGATCCATGGATGCTCCCGAACAGCTTGTACGTCTGTCAGATTCGCCGCATCATTGGTTAGCCCTGCTGAGCGGCTTCAGCCTCGGCGCGCTCTGCACGCCTGCGCGTGATTTCCTCGATCGCGGCCTTCTGTTCGGCGAGCATCAGGTGACGCCAGACGACCATCGTGGCCCACCAAGACAAGAGGTATCCAGCTACGCCTGCGATCAGCGCCCGCTCGAACACCTGGAACGCCGGTACGGACGCCTTGAAGGAGAGCAGCGCGGTAGCCACAAACGCGAGCAGACCGACCCAGGCCTTGGTCTTGCGCACCGAGTTGCTGGCCTTCGGATGCGTGGCGATGCTTGAGTAGTCCGAATCGCTGCCGCCTTTGGCGCCTTTCTTGGGCTTCTTCGCCTTCTTCTCCTTCTTGCCGTCGCCCTGCTTGTCGTCTTTTTTGGCCATGGCCGGACTCAGCCCGAGTCACCGCGCGTCACGGCGAGTGCGACACGCTGCTTGTCAAAGATGAAGTGAATCAACCGCTCGCGGTCGTTGCGCGAGATCTGCGCAAAGCCGATCGCGGTGTCGTCTTCGCCGACGTTGCGAATCACCTTGCCGATACCGCTGATCCGTCCTCCCTCGACGGTCTCATCCAAGTAGAGGTCAAAGAAGACATTGCCCTCCAGAACCACTGTGCTCGGGCGTCTGACGAGCATGCCCCCACCGCTGATATTGACCGTCACGGTATTGGCGATCACCTTGTCGTCCTCATCGACGAAGATCACGCGCTGCGCGGTCACGACGCGGACGAATTCTCGCCGCTGGACCACGTCAGCGGTGTCATCCAGAAAGAAGCGGATCAGATTGGTGTCGGCGCGCTGACCGGTGCCTGGCGTTCGTAGGACACCGCGCCCGCCGGTCGATTCGAGCGTCAGCCCCGCAAGCGGCTGGTCATAAAGCGTGCCGGGATCATCGAGGACCACCAACAGGATGTCCTCGGCACGATGCGTAATGCTGACCTTCACGACCGTGCCATCGGGCCCATACAGCTGTCCCAGGGGCGCATGCTTCGCGCCCTCCTGCTGATTGTCGTTATCGGTCATGCCAGGAGCCGTTGGGCGACCGCCGGAGGATCGACGACTGTGAGCGCGTTGCGATGATCTGTGCCGGAATGGAAGTACGCCAGCGGGATGTGATGAGCCACTGCGATCTCAACCGCTACAGCCAACTGGTCGGTCTCGTCGGCGTGTGTGATCGCAACTGCAGAGGGTTGCAATGTCCCGAAGCTTGCGAGCGCGCGAAGCGCCGCCTGCGGCCCGAGCGTCGCCGGCAGGGTCACGTAGACCGCGTCGAGCTCGAGCGGCTCAAGCTTCGCCTGCAACGAGCTGATCGCCTGGGGGTCAGTCGGGGTGGCGGCGCCTGTGTCGACGATCACGAGGCCGCCGTTGCGGGCATCCGCAACTGCGCGTTGTGCCTTGTCGCCGTTCAGCGACAGCACCGGCACGGAGTCATCGCGCAGCAGCTTTCGAAGTTCGCGCGCGCCGTCCGGATTGTCCAGGGCGATCACGGTTACCGTGAGCGTGCTGGCCCGTCGGTAAGCGCTGGCTAGTGCCGCGGTACACCGCGTCTTGCCGGACCCACCGGCGCCGACGAAGGCGATCGCGGCGCCGGCCGCCGGGAGTGCGGGTGCGGGCAGGATCCGGCGCGCGACCTCGGCCTCGGCGGCAGACCGCAGGTCGCCCCTGAGGGGACGGCCATGAGCGCCCGCGACGCTGATCAACTGAGAGGTCCAGGCTTGGCTTGCGCCGCTCTTGGAAAGCTCCTTGGCGACGCCGGTCGCGGCCTCAAGGTCAAGCGGCTGCGCAGGCGCCGGCTTGGTCGGGCCGGTCGAGCGCAGACCTTCGAGGAAGCGGCCAAAGGCACCGCGACGACCCGACTCCTGTCGATTCTGGTCGCGTCCCGGCGCCGACCGCTTGTCATCGTTGCGCGGAGTGTTGGCAAGCGCGTTTCCCTGCGCGGCAGCGGGTGCTGGAAGCTGTCGCCGGGCCGGTGGTGTGTCAGGCACGATCTTCGGCCGTCGACGTACCGACTCGTAGGGGCTCTGCGCAGCGGCCGGCTCCGGGGCAGGGACTGGCGGACGTCTGCGACTGACCGGCAGTTTCGGCGTCGGGGGGCGTAGCGGCGTCGGTTCCGGTAGCTCGTGCTGCTCCGGCGGCTGCTCACGCTCATGCGTGATCTCACGAGCACTGTCCGGCATCGCTTCGATCTCTGCCGCCCAGCCGGTCGAAGGTTGCGGCTTGCGCTTGGCTGGAGCCTCAGGCGTCACCTTTGGTTTAGCGGTCGATTTGCGCCTTGTTACCGCACGCGGCTTGGCTGCGGGTTTCGCCGGCTCTGGCTCAGCTTCGGGGCCCCGGGAGGCAGTCAGATCGAGGATCTCGTCGTCCGGCAGAATCGCGGACGCTTCACGCAGGCGATCCATAAAGACCGCCGTCTCGAAGCGCCGAGCGGGGGGAGCGGGGGGAGCGGGGGGCGCTGGTGGCTCGCGGCTAACGTCCGGCGGCGTAAACGGCTGGGGTTCGGCTGGAGGCACGGGCAGCGAGAGCTGGCGAGCTCGAATGTCGGTTGGCTCAGGCGGCAGTATTGCCATCGGCTCGGTCCCGATGCGCTCAGCATCATGCGACGCCGGACGCCGCCGCAGATCATCACCGGGCTCATCGTCATAGATGTCGATCGACTGACCGTCACCGCGGCGGGCCTCGACCTCGATAAAGCGTTGGGCGAAGAAGCCGCCGACGCCGCCGACGAGTCCTTCACGTTCGCGCAGGATCACCGCTTCCGCACCCAACTCGGAGCGGATTTGGGGAAGGATCTCTTCGAGCGTACGGCCACGGTAGGTGCGAACGCCGCTAGACGGTTGGTGCAAGTTGCTTTCCGTTGCCACCGACTACTCCAGAACGCGGCTCTCGTGTTGACGACTCCGATCGTCTCAACGCTGATGCCTGATGCGATTTCGTTGTATGAGCATACGGCCAAGTGGGGCAGACTCTGCTCAACAAGCCTGCGTAGATGTCGCCTCACGCGGGCAGAGCAGAGAAGTACCGGACGGATGCCGCCGCGAGCGGTCGCTTCGTCTGACTTGGCGCGCAGCGCGGTCAGCACGGCCTGGGCTCTCGAGGGTTCCATTGCGAGGTACTCACCCTCGGTAGTTTGAGTGATGGCGCTGACGACTTCATGCTCGATTGTCGGATCGAGTGTGATCGCGTGCAGAGTGCGGTTGTCATCGAGGTAAGGAGCCGTGATAGCGCGTCCCAGCGCCTGCCGCGCGTATTCCGCGAGCAGGCTCGGATCGCGTGTCAACCTGGCCTTGTCGCCCACCGCCTCAACGATTGCGCCCAGATCACGGATCGAGACGCCTTCACCCAGCAGGTTCTGCAGCACGCGCTGGATCTCACCGAGCGTGAGCACGTCGGGGATGACCTCGTTGACCACTGCTTCGTTGCTGCTCTTGAGCTGATCCAACAGCTGCCGTACGTCCTGGCGAGTGAGCAGTTGCGCCGCGTGGGAGCGGATCGTTTCGGTCAGGTGCGTGACGATCACGGACTCGCCATCGACGACCGTGTAGCCCAGTGCCTCGGCTTCGGTGTGCTGGCTCTGGTGGATCCAGATCGCGGGCAGCCCGAAGGCCGGCTCGGTCGTCGGGATGCCCTGGAGCTTGCCGGCCGCGTCGCCCGGGTCCATGGCAAGCATGTGCCCGGAGACGATCCGCCCACGGGCCACCTCGGAGCCACGCACCTTGAAGACGTATTCATGCGAGTCGAGGTCGACCTCATCGTGGATGCGCACGCGCGGGATCACCATCCCGAGCTCACTGGCGATCTGACGCCGGATCAGCGAGACCCGTTGTGCCAGCGTGCCGCCCGCGCGCCGGTCGACCAACGGCACCAGCCCGAAGCCGACGCCCAGCTCGAGTGCGTCGATCGGCAGCTCCTTGAGCACGGTTTCGCGAGCGACCTTGTCCGGTCCCGGTGGCAGCGTCGGCGTTTCGGCCACGACCGCGTCAGAGAAGATGGCCGGGAGGCCGTCGCGGACCGAACGCCCGATCAGCAGCAGCAGTCCGCCGACGATCAGGAATGGGATCTTCGGCAGACCCGGCACCAGCGCGAAGGCGGTGATCAGTCCGCCTGCCACCAGGGTCGCCTTGCGCTGGGAGAGGATCTGCTTGGCGATCTCTGAACCGAGATCCCGCTCGGACGCGCTGCGGGTGACGATGATGCCGGTCGCAACTGAGATCAACAGCGCCGGGATCTGAGCCGCGAGGCCGTCGCCGATGGTCAGCAGCGAGTACTGATGAATTGAATCCGAGAAGCCCAGGTGCTTCTGCAGAACCCCGACGACGATGCCGCCGACCAGGTTGATGCCGGTGATCATCAGCGCTGCAGTTGCGTCACCGCGAACGAACTTGGAGGCACCGTCCATGGCGCCGTAAAAGTCGGCTTCGCGGGCGATGTCGGCGCGCCGCTTGCGCGCCTGCTGGTCGGTGATCATGCCGGCGTTCATGTCGGCGTCGATCGCCATCTGCTTACCGGGCATCGCGTCCAAGGTGAAGCGCGCGGCCACCTCAGCAACACGGCCGGAACCGTTGGTGACCACCACGAACTGGATCACGACCAGGACCAGGAAGATCACGAGGCCGATCACGACGTTGCCGCCGACCACGAACTGGCCGAATGCGTGGACGACAGATCCGGCATTGCCGGTCGAGAGGATCTTCCTCGTCACAGAGACGTTGATCGCGAGCCGGAACATCGTGGTCAGCAGCAGCAGGCTTGGGAACGCCGAGAACTCGAGCGCGCTCTGCAGGTACATCGAAGCGACCACGATCGCCAGGCCGGCGGAGATGTTCAACGTGATCAGGAAGTCGAGGATCGTCGGTGGCAGCGGGATGATCAGCATCGTCACCACGAGCACGACCGCCACCGCGGCCATCAAATCCGTATGACCCAGGAGCCGCTCGATCGCCGTCGGTGCCTTGCTGCCCGTGGCTGTAGCCGGGGTGCTGGTGCTCATACGCCCACCCGCTTACGGGCCGCCAGCCGGTAAACGAACGCCAGCACCTGAGCGACGGCCGCGTAGAGATCGGCCGGAATCATCTGATCGATCTCAACCATGCGGTAAAGGTCGCGAGCGAGCGGCGGGTCGGGCACGATCGGGATGTTGTTCTCCTCGGCGATACGGCGGATCTGCAGTGCTACGTGGTCCTTGCCCTTGGCCACGACGATCGGCGCGACATGGTCTCCGCTGTACTCCAACGCGACCGCGTAGTGGGTCGGGTTGGTGACGACTACGTCGGCGTGCGGGACTGCCTTCATCATCCGCGCCCTGGCCTGTTGAAATTGACGTCGCCGGATGGCGCGCTTGACCTCGGGCGGAAGATCTCTCTGCTTGCTCTCGTCCTTGACCTCCTGCTTCGTCATCTTGAGGTTCTGCTCGAACTTGTGACGCTGGAAGAAGTAGTCGGCAACGCCGATCAGCAGGTAGCCGATGATCGCGCGGATCACGATCGTCTTTACGCTCGACTGCACCAAGTGGGTGAGCCCGTCGGGGGTCGTACCGACGCTTGCGCCAAGGTGCGTCAGGTCGGGGATCAGCGACAGCGCGACCAGGCCACCGATCAGTGCGACCTTGGCGAGGTCCTTGCCAAGGTTGAAGGTGGTGCGGCTGCTGAAGAGATTCTTGAAGCCGGCCAGCGGGCTGATCTTCGAGAACTTCGGCGTGATCACTTTCGGTGTGAATCGGAAGCCGATCTGAAGGATGTTGAGCAGCAGCCCTGCGGCGAGACAGAGGATCGCGACTGGGGCAACGGCCTTCAGCATGGTCGTCTCGACGATGCTTGCCAGGCCGTGCAGGCCTGCGGCTGTGGTCATGCTGTGGGGCCTGGCGATGTCGCTGAAGATCAACCTCATCGCTCCGCTTGCGGCCTTCACGATCTTGCCTGAGGTCAGCAGCAGCGCGATGGTGCCGAACAGCAGGACTCCGGCTCCGTTGAGGTCAGCGCTCTTCGCGACCTGCCCGCGCTCGCGTGTCTCGGCCCTGCGTTTTGGTGTTGGTGCTTCGGTCTTTGAAGGATCAGCCATGGCTTACGCGATCTTGAGGGCTTGCAACGCGGAGGTGACGCTGCCGGTCAGTTGTCCGGTCATCCAGTTCGCCAGGAACGGAAGTGATGCGGCTACGACGAGCAGGGCCACACCCACCTTCATCGGAATGCCGACGGAGAACACGTTCAGCTGTGGCACGACCTTCGCAACCATGCCGAATGCGATGTCGCTGACGATCAGCGCGAGCATCAGAGGTGCGGCTATTTCAACCGCACCGATGAACACCGATGCGAACGCCGACTCGGCTTGGTAGGCGAGCGGCTTCAGGTCTACCGCGTCACCGATCGGAACCGCGCGCAGGGTCGCCGTGAGCCCTCGCAACGTCCAGGCATCGCCGCCGATGATCAGGAAGATGACCAGTCCGAACACGCTGTACAGGTTCGTCAGGGCGCCGCCCGGGTTGCCGTTGATCGGGTCGACCGTCTGACCGATCGAGAACCCAGAGAAGGCGTCGGCAAAAACGCCCGCGGCTTGGACCGAGGCGAACACACAGGAGAGCGTGTACGCGAGTGCGAAGCCGACCAGGAAATTCTCGATCAGCAGACCGAACAGCTGCAACACACCGGTCGGCAGGGTCCGACCATGGTCGGCGATGCCTGTGAGGCCGATTGCCAGCGCGACGGCGATGACACTGCGCACGCGGGGAATCAGCATCTGCGAAGAGAACGCCGGCGCCACCAAGAAGAGCGGCGAGATCCGCCCCAACACCAGGAAGAACGCGTAGACGTGCTGGGTGCTGATCCCCTTGAGCAGCGTTGCAAGCGTCTGGGTCGTAGACATCAGCGGATCAGCGTCGGGATCGACATGTAGAGATTCGTCACGTAAGTGATCAGCTGGCTCATCATCCAGGGGCCGAGGATCACGAGCAGGATCGCGAGACCAACGATTTTCGGGATGAACGAGAGCGCCTGCTCCTGCAGCTGGGTGACGGCTTGAAAGAGGCTGACGGCCAACCCGATCACGAGTCCGAGCAGCAACATCGGCCCTGCGACCTCGAGCGCCAGCGTCATCGCTTGGGTGCCGAGGCTGATTACGGTGTCCTGATCCATGTCGTATCTACTCGCTAGGTCCGGAAGCTCGCGACCAGTGCGCGAGCGATCAGATCCCAGCCGTTCACGAGCACGAACAGCAGGATCTTGAAGGGCAGGGATATGAATGTCGGGGGCAGCATGATCATGCCCATACTCATGAGCGTCGATGAGACGATCAGGTCGATGATCAGGAACGGCAGGAAGACGAGGAAGCCGATCTCAAAGGCCGTCTTCATCTCGCTCATGATGAAAGACGGGATCAGTACGTAGGTCGGGACCTCACCCTCGGTCTGAGGGGTCGGGATGTGCGCGAGATTTACGAATAACGCCAACTCATCGTTGTCCGTCTGCTTGAACATGAACTGCCGCAGCGGCTGCTCGGCTCGCGTGATCGCGACGCTGGTGCTGATCTGATGCTTCTCGAGTGGCACCCAGGCCTGATGGTCGATCGCCGTGAAGGTCGGGTACATCACGAAGAACGTCAGGAACAGGGCGATCCCGACCAGCACCTGGTTGGGCGGTGTGTTCTGGGTGCCCATCGCGGTGCGGATGAACCCGAGCACGATCAGGATGCGGCTGAAGCCGGTGACGCAGAACAGCATCGCCGGCACCAGTGACAGCCCGCCGACCAGCAGCAGGATCTGTACGGCGTTGCTGGTGTCGATCGTTAAGGCGGCTACGGGCATCGCTATCTCACCGTGAACCGTTTCACGAGCCGCATGAGGCGATCGATCGGGGGGCCGCCGCCGTTCACATCGTCGCCATCCTCGGGCGCTTCGAGCGGGAGCCCGAGCTCATATGCCTCCTCTTCGGAGTACACCCGGATGCCCGTGACCCCATGCTCTGAGATCCCGAGCAGATGCAGTTCCGCGCCGACGCGCACCAGCGCAACCGAGCGGTTCGTCCCCATCGGCAGTGAGGCGAGCTGCTCGAGGCCGTAGCCGGTAGCCGGGCTCTTGACGCTCTTGGTCTGGCGGATCACCCAGGTGAGGCCGTAGATCACTGCGATCACGATCGCGAGGCCGACGATCGTGCGCACGATGCTGCCGCCGGCAGTCCCTGAGCTGGTGGCGGCGTTCGCGTCACCCGCGGTCAGGCCCAGGCTCTTGCACCTGTCGTAGGCGCAGCCCTTGGTGGCGGCAAAGGCCAGCACCGGAGCGCCCAAAACGAGCGTAAGAGTGGAAAGGAGCGTGCAGGCGCAGACCAGCCACGCCCCACGGTTGTACGTGAGCGGCTTCATCGAGGGAAGACCTCTAATTAAAGAGATCTACCCGGATATCGGCCGCACAAAGTGACTCTTTAGAAGGTCCTTCGCGCCACTTAGCCCGCTATATGCGGACAGGACTTTTTAGGTGAGCGCCTTGTCGACGGCCTCGAGCACGCGCGGCGGCTGGAATGGCTTGACAACAAAGTCCTTCGCGCCGAGCCTGACGGCCTCCAAAACCTTGGCCTCCTGGCCGAGGGCGGAGCACATGATGATCTTCGCCGACGGGTCGATCGCCATGATCTCCGCGAGCGCTGCCAGGCCATCCTTCTCGGGCATGGTGATGTCGAGCGTCGTCAGCTCAGGGCGCAGCTCCTGCCAGCGAGCGACAGCCTCGATGCCGTTGCCGGCCTCTCCGACCACCTCGTGGCCTCCCGAGACGAGCGCGTCCGTGAGGAGCTTGCGCATGAACGCAGCGTCGTCAACTACGAGTACACGGGCCATTCAGATGTTTCCTTTCATGGTGTCGGTTGGATCGGCCAGGCCGGCGCCGCCCACGAGGGATGGCCTCCGCACCGAAGGCTTTGAAAGCGATTGGACTTCTATCGCCCACTCGCCGTCCTCAGTTACGAGGAGATGTCCGTAGCCGAAGCACAGACCGTTGACGAACAAATCGACCGGGGAGTCGGCTGTGCGGTCGAGGTCTAGGACGGCGCCGACTGGAAGCTCGAGGGCCTCGCCGATCGGCAGCTGAGTGCGGCCGAGCTCGGCCCAGAAGCGAAGGTTGATCTGGTTCAAGGTCTGGTCGAGCGGCAGTGCGCCCTCACTGTCATCGCGGCTGCTCGACTGGGCGCCGGGGAAGTCCCCAATCGCGCTCTGCTCCATCGTCAGCTCGTCAATCGCACGGGCCATGCGGACCACAAACGCGCTCGGCACCAGCTGCACTAGCCGGCAAGGCTCGCCGGCGATTGTGAACGAGGTGGAGCAGGCAAACGGTGCGCGGCCCCAGACATCAACGGCGTCGGTCCGGCCGTCGAGGATTCGCACGTCTGGGGGAGAGATCTCGATCTCTTGTCCGATCACGACGCTGATCGCAGCGGCAGCCGATGCCAGCATCTGGTTCGAAGCCTCGCCGATCGCGGACATCTCGAGCTCGTTCAGCGGTCCCTCATCGCCTTCGGCGCCCATTGCGGTCGCGAGCGTGCGAGCGCATGTGTGGGGCATGATGAAGACGTTGCCGCCGGTGACGCCGTCGACGTAGCGAACGGACGCGGCGATGCCGCCGACCGGTAGGTTGGCGAACGGGTCAAGCGTCTCTGGAATCACGGTCACCTCGCCGCGCTCCACTCCGTCTGGCACGAACATCTCAAGCACGCGGGCAACCGCTTCGGCCGTTGAGGCGCCCAGCTGGGTCAGCGCCTCGCGCTGGGTGACGTCAGTCGCCATCACTCACTCCTCAGGCTCTTCGGCTGACCGGATCTGTACCGCTCGCCGTACGCCATTGGCGCCAGGCTGCGCGCGGAACAGTTTGACGTTCTCTGCATAGACGGAGATGCCGTCTTCCGCATGGGCTCCGAGCCGAATCACGCTTCCCGGCTGCAGCGCGAGGATGTCGGAAATCGGCAGGTTCAGCGAGGCGACCTCAGCCCGCACCGTGATCGGGGCTTGCGCCAGCGCCTGGTCGATGCCGGAGTTCACAACTTCACCGGCGACGGCGTTGTCACGCCCGGCGATCAGATCACTGACAGGAGCGATCGCAAACCACGGAACCAGCAGTGCGATTGCGGCTGAGTGGACACTCATCCGCGCTTCGAGCATGATCGCAAACGTCGGCTCGCTGACCGAGGCAAGTCCGGCAGCATCGTTCTGCTCGTCAATGTCCTCGACGCTGAAGCTCAAGCCGCCAAGGTCATGCCATGCCAGCGAAAGCTGGTAGACGATCGATTCCACCAGCCGGCGCGTGAGCATCGAATCGATCTCACTGAAGCGGCGCGGCTTGGCGGCTTTGCCGGTGGCGCCGCCGAGCAGTCCCTCGATCGCGGTCAGTACGAACTGCGATTCGATCGACATCATGACCCGCGTCCCGAGCGGCTCAACCACCAAGGTCACAATCAGTGAATTGGTTGGGAGCAGGCCCTGCGCCGCGGCCCAGGTGACCTGGCTGGCGTTGAGCGTCTCGAATTCGACGGGGGACCGCAGCTCCGCTGTGAGCCTGCTCGCCGCGCCCAGACAGAAGCCATCGATTGCGCGATTGATGCGCCGCTGATGATCGGCGGTGAACTTGGTTGGGCGTGAGAAGTCGACCGAGCGCATGCGCTGCTGGCGGCGCGCGGGCGTGGTCGACGAGGTTGGCACGTTGCCCGATTTGGCCGCCTCAAAAAGGGCTGCGATCTGGTCGGGGTTCATGATGTCGGGCATCAGACCGCCTTCGCCGCCTCGCGCCTGCCGACCGAACCCGGGCCGGCGGTGAGCGACATCAGTGAGGTGCGCTCGCCGCCGGCGAGCTGAGAGCTGACGTCAAAGCCGATGATGATCCGCGCCGTGCGGCCGCGGTTGCCACCGACTTCCTCAGTCTTCAGACTGATCCCGGCGTCGCGCAGGGCGCTACGGACCGCATCGGCATTGCGTGAACCGATATCCATGCTGGCGCCGACCGAGAACATCCGGGCGCCGCCGATCATCAGGGCCTCGAGACGACGTTTGTTGGCGCCGGCCGCGACCATCTTCCCGATCATGTCGGGAACCGCAAGGTCAGCGAACTTCGGGGCCGGGCCAGGCTTGCCCTGGGACTCGGGGAGGACCACATGGGCGAGACCTGCGACGCCAGCGTCACGGTCGATCATCGCCAGTCCGATGCAGGATCCAAGGCCGATCGCGACGAGTTCGTCGCCTACTCGGTTGGACACCGCGAGTTCTCCCATACGGACATTCTCCATCAGGGCTAGGCGGTAGCCTCTGAGAGACCCAACGGGGCGAGCAAATCGTTGACGCCACCGGCGTTCGGGAGCAGCAGAAACGAGATCGCGCAGGGCTCGCCGGTGATGTCCAGTTCGGAATCGAGCACCAGCGCTGTGTCGCCGTGGCCGACGGTCTCGGCCAGCAGGGAAGCGACGATAGAGCCGAGCATGTCGGTCACCACGAATGGCGTGGAGGGCAGCAGCGAGAGCCCGGTCATAGAACTCAGCGCCATCAGGTAGGCGGCGCCGAGGATGTTTCCGACCTCACCCATGGCCGAGTCGCCGACCTCAGTGTTGGGCTCGACGCCGAGTAGGCCGCAAAGCGTCGCTGCGCCCTGGGACTTGACGAGCAGCAGGACCACGCCCTCAATGTCGCCCTCGAGCGCGAGCGCGACTCCGGTGACGATCTCCTCAGGGTCTCCGGTCGCGTCTACGGCGTCGGCCAACGGCAACGAAAACGCCTTGGGCACGTTCAGATCCACGTCTCTCCCGAGCAGCTGCGAGAGCGACGTGGCGGCCGTGCCGGAAGCGATATTCGCCAGCTCACGCAGAGCATCGAGCTGCATGTCGGTGTAGCGGGGTGTCACTTCGGACTCCTGATTCGAATGATGGAAGGCACGACCAACGATCTCATTGTCACGCAGTCACAAGCTTGGAAGCCGAAGCATCGGTTCCCGGCTGCCTGCCATCACGCGGAACGGAAAGCGGGGTGTTGCTGAGATCGGACGCAAGGGCATCGCAATCGACGATCAGGGCGATCTGTCCATCTGCCAGAACCGCTCCGCCGGAGACCGGCTGACCGTCCGAGACGACCGGGGGCAGCGGCCGTGTCACAAGCTCGCGCTGGCCCACGAGCTGATCGACCGTGAGGCCGATGCGCTTGTCGTGACCGCGGACGATCACGATCAGATCGTGCTCGCCGGTGGGCTTGCGACCGAATACCTCGGCCCCCTCGATCAGTGGCAGCACGCCGTCTTCGAGCGAGAGCACGCGGCGCCCGGCGATCGAGCGCACAGTGTGGTCGCTGAGACGCAGCGTCCGTTCGACACGATCGATCGGCAACGCGAACGGCGCGCCGGCGATGTCAACCTGTAGCGCCGAGACGATCGCGAGCGTCAGCGGCAGTCGGATCTGCGAACTGGTGCCCTTACCCTGCACCGATTCCATGATCACTTCGCCACCGAGCTCGCGAATCTTCGCGCGGACCGCGTCCATGCCGACGCCGCGACCGGAGATGTCGCTGGTGGTTTCGGCTGTTGAGAAACCGGGGGCGAAGAGCAACTCGACGGCGCCCTTCATATCGAGGTGAGCTGCCGTCTCCTCGTCGATCAGCCCTGATTTCACTGCCTTCTTGCCGACGGCGACAGGGTCGATGCCCCGGCCGTCGTCGCGGACTTCGATCACGACGCTGCCGCCGGCGTGGCGCGCGGCGATCGTCAGCGTGCCGGTGCGCGTCTTACCTTCAGCGACGCGTACGTCCGGCGGCTCAAGGCCGTGATCGAGTGAGTTGCGTACCAGGTGTACGAGCGGATCTCCAAGCGAGTCGACCACCGTGCGGTCAAGCTCGGTGTCGCGGCCGAGCAGCTCCAGCTCGACGTCCTTCTGGAGCTTCGTCGAGAGGTCTCGCACGAGTCGCGGAAAGCGCATGAAGACAACGTCCACCGGGATCATGCGGACCTGCATGACCATCGACTGCAGCGACTGTGAGCTGCGCGTCAGGTTCTGGACGGCGTGCTGCAACTCCGGCGAGCTGATGTCGGCCGTGTAGGCCTCAACCGCAGTGCGGTGGATCACAAGCTCACCCATCAGGTGCATGAGCACGTCGAGGCGCTCAGCGTCGACGCGCACAGTACGCGCAGACGCACTGCCTGCAGCTCCGGCGCCGGCGGCCTTGGGGGCCGCCGCTGGGCTCGCGAGGGCCGGTTCGTCCACCTCGGCGGCTGCCGCCGCGGCTGCGGCTACGGCCACCTCCAGCGGGCCGACGGGCGGCGCTTCGTCGGGGGCCATCTCCTCGACCTCAACGCTAGCGACGTCGGATACGCGTGTCGCGGTCGACGCGATCGCGCTCTCCTCATGCTCGGTGGCGACCCAGGCTTCGATCACGTGACCCTGGAAGTTCTCGATCGCTTCGGGGGAAGGGATGCAGCCGATCGTCTCGCCGTGGTCGTTGAGCGCCGCGAACACCATGTGCGCGCGTACGGCGGGCATCATCACCTCCTCATCGAGCTTGACCGTGACGTGGAGGATCCGTGCCCCGGCGGCGCGAGCCGCATCCAGCACCACCTGGTTCGGCATCTCCGCGCCGCCGGCGCGCTCCACCGCCTGCTCGGGCGTGCGGTCGCGAATCAGCTCGTGCAGCTGCTGGATCAATGGGGCGGGGTCGAGGTTCTCCTTACCGGTCATCTCGATCGACTCGACTGCCGCGGAGAGCGCGTCAAGGCAGGCCAGCACGGTCGTGATCGCGTCGTGGCCGAGGCCGCCGGTGCGCTGACGCAGCAGCTCGAAGACGTCCTCCATGACGTGCGTGAGCTCGGCGATCGCTGAGAAGCCCATCGTCGCGCTCATACCCTTCAGCGAGTGCGCGATTCGGAAGATGCCGTCGACGGTCTCCTGGTTTGAGGAATCTTCCTCGAGCTCAACGATTGCGACGTTCAGTTCTTGAAGATGCTCCTGCGCCTCGGCCAGGAACATCGGCATGTACTCGGAGGTGTCCATCACGCCTTCCGGTAGATAAATGGTTGGTTTGTTGTCAGGCCCAGTTGCGTGGGCTGTGACACCCGTTCGGTTGATCCGACTACCAGGTAACCCCCAGGCCGCAGCGCACTCGCCAGGCGCGTGTGCAGCTCATCTCGGATCGGCTCTGAGAAGTAGATCACGGTGTTCCGACAGAGGATCAAGTCGTATGAGCCCGGCCGCGGTTGCACCCGCAAGAGGTCGCCGACATCGAAGCGCGTCATCTTGCGAAGTTCGAGCTTCGCGCGCCAGCCGCCGTCGATCGCCTCAAAGCCCATCTCCAAGAGGTCCGCAGGGGCGCTGCGAGCGTCCTCGACGCTGAACAGGCCCAGGCGCGCACGAGCGACCATGCGTTTGTCGATGTCGGTTCCCTGAATCGTCACGCGCCTGGTCGGGCAGACGATGTGACAGAGGGTGGCGAGCGTGTAAGCCTCGGCGCCATACGAGGAGCCGGCGCTCCAGGCACGCAGCTGGCCGCTCTGCGCAAGCTCCGGCAGCAGCGTCTTTCGGATGATGTCCCACTGCTCGGGGTTACGCCAGAGCTGCGACACGTTGATCGTGATCCGGTCCAAGAGCTCGTCGAGGTGAGCAGGGTCGTTGCGGATGCGATCAAACGGCTCGGTCAGCGACTGCATGCCCTTGTTGGCATAAAAGGAACGCAAGCGCCGCTCCATCTGCGGGCGCTTGTACTGGGAGAGGTCGATCCCGGTGACCTGACGTAGGAAGGCGCAGAACTCGACGTAATCGTCAACGGCTGTCGTCGTGGTCATGCTGAAGCCTCCTCCGTGATCGCCTGGGCAAGTTCGTGAAGTGGCAATACCTCGTCAGCGAGCTTCGCGTCGTTGATGGCGCGCGGCATTCCGTAGACCGTGCAGGTCGACTCCGCTTCGACGAGGATGCGTCCGCCGCGACGCTTGACTTCGCGCGCGCCGATCAGCCCGTCCTGACCCATCCCGGTCATGACGACCAGCAACATGCGCTCGCCAAAGACCTTGGCTGCGTCTTCGATCGTGAGGTCCGCGCGCGGGCGCAGTGCGCCGATCTCCGGTTCATCGGTGAGGTTGGTGCGGCCGTCGGGACTGACCCGGAGGTGTTTGCCGCCGGGCGCGATCAGTGCGACCTCGGGATCGAGCAGTTCGCCGCCCTTGGCCTCGCGCACGTTCAGCTTCGAGCTGCCATCGAGCCGCGCGGCCAGTGACTTGGTGAAGCCCGGCGGCATGTGCTGGACGATCAGCGTGCCGATCCCGAGCGACGCCGGCAGCTTCGGCATCAGCTCAGCCAAGGCCCGGGGACCGCCGGTCGAGGTGGCGATCATCACGGCCTTTGCCGTCCTGGAGCGCAGCGGCCGCCGCGGGGTAGCGGCTGGGACCCCGAAGCTCCGCGGCGCGCCCGCCGTTCCCGGACGAGTGCGTGAGGTCGCCGCCTCGACCTTGGCCACGAGTGCCGCTGAGAAGTCACTGAGCGACTCACCGATCGCCGGCTTGGCGACGAGATCGAAGGCACCCTCGGCGAGGGCGTCGACCGCACGCGCTCCGTGTGCGGGTGAGAACGCCGAAACGACGATCACCGGCATGTCGGAGCGGCCCTGCTGGCGCAGTGACCGCAGCACGCCGATGCCGTCCAGGCCCGGCATCGTCAGATCAAGCATGAGCGCGTCAGGTCGCTCACGGTCGCAGACGATCAGTGCCTCATCGCCGTTGGCGGCACTTCCGACGACCTGCACGCCGGCACGGGTAAGCGACGACGACACGATTTGACGCATCATCGCGCTGTCGTCGGCTACGACGACCCTGGGCGGCGCGCTTGTTGGCATTGCTTTGCTGCCGACCGAACCCAGCGGGCTAGGCGGTTACCAGTTCTTCGGTGTTGGCGAAGATCGTGCTCGGCTTGAGCAGAACCACCAGACGGTCGCCGAGCTTGGCGATCGCGTCGATCAGCTCGGAGTCAGCGCCTGGTACCTCTTCAAAGTCCGCGTCCTCAACGGTTAAGACCTCGTCGACCTCATCCACAATCACGCCAGCGGTCTCGTCGCCGGCCTCGACGATCACGATCTTGGTCTGGTCGGTCAGCTCAGAGCTGAGGCCCAGACGCGCTGCCAGGTCATAGACCGGCACGATCCGGCCGCGCAGGCTGATCACGCCGCGGACCCACGCGATCGGCGACGCCACCGAGCGCGGCTCGTCGTAGCGGATGATCTCGTGAACCTGCTCAATCGGGAGTGCGTACTGCTCGGCACCGAGTGTGAACACGACCAGCTGCCGAGCTTGATTTTCGTCTGCCATAACTGCCTTCCTGACGTTTACCCGTGGTGAACCGAAACTTGCACGAGTCTTGGACTCGTATTCGGATCTTCGGCGTCTGGAGGCGGAGCTTTAGCGGCGGGTGCCCGCGTACGCGGTTTTGGGAGCTGCTGAGCCGGGTTATTCCGCTGCCGCGTGGGGCGGTGCGGGCGCTGGCGCGCCTGCGGGCGCGCCAGTTGTGTCATCAGTTGAAGCTCCGAGCACGTCGGTGATGCGCACGCCGAACTGCTCGTCGATCACAACGACCTCGCCGCGGGCGATCGGAGTGCCGTTGACCAAGAGGTCAACCGGTTCGCCGGCCATACGGTTGAGCGTCAGGATCGAACCCTGTCGCAGGTCAAGTGTCTCGCCGACCGTCAGGCGCGTGCGCCCGATCTCAACCGTGAGATCGATCGGGACATCGCTGAGACGATGCAGGTCCGGCATCCCCGGCGGGGCAACACCAGCTTCTGCCGCGCTGAGCTGCTCGAGTTCGACTTTTTCTGACATGAGTCGTTACTGGACCGCGAGGTTTGAGAAGTAGACGGTTGTGACCTTCGTATCCGTCTGAGAGTTGATGTTGGCGAGGATCTCGGCCTCTAGTGCCTTACGGCCACGCTGGGTTAGAAGTGCGCTCTCAGGTTTGTCGGTCACGTCGTTGGTGATGATCGCACGGATCACCGCCTCGTCGGTCAACGAACCAAAGCCGGTTGGCGGCGGGTTGGTGGCGCTGGTGACGCCGACCGCCTGTGTTGGCGCCAGCTGCAGAGCGACCGTGAGCGTTGCGTACTGGCCGCCGCTGAGGTTGAGCGTGAACCCCGAAGGCAGCACATACAGCGTGCCAGGGATTTTCAGTTTTGGCACCTTCGGCGGGTTGATGACCTTCGAGTAGACCTCGAATCCGATGATGAGGGCGACCAGGAGGATGCCGACTGGCATGAGGATCTTTTTCATTATCTTTCGGTCACGTACCGGGGTTCGGGGCTGGGTATTTACGCTCGAAGACGATCTCCACGCGACGGTTCAGAGACCGGCCTTGCGGGGTTCCGTTTGAGGCCACCGGGGCCTCGTCTGCGTAACCGGCAACGCTCATCCTGGTCGGATCGACATCGCGGTTGAGCAGATACTCGAGCACGGTATCGGCGCGTCCCGACGACAGCGCGAAGTTGTTGGGGAATTGACCGGTGGAAATCGGCACATCGTCCGTGTAACCCTCCACCGAGACAGGGTGCTTCTCGGGGTCGATCGAGATCAGAGTCGCGATCTCATCCAGCAGTGAGTAGCTCTTGGGGTTGAGGTTGTCCTGGCCGGAGGCGAACAGCAGCTTGTCAGTCAGCACCGTGACGACCAGCCCGCGTTGAACGATCTGGGCTTGGACCTGGTTCGAGAAACCGTGTGCTTTGGCGTATGCGTTGAGTCGGTGCTCGAGGGCCACGAAGTCGGTGTTCTCCTGCGAAGCCTGCTGGGCCTCGTGCGTGAGTGAGGCAAGCTGCGCCTGCGAGATCGAGCCGCCGGATGCGCCCGAGGTATTGGGCATGGAGATGGTCGGTGTCAGCGGCACCAGAGCCGGGATCACGGTGTCGTTCGGCGAGTGCTTGGTAGTCGACTGCGAGCCGGCCTGGAGGATTGAGCTGCCGCTCGAAAGGATCGAGCCGGAGAAAGCAGCCCGCAGCGACTGCTGCAAGGTCTGGTACTTGGAGATGTTCACCGACGAAATCGAGAACAACAGCACGAACAGCACCATCAGCAGGGTGATCATGTCCGAGTAGGTCAGCAGCCAGCGTTCCGCATCCTCGTGCTCGACGTGCTTTGCCTTCTTGGACATCGCTACGCCGCCTCAGCGTCGCGCGCGGCCTGCGCGGCGCCGGCGCCGGCGCCCTCACCTTCGCTCAAGCGATTGATCGGGGCGATGTACGAGTTCAGCTTCTCGGCGACCACTCGCGGGTTGTCACCGGCCTGGACCGCAAGGATGCCGTCGAGCGTGAGCGTGCGAAGTTCGACTTCTGCGGTCGAGAGGCTCTTCAGCCTGTTACCGACGGGGAGGTAGATCACGTTGGCGGTGCCGATGCCGAACAGGGTCGCGATGAACGCGCTGGAGATCGCCGGGCCCAGAGTTGATGGCGAAGCGAGGTTCTGGAGCACATGCACCAGGCCCATGACGGTGCCGATGATGCCCATTGTCGGTGCGAAGCCGCCGGCCTTGTCAAAGATCGCGGCGCCGGAGTGGTGGCGCGCGGTCATACCGTCGATCTCAGCCTCCAACACCTCTCGGACCAGGTCGGGGTCGATGCCGTCGACGACCAGCTGCAGGCCCTTGCGGGTGAACTCGTCGTCGACTTCGGCCACGCGCTGGTCGAGCGCCAGCAGACCTTCTCGGCGGGCCTGCTCGGCGAGCCCGACGAGCAGCGCGACACGACCGGGGACGTCAGGCTCTGGCGACTGCATCACGAGCTTGTAAAGCGCCGGGATTCGCTTCATGTTGTCCATGCCAACGCTGGCGAGCGTGACGCCGCCGGTACCGGCGAAGATGATGATGATCGCCGGGATGTCAATGAACGCGGCCGGGCTGGTGCCCTCCATGATCGCCGCGAAGAGGATGCCGAAGATCGCGACGCCAATGCCGATGCCGGTTGCAGCCTTCATAGGAGTGTGATCGGCTCGGACATTGGAACCTTCAGTTCTCTAGGTAAAAGTTGGCCATACGATTGCCAATGCACCAAATATCAGGCTTCTGAGTCGGGCCGGTCGTCCGGGGCGCCGGAGTCGTCCTTCTCGGCCCGGTCGATCGAAAGCAACATGCCTTGCGCTGCACGACGCGCATGAACTCCATGCGGTTCCGGCCGCGACATCTCCCGTCGCCGGCTGAGAGCGCCCGAGAGGATGTCCATGCGGTACTGCTTGATCTCATCGGTGACGCGATCCGGCGTCTCCGCAACCACGATCTTGGTGCCCGTGGTGAGCGTTACGACGGTGTCGGGGTTGGCTTCGACCGTCACGATCAGGTCGGGATTCAGTTGAAACTCTTCTGCCTGGTGGCCCAGGCGGTGCAGCGCGATCATCTTGGTGGCCCCTCTTGCTCGGTTGCCTCGGGAATCATGTCAAGCGTGGAGGTCGTTAAGGACAAGAGGCGACGTCTGTGTGACGCCGCCTCTTGCGTCGTTGACTTCGTGGTCGTCCTACGGCGAGCTATTAGCTCTGCGCCATCTGGATGAGCGTCTGGATCATCGTGTCAGCGGTGCTGATCACGCTCGAGTTGGCCTGGTAGCCACGCTCAGCCTCGATCATGTTGGTGAACTCCGTGGCCATGTCCACGTTCGACTGCTCGAGTTCGCCGGAGATCGTTTGCGTATTCACAAACGCGCCGCTGTCCGGGGTGCCGAAGCTCGGCGGACCGGAGTTGGGTGAGCTTGTCCAGGACGTGCCAGCGCCGCGGGTGAGGCCGGCCTCGTTCGGGAACGACGCGACGGCGATGTAGCCAGCGATACAGGTCTGTCCGTAGTTCGTATCGGTCGGGTCGTTGTCGGTGTAGGTAACTGCGCCGCTCTGGCCGATCGAGACGTTCGTCGATCCCGGTGGGATGTAGATGTAGGTACTTCCGGTAGCTGTCTGGGCGGCCGTGCTGCCAGGTGTGTTCGTCTGCGCTGCTCCCTGCGGAGTTGCATAGCCGACCACATACTGGCCGCTCGCGGTGGTCAGAAAGCCCTGCGCGTCGGTCGTGAGGTTGCCGGCGCGGGTGTAGCTGATCGATGTCGGCAGTGCCGAGGCCGTGGTACCGGCGGCGACGCTCGTTGAGTTGATCGCGGTTGCGTCGTTACCGGAAGCGAGCGGCGGCTCAAAGGTACCGGCGGTCGGCGCCTTCGGTGCGGCTGTGCTGCTGCCGACCACGAGGAAGCCGTCGCCCTGAAGCGCGACATCCAACGCGTTGCCGGTGCTCTGGAGCGAGCCGGCGCTCATGATCTGGTCGATCGAGCCGACCTGTACGCCCAGACCNNAGCAGCTCCGACAGCTCCGAGTCGAACGTTGTGCGCTGCGACTTGTAACCGATTGTGTCGACGTTCGCCAAGTTGTTGGCGGTCACGTTCAACATTGTCTGATGGGCCTCGAGTCCGCTGATAGCGGAATACATCGCTGGCATCATCTGTCATCACTTCCTCTCGCGGCTTCCTCGAAGAGGTCCGGCCGACGTCGTGGTTCTCAATTGAAAAGACCGTGTCGCTCACGCGATTACGGCGCTGTCTATGTTCGTGAAGACATGAGAGTTCATGGCTTCGGGTGTTACTGCAGTGATTACGGTGTTGTTCTGCACGGATGTGACAAACGCTGTCCCATCCACAAATACGACTGAGTTGCGGGCGCCCTTGCCGGCCGCGCGCTGGATCCCTTCGGTCAAGCGACCCAGAGTCTGGCTGTTCATTTCGACGCCGCGCCGCGCGAGCCGCTCCACCGCATGCTTGGAGAAGGCGGGCGCATTGCTGGGACTCGTCTGATCAGCAAGGATTGAGGCAAACGATGGGCCGTCCGTGACGGGAGTCGTCTGCCCGGGCTTTCCCTGGCCGCTGGTGCCGGGAGCTTGAGTCGGCGCAGGGGCGCCAACCGCACCACCGGGCGGGAGCAACGCAGGGTTGTTGATCAGGTCGCTCACGACCCGCTTTCCGTCGTGGAGTCGTCAGCCGAGCTCGCGTCCGCCGTCGAAGCGGCGGACGAGGCGGCAGCCACGTTGGTCAAGGTACTCAGGTTGATGCCGGCCACGCCGTTGACAGTCAGAGACGGGCCAGAGCTTGTGATCTGAACGCTGCTGACGGTGCCCGTGACAGGGTCACCGGTCGTCTGATCCGTGTAGGTGACGCTGTCGCCGATCATGCTGATTGCCTGGCTCACAGTCTGTGTCTGAGCCGAGTCCTGCGTGTTTTGGGTGGTGTCGGTCTCCTGCTCCACCCCGGTCATCTGCGCGAGCTCGGTCAGGTACTGGGTCGGGTCTTGGGAGCTCGGGTCCAGTGGGTTCTGGTTCTGAAGCGATGTCAGCATCAGGTCCAGAAACTCATTGGTGCTGATGTTGTCGGCGCTTGTGTTGCCGATGCTCGTCCCGGACGTTCCCTGAATCGCCTGTCCGTTTGAGTTCGTGGTGACCGATGGAGTTGAGGTACTCATAGTTTTCCTTTCTTGGTCAGGCGAGCACGTTGACCAGCGAGCCGCTGGTCAACTGGATCGTGAGCTCGCTCGGGGACGTAGTCCCGCTCTGGTCGTCGGCGGCTTCGCCGAGATCTTCAGCTCCGCCGTCGGCAGCTGGACCGCTGCTGGCGCCTTCCTGCTCGGAACCGTGGAAGCTGCTCAGCGACTGGTCGCCGCTGGAGGAGATGTCCAGACGCAGCAATGTCGCGCCGTTCGCTTCAAGCGTGCGCTTGAGATCACCGGCGGCCTGCTGCAGTGCCTGAGTCGCCTCAGGGTGATCAGCCACGACCCGCGCCACCAATCCCGCGGCGGTCTGTGTTAGCGAGATCTTGATGCCGCCGAGCTCTGCCGGCGACAACGAGATCTGTGCTGAGGAGGCTCCGGCCGCGTTCATGGCGGTGAATGTGCCCCGGACCGTGTCGGCTGCCTCCTGCAGGGTGACCGCGCTCCGCGGCGCGACGTCGGCGGATGTCTGGCTGGCCGCGGCATTCGGCTGAGCTGCCGCTTCCAGTGAGAACGAGCTGTCGGTTTGTGCGCTGTCGGACGTGCCGCCGGCGGACTGACCCGAGCTGGCATTCGCCGCTGCCTGGGCGGCCGAGCCCTGGTGCCCGCCGGAGCCGGTGCGCGAGTCCCCAGTCGAAGACTGCTGGGGCTGTGCTGCGCTGGCAGTGGCGCCGGTGGTCGCCGCTTGCTGACCGGTCTGCGTCGTCTGAGCGATGGTGTTTGGTGTGGCGGCCTTTGCTGCAAGACTCGCCCCTGCCGGAACGCTCGCGGCGGGCGCTTGCGTCGACGCGCCAGATGCTGCTGAGTTTGTCGTGGTCGTGGTCGCAGCCGCCGGAGCCGCCGGTTGCTGGGCGGCAGTGGTGTTGGTACTCGGTGCCGAAGCTGCCGGCGCCAGCGTCGGCTTCGCACCGGCCAGCGCCAAGGTCGCAGCCGCTGTCGTGCCACCCGCAGCCGAGGTCGTGGCCCCAGCTGTGGCCGTGTCCGGGGTTGAGTTCCCGCTTGGGTCTGCGGCAGCACCGGCTGGCTGACCTGGCGTCGCCGTTGTGCCCACCGGAGTAGCGGTGCTATCGGCCAACATTGCCGCGGCCGCGTCCTGAGCGTCCGCTGCCGTGGCCGTCCCGGCAGCCGTCTGACCCGCAGCGGACTGACCCTCGGGCGTCTGACCACCGGTCGCCGCCGTGGTGCTCTGGACCGATACGGCCTGACCGTCAGACGTGACCTTCGAGCCGTCGCTGGTGCCCGAACTGCCGGTCGTGCTCGAAGCCGGTGTCTGGCCGGTCATGTAGCCGAGCGCAGCTGCGAGCAGCTCAAGACCGGTGGGCGACGAGGCGGTGCTGCTGGCGCTCGCCGTGCCGCCGCCTGCCGAGCCACCCTGGCCGCTACTCGCGGAGGACGAGCCGCTGCCGGTCGATCCTGAGCTTGAGTTGTTGGCGCCGGCCTTAATGCCGGTTCCCTTTTGGCCTTCCGCAGTTGCGGTCCGGGCCGAATCCAAAACGCTCCCAAATGGCTGTCCGCTGCTTTGAGCGGAGTCTGCCGGGGGAGATCCGCTACCGGGCGGGGCCGCTGTCTGCGGCGTGCTCACCGGAGCGGGGGGTGCTAATGCGGGTGGTGTCACGCCGCTCTCCTCCAATATCCGTTGCCTGCGATTTCATCGAGCGTGATCTGCTCGATCCTGGCGACCTCACGGTTGTGAGCGTCCAAGCCTTTCTCCTTCAGCTTCTCCAACGCCTGTCGGTCCTGTGACCGCGCCGTCAGAATAACGCGTCGATCGGCGACCTCTTTTTCGTGCCGCGTAAGTTCCTCGAGCAGCAGCCGATGCGCGTGTTCCATGCGCTCAAGGTAAGCCTGGTGGTCACGTAGGTCATTGCCTCGTGCTTGGATCTGAGCCGCGCGGGCCGATGCGATCCGCTCCATCGCCCTGGTGATCTCATCCTGACAGCGACGGCGGCGCATCATCGCACCCGCCAGCTCCATCTGAGCTTCTTCTTCACGGCGTTCACGCAACGCACGTACGCGCTCAAGACGGAAGCGATAGGAGTGGCCGTTCATTACCCGGCTGATCGGCATAGGAAGATGGAACTTGAGATCCATGCGCGTCGCATCACGATGCCAGGCTCAGTGAGGGAATCGCGCTCGGACCTCCGAGCGGAGAGGTGACGTTAACGTCGCCGATACTGGCTGCGACAGAGGCGGTCGCATCGGCGGGCGTAGCCTCGCCATCGCTGAAGGCGCCGCCCATCGCCGTGTTCAGCTCGAGTAGCTTGCGATCAGCCTCAGCCGCGTCACCGACATCGTTGACTCGCTGGCGCAGGAACGCGTTGAGTTGCGGGCGGTTATCGATCGCAACGTCCACCAGTGGGTCGGTACCGCGTTGGTAGGCGCCGATTGAGATCAGATCTTCCTTCTCGCGGTAGGCGGCCATCGCTGAACGCAGATGCTGTCCGGCGGCTTGGATCTCCGGGGTAACAATCTCAGTGATCAGTCGCGAGACGCTCTGCAGGATGTCGATCGCGGGATAGTGGCCGGCGTGCGCGAGCGAGCGGGTGAGGACCACGTGACCGTCGAGGATCGAGCGCACCGCGTCGGCTATCGGCTCGTTCATGTCGTCACCGTCAACCAACACGGTGTAAAGCCCGGTGATCGAGCCCTCCGGGCTGGTACCGGCACGCTCGAGCAGCCGAGGCAGTAGTGCGAACACGCTGGGGGTGAATCCACGAGTGGCGGGCGGCTCGCCGATCGCCAGGCCGACCTCACGCTGTGCCATCGCAAAACGAGTGACTGAGTCCATCATCAGCATCACGTCGTTGCCTTGGTCGCGGAAGTACTCGGCTATCGCGGTGGCGGTGAAGGCGGCCCGAATGCGCACCAGCGCCGGCTGGTCCGAGGTGGCGACAACCACGACGGAGTGGGGGAGCGCGTCACCGAGGTCGCGCTCGATGAACTCGCGTACCTCACGGCCGCGCTCTCCGACCAGACCGATGACGTTCACCTGGGCGCTGGTTGAGCGGGCGATCATTCCCAGCAGCGATGACTTGCCCACGCCCGACCCGGCAAAGATGCCGAGGCGTTGGCCACGGCCGCAGGGCACGAGCGTGTCGAGCGCGCGGACGCCAAGGTCAACGCGTTCGGAGATCCGGGGCCTGGTAAACGCCTGGGGAGGAGCCGCAGTCGTCGATCGCCAGAGACCGGTGACGATCTCCGGGCCACCGTCCAGCGGGTTGCCGAGGCCGTCGATCACGCGCCCACGTAACTCCTCTCCAACCGCGACGCGGAACGGTGAGCCGGTTGGCTCGACCTGGGTGCCGGGCCCGATTCCACCGAGTTCCCCGAGCGGCATCAGCAGTGTGCGTCCCCCGCGAAAGCCAACCACCTCAGTCGGAACGCGCGCGTCACGGCGACCGTCACCGACCAAGCAGAGTTCACCGATCTCAGCTTCAAGGCCGGTGGCTTCGATGATCAGCCCGATCACATCGCCAACCAGACCGCGGCGTTGTGCCAGGTCGTGATGGCGCAGCGCGAGGCCGGCCCGCGCCAGACCGTCTGGGTCAAAAGGCATCTACGGAATCCGGTTCTTCGATGTGAAGACTTGAATCACCGACAAGTGCAGCGGAGACGATCGCGCGAGCGTTTCGTATCTGAGTCGCGATTGTGGCGTCGATCTCTCCGTACTCGCTCTCAACGACTACCGCACCCGGTTCGATCCTGCGATCGGCCTTGACCTCGACGAACTCGATGCCGCCGGTCTCGGTGCGCAACTGTGCGACGGCTGCGGCGACTCGCTCCATGTCAACCGGGTTCAGGAGAATCGTCACGCGGTGGCGCTCAGCCAAGCGCCTGATCGCGGCGCGAGTGACGTCTATCACCAGATCTGGTTGGAACTCGAAGGCACCTGCGACTATCTGCCCCGCTATTTGAAGGGATACCTCGCCTGCCTGCCTGGTCAGGCTCTCAACGAGCTCGTCGCGTGAGGCCGCTAGATCCAGAGCGGCGTTGCCGAGTCCGCTCGCGAGGGTCTCAGCCAGCTGCTTGAACTCTTGCTCCGCCTGCGCGAGGCCGGCCGCATAGCCGGCCGCCTGGCCTTCTGCACGAGCTTGTTCGCGGATCGCTTCGGCTTGCTCCCACGCGTCGGTCACCCGATCGGTGCCGAGGTGCTCAAACTGCTCGAAGCTGTAGGCGTTGGCGTTTTCAGCAGGCACGGCTAGAACATCACGTCGGCATCGTTGCGCGAAAGCACGACCGCGCCGGCCTCTTCGAGCCGGCGGACAATCGCGACGATCCGGCCCTGAGCTTCCTCGACGATCCGCTTGCGCTGCGGAGGCTGGTATTCCATCTCCTCGAGCAGCATCTGGGCACCGCGCTCGGACATGTTCTGAAGTACGCGATCTCTGACGTCTTCGGCAACGCCGCGCAGGGCGAGTGCCAGATCTTTCTGGTCTGCCTCGCGGAGAACCAGCTGGATCGAGCGGTCGTCGAGCTTGACGATGTCCTCGAAGACGAACAGCAGGCGCCGAACCTCGGCCGCCAGTTCCTCGTCGGTTTCGGTCAGCGAGTCGAGCACATTGCGCTCGGTGGGACGGTCGGCGTGGTTGAGGATCTCGGCCAGCGACTTGACACCACCGGTGGCGGTGTACTCGTTCTGCACGACGGTGGCGAGCTTGGCTCGCATCACCTCTTCCACCTGCTTGACCACGTCCGGGCTGGTTTCGCCCATCTTCGCGATCCGCATCGCTATCTCAGCCTGCTCCTCCTCTGGATGGTTGGAGAGCACCTGGGCGGCAAGTGTCGTGTGCAGGTTCGCCACGACCAGCGCGACCGTCTGCGGGGCCTCGTTGCGTAGGAATGCGACGATCTGTTCTGGCGCCGTTCGACGCAGAAACTCGAACGGACGCATCTCGATGACGGAGGAGAGCCGGCCGATGATCTCCGCAGCACGCTCCGAGCCGATCGCACGCTCAAGTACGTCCCGTGCGTAATCCACACCGCCCGCCGCCAGCGACTCGTAGGCGGCCACCGTCGCAGCAAGCTCTTCCATGACCTTGGCAGTGACGGTCGGATCGATGTGCTGCAGCTTGGCCATCTCCAGCGAGAGCGACTCGATCTCATCGAAGTGGAGGTGCTTGAAGACCTCGGCTGCCCGCTCGGGCCCGAGCGCGACCAAGAGCACCGCAGCCTTCTTACGGCCCTTGACCTGCTGCTCGCGCCGCTGCTCGCGGCTCTTCGGCTCAGGCGCCGTGGGTGCTTGAGGCTGCTGGTAGAGCTCGACCGCCATCAGTCTTCAGTCATCCACTGGCGGATCTGCGAGGCGACGCGCTCGGGATCGCGATCGACCAGCTCCTCGACCTGTTGGCGTGCCATGTTCACGGGCGATCGCAAGCGGGCCACGACCGCAGGTGAGTCCAAGTCAACCATCTGGGTCTGAGCTTCAAGCTCGGACAGCGGGCGGGGCAGTTCGAGCTCACGCAGCCAGGTTGGGCGCCCAGCGAAATTGTCCGTTTCGCGCTTGCGCAGCATACGGCTGATCAGCAGCAGGAAGACCAGGCTGCCGAGGCCGACCAGGACGTACTTGATGTCGCCGAGCGGGCTGCTTGAAGAGGACGCCGAGACCGGTACGACCTTCGGGAAGGTGACGCTGTTGACCGAGATCGAGTCGCGCTTGGGCACGTACCCGACCGTGTTCTCGACGGCGGCCCTGATCGCCGGGATCTGGCTGGCGGGAACGCTGCTGTTGACCAGCACCGAGATCGTTTGGCGGTTGATGCCGCCGGGGGCGATGTTCGTGGTTGAGACCTTCTTGCTGACGCCTGACGAGATAGTGCTCGTGTTGTTGGTGTAGTTCTCGTTCGTGGTGCTGGTCCCGGCAACCGTTGCGAGCTGAGTCGCGCTGTTGCCGGCTGCCGTTGTGCCGTTGGGGTTCCCGGTGAGCTTCTCTTTCGTGGTAGTGGAGGTCAGCGGGGTGCCCTTGGGGCCGTAGCTCAGTGCCTGCACGGACTGCGTGTTCGTGTTGACGTCGGCGTTGACCTGCACCAGCGCCTTGTTGGGACCGAGCGTCGACTGCAGGTAGGCGTTGGCCTCCTCAGACTCCTGGCTGTCGTAGGCCTGCTCAGCCGACTGCTTGGCCGTCATGCTGCTGGTTCCGTTTCCGGCGCTCGGCCAAAGCAGGTCGCCGTTCTGATCGGTGATCGTAACCTTGTTGACGTTCATCCCCGGGACGGAATTCGCGACGGTGTCAGCGACCGCCTTGACGAAGGTTCCACTCGGGGTGCCTGAGATGTTGATCAGCACGGACGCGCTCGGCTGCGTATTGACGCCGGAGAACAGGTCGTCTGTCTGATCGGGGATCGCCAAGTCCACTTGCGCGGAGTTGATTCCGTTCATCGCTTCGATCTGCTGCTCCAGGTACTGCTCACTGGCGGAGGTGTTCTGCTGCTCCTGCTGGAAGTTGCTCTCGCCAAGTGGCTGGTTACCCAGCTCTGACTCGAAGCTCGAACCGGTGCCGCTGCCGACGAGCAGACCCTGGGTGCCGAGCAGATCGCGTGCCTGGCCCATCTGCGAGGTCTGGACCTTGACGGCAGTTCCGTTGTTTTCGAGCTGGTAGGTGATCGCCGACGCGGACAGCGCGCTGGTGATCTTCTCTGCCTGTGTCGGGCTCTGCCCGGCGACGAGTGTGCTGTAGCTCGGCGCCGAAGCCATGCTCATCAGCAGGTACACAAAGGCGACACCGACGAGTGCGGCGACGCCGATTGTCAGCCAGCCGCGGGTTGAGAGTTTGGAGCTGATCTGGCGGAAATTTAGGTTCATCGAGGCTTAAACCAGGGGGAGTGGGGTGGGTTAGAGCTGGGTTTGGAAGATCGTTGTGGCGGCAGCGTCGATCTGGTTGCGCATCTGGGATGCGAAGTCCATGGCGAGGCTCGCGTTTTCGACGGCGGTAATTGCTTGGGTGGGATCGGTGATCTGGCCGGTCGCGAGCTGCTCGGACGCCGTCGACGCCGTCGCCTGGCTGTTCTCCAGTGAGCCGACGGCCTTTGTAAGCGCGTCTCCGAAGCTCTGGCCGGTGCCCCCGGAAGCCGCCCCTGTCACGCTCGGCACACTCGTGCCGAGCCCACCGACTGACCACTCGCTCTTGCCCAGCGGGCCGATGCCGATTGCGGGGATCACTTGAGCAGATCCAGCGTGTCGGAGTACATCTGCTTTGACGTCGCCATGGCGGTCACATCGGCCTGGTAAGAGTTGGACTCCTGGATCAAGTTGGTCATCTCCGTGACTGGCTGGATGTTTGGTTCCTTCACGTAGCCCTGCTTGTTCGCTTGGGGATTGCCCGGGTCGTAGACGAGCTGGTCCGGCACGTTCTCGTTCACGATGCTGGAAACCTGGACGCCGCCGGGAGTGCCGTCGTCGCCTGTCCCCATGGCGCTGGCGAGCTCCGTCTGGAACGAGCTGCCCGAGCCGACCGATTGGAGCTCGACGGCCTGAGGCTTGTAAGGCGTGCCGTCGTTGGTCGACTGCGCGTTGGCCAGGTTCTCGGAGGTGACGTCCATCTCCGTGCGCTCGGCAGTGAGACCGGTGGCCGAGATGTTGAGTGCGTCGAAGAAGCTCATCCGGAGGTGGTGGTGTTCATCGCGGTCTCAAGAATGCTCTCGCGCTGCGCAGCGATCTGGACCATGTCCTGGTACAGGAGGCCGTTCTCGGCGATTTCCGCGTTGGTCGTGTCGGGGTCGACACCGTTGCCGTTGGCGGCAGTGACCTGTGGCTGGACGTACGGTGCGTACGTGACCGAGGTCGGCGACTTGCCCGAGGCCACGGCGTCAGCCAGTGTCTGCTGGAAGTTGACGTTCGACGGTTCGAAGTTGGGGGTGTCAGCGTTGGCCAGGTTGTTGGCCAGCACCGACTGCTGAAGCATCGACCCGCTCATAGCGGATTCGAGCGCGAGCTGAGTGTTGTCAAGGAGGGACATAAGTCGGTTTGGTGAACTTCTGGAGCCCTCCTTGGGCTTTCCTGTCAGCCCCGCTCCGTTGGGGCCATTCAAGGGAATCGGCAAAAGCCGTCGGTCCTTGAGGCAGGAACTGTAAGGGGGGGTCCGGACTGATCGTTAGACCGGACTTCGGTGGGGTCGATGGCCGAATCCGACCCCGGGCGGTAGCGCTCAGGCTGCGACGGGTGACGGCGGTGAGACGTGGTCCCAGCCGCTGATGCGGATGCCGGGATCGTGCAGCAGAGAGATCTCGGTGCGCGCGCCCTCACCTTCGAGGATTCGCACCACTGGCCGGTCTAGCGCACCGTCGGGCACGCTCACGACGATGCCCTTGCGACCGTCTTGCAGCTCGACCGAGGTGCCGGCCGGGAACGGGGCTACGACGCGACAGAAGGCGTCGACGACCTCCGGATCGAAGAGCGTTCCGTTGCCCTCGATGATCGCCCGCACGCCGTCCGCGGCCGGACGGGCAGGCGCATAGAGACGCTCCGACGTGATGGCATCGTAGACATCCGCGACGGCGGCGATTCGGGCCATCGGATGGATCTCGGCGCCGGCCTTGGCATCTGGGTAGCCGCTTCCGTTCCAGCGTTCGTGATGGCGCAAGACGACGGACTTGATCAGCGGGCTCCACTGGCTGCCGTCGAGCATGTCAACGCCCGCGCGTGGGTGGCTCTTCATGATCGTCCACTCTTCAGGCGTCAACTTACCCGGCTTGTTGAGGATGCCGAGCGGGATCGCGAGCTTTCCGATGTCGTGCAGCAGCAGCCCGAGCCCAAGCGTCGACAGACGCTCCTCGACCTGGTCGTAGTGGCGCTCGCCGCGGAAGTCGGTCCAGCCCTGGCTCGTGAAATATCGATGGCCGATCATCAACCCGACGGCGGTCACATCGATCGAGTGCTGAAAGGTGTAGCCGTCAGCTGATGAGAGGTCAGCCAGCGCTAGCGCGACGCCACCGGAACCCTCGATCTGCTCAAGGATCCGGCGCACGACGTCTTCGAGCGCTTCAACGGTGTCGGGGGCGAGACGCTTCCCGCTGCTCATCGCGTCGCGGGCGGTCTTGAAGGCGGAGGAGACGGCGCGCGTCGCGATGGCGCGCGTCATGTCGTCGACCACCGGCTCAACCAGGATGCCCTCGCTGAGCTCGTCTTCGACGTAGATCGCGGACACGCCGGCCTTGACCAGCAAGTCGCGGTAGCGATTCGTGAGCCTGACGCCTGCGCGAAGCAGCGGCACCCCGTCTGGGCGCCCGATCATTACGTCGCGGCCCAGTTCAACGCCGTCTTGGGCTCTGGTGGTAGAGATCAGTCGCATCGAGTATGTCGATCGGCAGTTGAGACGCTGGCCTTGAGCCAGAAACCTCGACTAGGCCGACGTGGAATAGCTAGATCCCCGCTTTTGCGCGTATTTCCTAGTGATTTGGCTTGCGCGCCGAGCTGTCGCACGCGAGATCTGGATGCTTTCGCCCAGCCGCCGCGCTTCGATCGTTACACGAGACCGGATCGCCTGGGCGCGGTGCACAAGAGGCAGCGCGGATGCCGGCGCCGGTGACTGGAGTGTCGCCATGTATGCACCCGTTTTCGCCACGGCGTCTTGCAATTCCTTCACTCGCCCCTGGCCCGCGAGCTCAAGCTCGTGTTCGATCATCTTCACGAGCCGCTGGAACGGCACGGTGTCGGCGCGGCTCACGAACCCGCGACCTGTGCCCAGCCGTCCCGAAGCGTCTTCAGTAGCGATCGGACCTCGTCGATCTTCTGCGGGTCGGCCCTAACTCTGGCCTGGTTCAGGTGGCGTGTGCAAAACACATATATCCGGTAGAGCCGCGGGGCGATATCGCCGCCGTTCTCATAGTCGAGCGATGCCTGCAGGTGACTGATGATCATCTCTGCGCGACGAAGCTTGTTATGAGCTAACTCGAAGTTGCGCTCGTTCATCGCTACCGACGCCTGGGACAGGAAGCGAAAGGCTCCGTCATAGAGCATCACAATGAGTTGGCCTTGGGAGGCGGTGAGTACTGCTGCGCGCTGATACGCGGCTCTGGATGCGGTGGCGTCGGGAGTCATGTGGACTTACATGATTGATCGGCCGTCGGACGGCGAGATTTAGCCCGCTACGCGAAAACCCGGTTTACGCCTGGATTTAGGAGGTGGAGCTCGTCAGGTTCGTGGCGAACGTCGAGAGGCTCGACTTCTGGTTGTCGAGATCCTCAAGCGTTGATTCGACCTGCGCCCACTGCGCTTCCATGTTCTTCTCTTCTTGGTCGTACAACGCCTCTTGGCTGGTCACCTCGCTGTTCAGGTTCGTCACCGTGGCGAGGTTGCCGTTGATCCGTGACTCGATCGCGCCAGTGGGCGATGCTGCGGCGTTGACCGTCGTCTGGAAACTCTGAGCCCACTGCGAGATCAGTGCCTGGACACCGTTCGGATTGCTCTCGAGCGCTGCTGTCAGCGTGCTCGTGTCCACGGTCAATGCTCCAGCGATCGTGTTGTTGCTCGCCGTCGCAGTCGGAGCGCCGCCGCTGATCCCGATCTCCTGAAGCGAGGTCATGTCGGAGGAGATGCCTGTGCCGGAGTAGTTCTGGTAGACGGAGGTGCGAATGTCGCCGACAAGATTCTCCAGCTGGTCATCACCGAACAGCGAGCCGCTGTAGGGGCTGTAGTCCGACGGCGTCGTTTCGCTCGTTGGAGCTGTGTTCACGTCACCCTCGATCGTGCTGAGGGCATTGTTGTAGTCAGTCACGAACTGCTGGACCTGGGTAATGATCGCGCTCGTATTGACCCCAGGGGGAGCCGCCGTAATCGTCACCGGGTTCGCTGTTGCGCTCGTGCCCGTGAGGCCGTTGAGAGTCAATGTGACGCCCGGTATCACGTTCGTCGCGGCGTCGGTCGGCGAAGTGAACGTGGTCGTACTACCGTCGGAGTTGAGTACGTTGATCACAGCGTCAGTCCCGTCTGCCGCGGAGCCAGACTGCGTCAGCGACGCTGAAGAACCGCTGCCGTCGGTGAGTGTCGCGCTTACTTCATTGCCCGTGCCGGTGGCCTGGGAAGAGAAGACGAGATTGCCGGCCGAGTTGACGGTCGCCCAGACGCCCAGGTTGCCGGCCGTGTTGATGGAGTCCGCGATGTCCTGTGCGGTGGCGTTGTCGGCCACCTGCAGGCTCTCCGTGACGGGCGTGCCGTTAGTCCCCGTCGTGATCGAGAGCGTGTTGTCGCCCGAGCCAGTGCCGGCGGTGTAGGCAAACGCTGTCTGAGCCGCGCCGGCCAAGGCGGTGACGGTCAGTGAAGTTGAGCCGACGGCCGCGCCGACGCCGTCTGTGGTTGCCGCGGTAATCAGGCTCGAGTTGGTCGAGTTGACGTTCTGAACCGGGAAGAACGTCGATGGCTCTCCGAGCAGCAACGCGTCGTCCGAGACGGTCTGCAGGGCCGTCTGGATCGAGTTGAACGCCGTGTTCTCTGTACCTAGAGCCGTGACCTCGTCCTCCATGTTTGTCAGCGGCGCCTCCTGCTGGGCGAGCTCAGCTTGGATCAACGCGGTCGTGTTGATCCCGCTGGCGAGGCCGGTGAGCTGGAGCGTGCCGCCGTCGTTCGTCAAGGTCGAACCTGAAGTCAGCCCACCAGACTCGTTGATCAGCTGCTCGGAGAGAAGACCCGAGACTGCGCTATTGCTGCTTGAGACACCTGAGGTTGACACTGTTCGACTCCTTGTCGTTTAGGTGAGGCTCTTGCCACCAGCTATCCGCAGCGCCTCGCTTGCGGAAATGGTAGTCAATGGGTTCCCGTCCAAGTCCAGCAGCTCGACAAAGAGCTCTCCGCTTGGTCGGTCTACGGTGAAATGCAGCTGCTGACCGGTCGCCGTGAGCTTGTCGTACGCCTGTGCGGCGGCATCGATCGCCTCGGTGATCTCAGGCGGTGGAGTTTGCGGGAATGCCGCGTCGGTCTTGATGGCCGTCCGCGCTTCCCGCGCGGCGCTGAGCTCAGCCGTAAAGTCACCACGTCCGCATCCGGCGGCTGCGGTGACTGAGGGTCCCTCTGTTGATCCGACACCGATCTCAAAGCTCATCGGACGTTGCACTCCTTGTGCGGTTGCCGTCTTCACACGAAGTAATCGCTCAGATTGACATGAACTTAAGCCGTGGCTCCGGCCGGAGTCTTATCGGCGAGCATCCTAAGCGCCGTATCGCTCGGGTCCATCGCAAGACCCTGAGCCACGAATGCCCGTGCTGTCTCGGGCTGCTGATTTGCGATTGCTACGCGGGCAAGGCCCTCAAGCGCGCGCGGGTCGGGCAACTTTTCGCAGACGGCCATCCATTCGCGCGCCGCGGACTTCACGAATCCGCGTCGTAGGTACATGCGTGCCAGCCGCTCACGGCGCTCGCGCTCAGGGAACTGGGTGCTCTGGTAGAGCCCGACCAGCAGCTCAAAGTTGTCGAAATCATGGACTCTCAGCAACGACTCGAGCATGAGCTCGAGCAGCGGCACCGAGCCCTCTGGAGGGGCCGGTGCATTTCCGCGCGTGAGCTGGGCGAGCCAACTGCGGTAGAGCCCCTGGTCGTGGGCTGGTATGCCGACCGCGTCAGCACGCGCCAAGGCCGTAACTGCGCCACCGGTGTCTGCGTCCAACAGCCGCGCAAACAACTCGCTGCGCAGGACGACCGCTCCCAGCGGACTGTCCGCGTCTAGAGCCGCGGCCTCGGTGGCCGCGTCGGCGTAGCGCCGCTGGAACAGCAGCGATTCCACAAGCGCGGCCCGAGCAGGCCCGCTGTGAGGCTGAGCCGCCAGCACCCGCCTGAACTGGCCCTCGGCATCCGCGGGAGCTCCGAATTCGAAGAGCGCCGTTCCGAGCATGAAATTCTGGGTTTTCGTCAACGGTCCCAAGCGCTGCTCGACCTCGTCAACGGTCTCCTGCCCCGAACGCCCATTGCGCAGCAGTGCCATCGCATACGGCTCCATCACCGCGAAGTAATCGGGGTGATGCTCGACGCACCACTCCATCAGCGGCAGCGCCTTCGCGGGCCGGCGCTGGTCCATATGCATGACCGCCATCGTGATCCGTGGCAGATACGTGCCGGCCCCGACAAGCGCCGTGTACCGGCTCGGCGCGTCTCCCATTGACATGGCCTTCTCCATGTAATCGAGCGCCTCTTGATGACGTCCGAGCGCGAAGGCCGCATGCCCCTGGTAATAGACAAGGTCGGTGAACCCTGGGAAGCGCTCCAGGAAGAAGTCGGCCCGTTCGATGGCATCCTCGTTGCGTCCGCACAGCCGCAGTCCCGCGACAGTACGGTTCGCAAGCGAGGGCAGGAACTCGAGCCTCAGACCGTCGGGGGTCTCGCTGGCCAGCCGCCAGGACTCCTCGAACTCCCCAACAGCTCGGGCGGTCTCACCCATGGCGGCGTACTCCGCGCCGAGATTGAAGTGCATGAACGCCGTTGGCGCTGACTCGCGCTGCTGCGCCTGCAGCAGCTCAAGGTTGCGTTTGGCCTTGTCCTTCGCATCGCGCACGACACCGAGGTAGCCATAGTGGTCCAGGCGGATAGCCGTTTCGGTCAGACGCTCGGGTAGGTAGCCCGGCAGCGCGTAACCTATCTGCTCGTGCAGCCGGCCTTCAAAGCGGTATTCGGGCCTGTTGCGGAAAACGCGTAGCGCGTTGTGCTGGACCGCGGATCCGACGTCCATCGTCCCGGTGAAGTTGGTCTCCACCAGATAGAAGGCCTCGCGCCACGTTTGCCCCGTCAGCGCGCGCAGCTTCTCGCGATCGTCCTTAACGAGGACTTCGTCCGCATCGAGGTACAGGATCCAATCGCCTGTGGCGGCATCAAATGAGGTGTTGCGGGCTTCACTGAATGAGCCGGTCCACTCGCGTTCGATCACCTTGGCGCCGAACGATTTGGCGATCTCAATCGTTCGGTCATGCGAGCCGGTGTCAACGATCACGATCTCATCCACTGCCGAGGCGACTGCTTCCAGGCAGCGTGGCAGCATCTCCTCCTCATCGCGAACGATCATGCAGAGGCTCATCGTCAGGCCCTTTGCCGGTTTGGCACGGCGGGCGATGCCGACCGCCCGCGCCGTCAGTTGCTTCAGCGCAGGATGTAGCGGCGGCTTCTTGAGACCTTGGGAGCGCCCTCTAAGTGAGAGCTCCCTGAGGTTGCGATCGAGATGCGGCAGGTTCGGATCGAGGCGCTTTGCCGCTTGGAAGAGTGACCGCGCGGCTTCCAGACCCCACAGTTCGTAGAACGCGATGCCGGCGTAATTCAGCAGCACAGGCTCGGCCGGGTTCGGCTCAAGTACACGCACCGCGGCATTCGCCATTGCCAGGTATATGGCCGCGGCCCGCCGTTCGGTCACCGTCGTGCTGATGGTCATCGCCTGTTCGAGCAGGTGCCGCTGCCCCTGGTAGGCGCGCTGCCTGTTGGGCAGCGCTTCAGCCTCGTCGAACAGAGCCAGGTAGTCGGCGATCTGATCGTTCTTGAGCAACGCGCCGGCGCGTTGGATCAGGTTGAGGACGGCCGCGTGAGCGGCCGTGTCCTTCGATTCGGGTGTTTCTTGCTCGGGCTCGAGCTGACTGGTTGTGAGGCGTAGAGCCATAGGAATCTCAAGTGTGGACGTTGCGTCGGTCAACAACTAATCGGCACGTCTGCGTGGATCCTGAGTCCAAAAAACTCCAGACAGAAAGTCTGCCGTTCCGCAAAGTGCGTACATATACTGAGGGGCGGCTCTGGACGCAGATCCGGCTACGGCTTCGTTGGAAGTGCGTGCTGGTAACGCCCGGAAAGTTCGGTCGCAGGTTGATTGGTGATTTCGGTTTGCAAGGAGCCGTAGGTGACGCGAGGTAAGACGGAACGGGCCACAAGTGAGAGCGTCCAGAAGCTCTGGGGCCAGTACCACACGACGGGAGACGTCGCGCTCCGTGATCGGCTCGTGCTGACGCTTGCGCCGATGGTCAAGTACATCGTCTACCGCAAGGTGCGCGAGATCCCGGCACGCTGCGAGGTGGAAGACTTCATCTCCTGTGGTCTCGAGGCGCTGATGCGTTCGATCGACCGCTACGACCCGGAGCGTGGCGCGACGCTTGAGCAGTTTGCCTGGACCCGCATCCACGGGGCGGTGCTCGATGAGCTGAGGCGCAACGACTGGGCGCCGCGCTCGCTGCGACGGTGGGAGCGCGACATCTCAAGGTCGCGGGAGCGATTCATCGCGCTCTACGGCCGCGCCCCGACTCGCGAGGAGCTCGCGACCTCCGTCGATCTCACGCCGGACGAGCTGGACCGCTGGCTCGGCGACATCCAGCGCTCGGAGGTCGGATCGCTCAATGTGTTGGTCCTCGGTGAGGACGACACGACGATTGAGCGGATCGACACGCTTTCAAGTACTGACCTGAATCTCGACCCCGAGACGCGCGCGGTCCGTGATCACGCCAAGGAGCGTTTCCGCGAAGCGTTCGAGCAGCTTCCCGAGCGCGAGCGTCAGGTCGCGGTGCGGCTTTACCTGCACAACCTGACTTTGCGGGAGATCGGTGAGGCCCTGGGTGTGACCGAGAGTCGCGTCTGCCAGATACACAGTCAGTTGCGGCGCCGGCTGCGAGACCTGCTCGAGCAGGACGAACAGCTCTTCAGCGAAGTCGCCTAGCTTCCTGCGAGTCGTCTAGCCGCAGCCGCATCGAGCCGGTAGGCCCACGCGAGGGTCTCGGCAACCGCTCGATACAGCGTCTCGGGGACCTCGGCGCCGAGATCAAGCGCCGACAGGGCGTTGGCGAGCGCAGGGTCCTCACGTACAGGTACACCGGCCTCGTTCGCGGCGGCGATGATCTGCTCTGCGACATAGCCCCGGCCGGTAGCAACTACCTGCGGCGCGCGATCTCCGGCGTTGTATTGGAGAGCCGCAGCCTGACGCGACCGCCGATCCTCGGCGGTCGGCGGATCGAGATCGTCGTCGTAATCCTCCTCGCTCACGCGAACACCTCCAGCGGCTCATATCGGGATGTGATCGTTACGGATGCCGGCTGACCGGTGGCGTCCGCAAGCGACTCAAGCAGTTCCGCGGAGGTCGCCTGGGCGCTGGCGAGTGACTCGCCCGCGGGCACGATCATCGCGAGCCGTAGCCCGCCCTGCGTATCGAGGATGAAATGCATGTCAATCGGGCCGAACGTCGGTGCGTCATAGCGGAGCTTGAGTGAATGCGAGCCGTCAGGGAGCTGGGTCGAACCCGAGGCCTGGCGCTCCTGGACGAGCAAGGATCCGCCGAGCGGCATCGGCACGATCAGTGCGGCGATCAGTGGTACGGGAGTTTGAGACGCGTCGTTCTGGATCGCGAGGACCACCTTCTCTGGCGTCAGCTCGCGTACCTCGAGTTTGAGCTCCTGCCCGGGACTCACGCCCTCCGGAAGCTCCGCCTCGAGCAGCATCCCGGCCAGACTCAAAACGCCGCGTCCGTCCGGCTCCATGCTCGCGACACGCACCATCAGCAGGCGTCCGATATCGAGCTTCAGGTCGGGCGTCAGCACAGCCCGTAACAGCGCGGCGTCGACCGCCATCGGTTCCATTGCTGCTGAGTCTGCCGAACCACGCGGTTGCTCTCAAGAAAGACGCCGGTCGTCCGAATACATTGTCCACATGGATCTCGGGCTCAATATCGCTTCGGCGGGCATGCTCGCCGAGCAGACGCAGGAAGACCAGCTCTCGAACGATCTGGCAAATGCGTCCACGCCTGGATTCAAGGCGTCCTCTTCTGTGCAGCAGAGCTTTGGCGACATGCTGCTCTACAACACCAAGACCGGGCAGTACGTCGGACAGATCCAGACCGGTGTGGAGGTCAAGAAAGGCACTACGGATCTGGCCCAGGGGCCACTTAACCCCACTGGGGACCCGCTCGACTTTGCGATCACCGGCTCAGGGTTCTTTGCCGTCAAGACGGCCAGCGGCGTCCAGTACACGCGTAACGGACAGTTCTCGAAGAACAACCAGGGGGTTCTGGTCGACCAGGTCGGCGACGACGTTCTCTCCCAGAGCGGCTCGCCGATCCAGGTAGGCGCGAGCGGCACCGTGCCGCCCACGGCACTTGGGGTCTTCGCGCTCAAGAATCCGTCGCAGCTTGGCAACAACAACTTCTCGGGTACATCAGCCGGTCGAGGTACCGGTCAGGTCGAATCAGGCCAGCTCGAGGGATCGGGTGTTGACCCGATCCAGGCGATGGTTCAAATGGAATCTGCGCTGGACGCTTACACGGCGGGGCAGCAGACGATCGGAACCATCGGCCAGACGATGCAAGAAAGCGCGTCTTCGGTCGGATCGATCCCATGACGCTGACTCCCGTGAGGCTCAACGATGCTTGAAGGTCTTTATTCCGCTGCAGCAGGTATGGAAACGGCTCAGACGCAGCTCGACACCGTTTCCAACAACATCGCCAACGAGGACACGCCCGGTTACCAGGCGCAGTTGCTTGGCTTCAGTGATCTGCTCTACACCACTGATGACGATGATCCGTCGACCGCGATCGTCGGATCAGGCTCCACAGCTCAGACCGTCGGTTTCAGTCAGACGCAGGGCTCCATCCAGCAGACCGGTAACCCGCTCGACCTGGCGCTCGACGGCAGCGGCTACTTCGAGGTCCGCCAGCCGGACGGGACCACCGGCCTGACCCGTAACGGAACCTTCGAGCTGAACGCTGCGGGTCAGATCACGACCAATCTCGGTATGGAGCTACAGCCGCCGATCACGCTGCCCAAGGGCACGACCGCAAGCCAGGTCTCGATTGGCACTGACGGAACCGTCAGCGTCAACAACCAGAAGATCGGCAAGATCCAGATCGTCAACGTGACCGCTCCGGACAAGCTTCTCCCGCAAGGGAGCAGCGTCTACAGCGCGACCGCGGCGAGCGGGCCAATCACCGCGGCCAAGGGCGTGACGGTCCAGCAGGGATACCTTGAACAGTCGAACGTCGACCTCGACAGCGAAATCACCAACATGGAAACGGCCAACCAGGCCTACGACATGGGCAGTAAGGCGATCAGCTTCGAGTCGCAGTTCGGTGAGATCGCGGCCACCCTTAAGTGATGAGCTTCTCGTCCGCAGACAGCTCGCTATCGAGTATTGGCGTCAACGCTGGCATTCCATCGCTCAATGTCGCCGACATCCCGGCAAATATCCGTAATGGCAATAAGCAGGCGCAGCAGGCCTATACCGAGGGGTTGGCCTTCGAGCAGGTATTGGTGAATCAGCTGACGACCCAACTTGCCAACACGATGGGCTCAAGCTCGCAGGACACCGCAGACGGTGCGAGCGACAGCTCGAGTGACAGCAGCGGGCTCCTGGGCGGATCGAGTAACAGCGCCTACGCGAGTTTGATCCCATCGACGCTGACGAGCAGCATCATGGACGGTGGCGGACTCGGGTTGGCTGACCAGTTCGCCGAGACAATCGATCCGGCACTCAACGATCCGGCGGCCAGCTCAGCGGCGGCAACGACCTCGTCGGCAACAACCGCAGGGACGGCAGCGACGTCAAGTGACTCGCAGTCCGGCGGCACGGCGGTGAGCAGCTGATGACGGCTCTACAAAGCGACCCCCAGGTCGATCCGCTGCTGACGGCTGAGATCCTCACGCATCTGAACACGCAGCTCGCCTCCGCACGCAGAATGTTGGCGGTCGTGCTCGAGCAGGCGACGGCCATCCGCCAGCGTGCGATCCCAAGCATCGTGCGGCTGGCCGGTTCGCTTCAGGCGGAGATGCACCGCCGCGAAGTCATTGAGATTGAGCGTGAAGAGCTGATGCAGCGGGCTGGCGCAAGACTGGCGGTCAGCCCCGCCGATGTCACCATCGCGATGCTCACGACGGTCATGGACGAGGACTCGGCAATGGTCGCGCGCAACCGCACTACCGAGCTCCGGGACATGCTCGAGGAGATCCGCCGCGAGCACGAAACCAACCGTGCGCTGATGCATCAGGAACTGGCATTTCTGGATCATCTGCTGAGGCTTGCCGGCGGAGCCGGTGGCTACGATTCGGCGGGCGACCGTGTCTCGGCTAAGAAGCGGAATCGAATAATGCGTCAACCCGTTTTTGACCTGGACGCCTAGCGAAAGCCATGTACGTCTCAAGCTATCTGACACTGGATACGGCTCTCAGCGGCGTTGAAGCCGCGCAGGAAGAGCTGGACACGACCGGTCAGAACATCAGCAACGAAAACACGGCCGGTTATGAGGAACAGACCGTCAACCTCGTCGAGTCGCCGTCGCTCGACCTCGCCGGCAGTGGCGCCGATGGGGCTATGCAACTTGGCACCGGTGTCAACGCAACGGGAATCTCCAACTCTGGCGATCCCTACCTCGACGCTGCCTGGCGCACTCAGAACGCGACTGCGACCGCGGCTACGACCAGCCAGGGTTTCCTGCAGCAGATTGAGTCGGCACTCAACGAGCCATCCACCACCGGGATCAGTACGCAGCTCTCGCAGTTCTGGAGCGACTGGAACACGCTGGCCGATGACCCGACGAGTGCGGCTGCTCAGCAGGCTGTGGTCGATGACGGTGAGGATCTCTCCACGTCCTTCAACACTTTGAGCAGTGAGCTCAACGGTCCGGATCCGAACAACCCGACAGATCCGACCAACAGCTCCTCAATCGCCGGCCAGGTGAACACCCAATACCAGGACGTCATGGACGGACCGACGGCCTCAGGCGCCTCCGGCGGAACCGTGTACAACGACGCCTACCAGATCTCCTCGCTCAACTACTCGATCGTGCAGGCCCAGGCGGCTGGACAGAGCGCCAACGACCTGATCGATCAACGCTCCTCGCTGCTCGACAACCTCTCGTCATTGGGCAACGTGACCGTGCAGAACAACACGGACGGCTCGGCCACCGTCTACTTCGGCGGTGTAACGGGCACGGCATTGGTGGAGGACCCGTCAGGCATCGCTCCCGGTGGCACCGTTCCGCCCGGAGATAACTTTGGTTCCTACTCAGCCACGCCGGGTACCGCCGGAACCGGCTGGGTAGGAGCTTTCCAGGCCCAGTACGCGACGGCCGCGGGCGCGGGTACGAGCGCCGCCGCGCTGGCGAGCAAGGTCGGAGGCACGCTCGGTGCGCTGATCGGTCTGGCTGGTTATTCCGCCAACGGATTCGGAAGCCTGGGCCAGCCGATCCAGACGACGGCCACGAGCGCCACAACCTATCCGACCTCGGTATTGGCGGGCACCCCGGCCACGGAGCTGGGAACGATCGGGACGCTCAGCGCGCAGCTGAACAGTGTCGCTACGGCGCTGATCAACGAGGTCAACAACCCGTCGGTCAGCTACAACGGAACGGCGACACAGACCACGACCGGGACGACGCCTGCGCCGACGCCTCCGGCAACGACCACAGCGACCAACGGTGCGGTCACCTTGCTGCACAACTTCTTCGTTTCCCCGACGACGGCTGACAGCGGCAACTCCGCCGCCAACATCCAGATTTCGGCAAGCCTGCAGGCGGCAGCCGCGAGCGGGATCATTCCCAATACCTTCACCAGCACGGGCACGTACCCGACTGCCACCACAGGCCTCAGCAACGTGCAGACCAGCACGCTGGGAACCGCCTTTGCAGGTAACTACTCAAGCGACAACGATGTTGCGCTCGACGAGGCCGGCAACAGCGGCGGAACGGCTGATCTGGCGTTTGCGTCGTTCGTCCAGAACGTCGGCAGCCTCGCCCAGGGCGCGAACAACAGTGAAACAACCCAGTCCGCGCTGCAAACGCAGATCACAAACCAGCGCCAGAGCGTCGAGGGCGTCGACCTTTCGAACGAGATGGCGAATCTGATCAGCGAGCAGCAGTCGTATCAGGCATCGGCGAAGGTGATGAACGCGTTCAGCACCGTTATGGACTCGCTGATGAGCGTCGTCGGCCAGGGCTAGACAGGGATTCACGGAGGAACTGAACCATGACTCAGCGCATAACTTCCCAGATGCTGGACAACAGCACTGTCAACACGATCGATAATGATCTGAACCAGCTAGATCAGACGCAGGAGACGTTGTCCACCGGCTTCCAGATCAACGAGGCTTCGGATAACCCCACCGGTGCAGCGCTGACCCTCTCACTGCAGGGTCAGGTCAGTGCCTACGCCGCCTACCAACAGAACATCACTCAGGGAGTCGCGACGGTCGAGACCGAAAGCACGAGCCTGCAGCAGATCCAGCAGGTTGTCCAGAGTGCGCAGTCGCTGACGGTAGAAGCGGCCAACGGCACGATGAGCAGCAGCGACCTCAAGGACGCGGCGGCAGAGATTGAGCAGTACATCTCGCAGATCAAGCAGACCGCCGACACGCAGTACGACGGCTCCTACGTGTTCAGCGGCTCAGCGGTCAACACCGCTCCCTGGCAGGAAGATGCGAGTCAGTCAGACACCTTTGCCGGCAACACCGACTCGGTCAATTACTCGATCGGCCCGAGCACCCAGCTTCCGGTCAGCGCGAACCTGTACAGCGTGTTGGGCGACGGGGTCGGCACCGGCGGTGCCTTCACCCCGAGTGCGACGCCAGGTGCGACCGGAACGGGTGGCTTGCTGTCGACCCTGCGCACGATCTACAGCGACATGACGAGCGGCAATCAGACGGATCTCGGAACGCAGCTCACGAACCTGAGCACGAACCTCAGCTCGCTGGAGTCGGTTCAAGCTGACGTGGGCGCGACCCAGGACCGCCTGCAGATGGCTTCCTCAAGGATCAGCACGCTGAGCAGCAGCGACACGGTCGAGCTCAGTGATGTCTACGACACTGACATGGCGGCCGCAACAACCACCTTCAGCACCGAACAGGCCGGCTACGAGGCTGCCTTGCAGTCGACCTCCGACATCATCCAAACCTCACTGCTCAACTTCCTCCAGACATGATCGCCACGCCAGTCAATATCGCCGCCTCCGACGCTCCCGATGCCGGCGGCGAGTTTGAGACCCATCAGACCTCCCGGTTCGGTGAAGTTCAGGTGCTGGTTGACAGCATCGTTGAGTTTCCGGACGGCCTCATCGGAGTAGGTGGCAGCCGCTACGCGCTGCTGCGCACCGATCAAGCGAGTCCATTCGTCTGGCTCCAGTCGCTGACCGAGCCGGGCCTGGCGCTGCCGGTGACGAATCCGCACCGCTTTGTGAATGATTTTGAGGTTGAGCTCTCCGACGAGGAGGGGGAGCGCCTTGGATTCACTGAGGGCGGCGAGCCGGCCGACGTGTTTGTCACCGTTACTGCGACGAGTGTTCTGGCTGACTTCACAATCAACACGAAGGCTCCGATCCTGATCCGCGAGCGCCGCGGATATCAGGTCCTCAACCAAGCAGCCGGCGTTGCCGTGAAGACGCCGTTGTTTCCGGCCTGAAGACGACCTGTCGCGACACCGCTGCCATGAGGAGTTCTGGACCGCGCAAGCGGTCTAGAATCGCCCGTAATGCTTCGGATAACGCGCCGTGCGGGCGAACGGGTGATCGTCGGCGGTGACGTCGTGATCGAGGTCCTTGAAGTACGTGGTGCCATGGTCCGGCTTGGGATCGACGCGCCGCGGTCCGTCTCGATCTACCGCGAAGAACTCTGGCTTGAGATCAAGCAGGAGAATGAAGCCGCCGCCAGCGCACCGGATCAGCTGCCGGCGCTGCCAGAAGGCGTTCCGACGCTGCCAGAGGACCTCCCGACGCTCAAGCCTGAGTAGCGATCGTGGCTCAGGCTAAGCCCAAGCGGCGCCGTACGCGGAAGCCGAGCGGCAGCACGCCGAAGGCCCGGGCCGCGCGAAGCCAGGCGCGTGGTGCCGCGGAGCGCCGGGGGACAAAGGCGCCGACGTCGGTCACGCGTAACCTCGGCAAGGTGGGGGAGCGGCCGCCGGGAATCTTCGGTGGGTTGCCGATCTCAGAGTTCGCGATCTTTGCCGGACTGATCTGCCTGGTCGCGGCCGGCATCGACCATGGTGGTTCCACCATTGAAGTGGCGATCCTGTTGATAGCTCTCGGCACAACCGAGGTGGCCGCGCGCGAGCATCTCTCTGGCTTCAGGTCGCATACGACCATGCTGGCGCTGATGCCGGCGGTCATTGTTGAAGCGATCTACGCGTTGGTGATCGGCGTACCCACGCAGCGGATCCTGTTGCTGGCGCCGGTGGTCCCGATCTTCGCGATCTGTTACTGGGCCTTACGCCGACACTTCCGTCTGGCTCGGCACGCCCGTCTCGTCGAGCACCGCTGAATCGGTCGGATCCGCATCGTTAAGAACCACAGCGCCCGGCAGCGTCAAGGTGAAGACAGCGCCGCCGTCCGGCGCGTTCGCGGCGCTGATCGTGCCGTGGTGCTGTTCCGCGACCTGCCGCACGATCGCGAGGCCGAGTCCGCTGCCCTGCCGGGCGCGTGAATTCTCTCCCCGATAAAAGCGGTCGAAGAGGTGCGGCAGGTCGTGCTCACTGATTCCCTGACCGTGGTCTCGTACGGTCACGCCGGTGCCGTCGACGCTCACGTGCACTGGCGTTCCGGGAGCAGTATGTCCCGAGGCGTTGTCCAGCAGATTGTTGATCGCGCGCATCAAACGCTCGGCGCTCCCGCCGACCACGACCGGCTGTAGATCACCGCTGAACGCGACTCCGGGCTTGTGGCGCCGAGCCCGTTCCAAGGCCGACTCGACCAGGCGATCGAGACGAACGTCCTCGACATGTTCAGGCGGCACATCGCCGCGGGCCACGTCGATCAGGTCAGCGACGAGCGTGCTCAGCTCCTCACTCTGCTCGACGACGTCCTTAAGTAACTGGCGGCGGTCGGCCTCGTCGAGCACTCCGTCACTCAGCAGTACCTCGATATTGGTGCGCAGGCTCGTGACCGGCGTGCGCAGCTCGTGCGACGCGTCGGCGACGAGCTGGCGCTGGGCGGCGACAGACGCGTCTAGCGCCGCGCGCGATATCTCAAGCCGCTCAAGCATCGCGTTGAAGCGCTCCGCCAACTGGCCGACCTCATCGTCGGCGCGGACCTCCAAGCGCTGGGTCAGATCGTCGGTCTCCGCAATGATCTGAGCGGTAGCGGTCACCTCTGCCAGGGGCGTGAGCACACGCCGCGCCGCTAGCCGCCCGAGCCCCGCTGCGAGCCCGACGCCTGCGAGGAAGACCAGCGCCAGGATCAGGCGTAGCTTTGAGAGCACGTTGATCGTCGGCTGCAGCGGCCGAGCCAGCTGCACAGCCAGTTGCTCGCCGTTGATTTCTGGTCCGATCAGCGGGAAAGTGAACTCACGGAAGAGGACGCCGCCGATCGTGACGTCCGACATGTACGCGCTTTGACCGGAGGCAACGGCGGCGGCCTTGGTCACCGGCAGCGCGGCGCCGAGCCCTGTAACGACGGTTCCATCGGCCTCGACCAACTGCCAGTACTGCGCCGGGCCGCCGTCACTAGCTGGAATACCCGAGAACATCAGGCTGTTCAGGTGGTCCGGGTTGGCTTGGATCGCGTGTGCCTGCGCTGTGAGCTCTTTGTCGATCTGCCCGAGCAGCTGGTGGTGTACCGCGAAGTAAGAGACGCTCACTGCGATCGCGACCGCGATCGCAACCGCTGCCGCTGCGACCCAACTGATGCGCTTGCGCAACGACACAGCTCAGCGCCTGTCAGTCACGCAGCACGTAACCGATACCGCGCACGGTGTGCAGCAGTCGCGGCTCGTCGCCGTCTTCGGTCTTGCGCCGCAGGTACCCGATATAGACGCCCAATGCGTTCGACGTGGGACCGAAGTCATAGCCCCAGACGTTCTCAAAGATCGTCGAGCGGGTGAGCACCTGGCGAGGGTGCTTCATGAAGAGCTCAAGCAGCAGAAACTCGGTCTTGGAGAGCTCGACCAGCCGCTCGCCGCGATGTACCTCGTGGGCAACCGGATCCAACACCAGGTCAGCGAAACGCAGGACCTCGCTGCCTTCATCGCCTTCACCTGAGCGGCGCAGCAGCGCGCGTAGCCGCGCCTGCAGTTCGCGCAGCGCGAACGGCTTGATCAGGTAGTCGTCGGCGCCGACGTCGAGGCCGATCACGCGGTCATCAATCGCGTCGCGTGCGGTCAACATCAGGATCGGGGTCTTGTCGCCGGCGGCGCGCATCCGGCGGCATACCTCGAGGCCGTCGATCCCAGGCATCATCACGTCCAGGACCACGGCGTCGGCCGGGCGCTCGGCGAGGCGATCAAGCGCCTGCTCGCCATCCTCCGCCAGCTCCACGTCGTAGCTGTCGAGCCGCAGCGCACGCTCCAGCGCTCGCCTCACCGCCGGCTCATCGTCGACTACAAGAATGTGTCCCATCGCCCTCAATAGTCGGCAGTCGATCTATGAATAGCTGAAGAACACGGTTTTGCACAGATTCCGTCAGGACAGGGGATGGAACTGCCCGCCGTGGAAAACCAGCGCGCCGCCATCCCGGTGTAGGCTCAGTTCCAGGACCTCACCGAGCACCAACCAGTGGTCGCCGGCTTCGATCTGCTTGTAGATACGGCAGTCGATCCAGGCTGCGACGTCGTTGAGGATCGGCGCTCCGGTTGCCGGCGCGGGCTCCCAGCCGATACCGGCGAACTTGTCGCCGCCGGAGACCGCAAAATGCTGCGCGAGATCCTGCTGGCCCTCAGCCAGCACGTTGGCGCAGAAGCTTCCCTCGGCTTCGATCGCCGGCCAGCTTGAGGATGTCTTGGCCGGGGAGACCGCAACCAGTGGCGGCTCAAGTGAGACCGACATGAAGGAGCCGCAGACCAGCCCGCTCGGATCCTGCGGATCGCCACCGGTGACGATCACGACGCCGGTCGGCAGGCGCCCCAGCACTTGACGGAAGTTCTTGGAGTCTGGTCGGGTGAGGTCGGATCGCTCAGCCATAGGGGCGAGGCTAGCGCTGCACGTCCAGGCGCACCAATAACGGTGCGTGATCGGACGGCTTTGTTCCTTTGCGGAAGTCGCGGTCGATCCCGCATTCTGTGAGCGCCGGCGCGAGTCGCACACTGACCAGCGCCAGATCGATACGCAGCCCGAGGTTCTTGTGAAAGTTGCCGGCCCGGTAGTCCCACCAGGTGAAGTGCTGATCGCTGGGGTGCAGCTGCCGGTAGGCGTCGACAAGGCCGCCGCGCGTCAGAATCGCCGCCAGCGCCGCGCGCTCCTCGGCGCTCACATGGGTCGAGCCGACAAACGCGACAGGGTTGTAGACGTCAACGTCCTGCGGCGCGATGTTGATGTCGCCGGCGATCACCAGCGGTCCATCTTGCAGGGTGCCGGCCCGCGCGGCTGCCGCTTCCAGGAAAGCGAGCTTGCGCGGGAATTCGGGGCTGTCAAGCGTGCGGCCGTTGGGCACGTAGGTGCTGACGATCCGGATGCCCGCGACCGTCGCCTCGACCCAGCGCGCCTCCGACGGGACCGGGTCGCCTGGAAGGCCGACCAGCGGGTCGGCCGCGGTCAAGGGTGAGCGGATCAGCAACGCCACCCCGGCCCACTGCCCACCGGAGTTCTGAACGACGCTGTAGCCGGCCGCTTCGATCTCGGCGAGCGGGAAGGTCTCAACTGTGCACTTGGTCTCCTGGAGGCAGACCACGTCGGGCTGATGCTGAGCGAGCAGCTCAAGCACCCGCGGCATCCGCGCGCGCAGCGAGGCGACGTTCCAGGAGACGATCAGCATCGAAGCGAGACTAGTGCAGTGTTCCGGAACACTGCACTAGAGAACCGTCCGGCCCGACCGCACGCTGATTTCGCCCGGTCCGCCCACCTTCGTGTCTGCCCGGAACGCACGAATCGCCGCGCTTTAGGATCATGGGGGGACATGGACCAGATTCAGATGCGCAACCGGCTGCTTGTAGCCACCGGAATGTGGAAGGAAGCGACAGGCGACCCGCTGCCGAAGCTTGAGCCCGGCAAACCGATCGACCAGATCGAGCAGTTTGAGCTGAAGCTCGTCAACCGCCTGTGGGAGCGCGCGACCCCCGACACAGCTCGTGAGATCGCCGACCGCACCTGGGACCTGGTGCATGACCGGCCTGATTCAGACCCGGTCAAGAAGCGCGTGGTGGAGTGCCATGAGGCACTCGCCAAGATGACCCGCCTCGGCGATTAGCGGCGAACCGCCGCCAACCGCTCGCTAGGCGAGGTTGTCGTTCTCGCTCGGCATGCCGACCGCGCCGATCGGCTCGGGGCCTTCGCCGGGGTTGGTGCCGTTGAGCTGCGCCGGTACGGCGGCGTCGGCACGCGTCAGCCCGGCCGCCGCGTAGGCGTCGGCCTCATCGAGCGTCTCGTGCCTGAGCAGTTCAGCGACCAGCGAGTCGAGCTGATCGCGCCGGGAGCGCAACAGGTCGAGCACTTCGTGGTGGGCGGCCTCGACGATCCGGCGGACCTCTTGGTCGACCAGCTGCTGAGTCATCTCAGAGGTTTCAGAGACGCCCGGCAGCAGCATGCTTGAGGCCTCCGAGGGCAGCACGGCGATCGGGCCGATGGCGGGGCTCATGCCCCAGCGGCCGACCATGAAGCGAGCGATGCGGGTCAGGTGCTGGATGTCCGACTCGGCGCCGGTGGTGAGGTCGCCGAAGACGACCTCCTCGGCGCAGCGGCCGCCCAGCGCGACCTTGATCTGTGCGAGCAGATGGCGCTCGTCGAAGTTGAAGCGGTCCGCGTCCGGAGCTGAGAAGGTCACGCCGAGGGCTTGGCCGCGGGGGATGATCGAGACCTTGCGCACCGGATCGGCGCCCGGGGTCAGCATCCCGACGATGGCGTGTCCAGCCTCGTGGTAAGCGGTGCGGCGGCGGTCGTCGTCGCTGATCATCACGCTGCGCGCGGCACCGAGCACGATCCGCTCAAGCGAGGAGGTGAAGTCCTCACGCGTGACCTTCGGATGGCTGCGCTTGGCAGCCAGCAGCGCGGCCTCGTTTACGAGGTTCGCGAGGTCCGCTCCGACCATGCCCGGGGTGGTGGAGGCGATCGCACCGAGGTCGATTTCGCCGGCGAGCGGGACCGAGCGCGTGTGGACCTTGAGGATCGCCTCGCGGCCGACGCGGTCAGGCGGCTGAACGACCACGCGGCGGTCGAAGCGGCC
>PLES01000102.1 GCA_003137075.1 Solirubrobacterales bacterium
CGTGGCCGAGGGCATCGAGACGGTGGATATCCTCGCCAGCCTGCACGCCGCCCGCTGTGATCTTGCGCAGGGTTACTTCATCGCGCGGCCGCTGCCGCTCGAGCGGCTCGCAGCCTGGATTCCGGTCCCGGCGTCGAGCGAATCATCGGTCGCCTGAAGGACGCGCGGTGAGGTCGCTCGTCCGGCGCTCACCAGACGGACGTGCCTGATCTTCCATGTTTCTGCATGTTTCTGCATTATGCTGGGTCAATGAGCGATCGCAAACAGCTACCTAGACCTGGCGTGGATATCCCAGACGGCCGCGGCCGCACCGGGCTTGACCTGGTGGGCCGGGCGCTCGCTCGCAACCCTGATGTTGTGATTCGCGACGTCGAGGTGACCTCCGACGGCTGGCACGTCCTGCGCCGAACGACCTACGACTATCGGCGTCGCGACGGGGAGTGGGAGCGACAGCAACGCGAAACCTATGACCGTGGCAATGGCGCGGTCGTCCTCCCCTATGACTCCGAGCGCAGAACGGTTCTGCTCACGCGTCAGTTCCGGTTTCCCGCGTACGTCAACGGCCACTGCGACGGGATGCTGATCGAGGCCGCTGCCGGGCTCTTGGACGACGACGAGCCAGAGGCTGCGATCCGCCGCGAGGCCAGCGAAGAGCTAGGCATCGAACTAGGAGCGGTGGATCACATCTTCGACGTCTACATGAGCCCGGGCTCGGTAACCGAGCGCGTCCACTTCTACGCAGCGCCCTACACCCCAGCCAACCTGACCGGTGCCGGTGGTGGGCTCCTCGACGACGGCGAGGACATTGAGGTTCTGGAGCTCGACATCACCACCGCCCTGCAGATGACTAGGGACGGGCGGATCGCGGACGGCAAGACGATCATGCTGCTGCAGTGGGCGGTGCTGTCAGGCCCGTTCGCCTGACCCCTGCCTACCTGAATCGCCTGCCCGGATTCGCGGTGAAGCGGGCTTGCCGCAGCAGGCGGTAGCACTACGGCTGCTGGCGCAGGGCTCCCGGGACCACCGGGGACACGGTGATCTCACCGCACCGCAGGTGCTCCGTAGATCCCCCGTAGGGCGCCAGACGCCAGGCGATCGTGATCGCCTGGCGGTCATTCGGCGGGACGACCTCGACGCGAGCCGACACAGGGCATTTGTCGAGCCCGAACCCGGTAGCGTCGGCGAACCCGACGAAGAACGACGCATGGCGACCGGGAGCCAGGGTCACCAGGTGGGCGAGTGCAGGCTCCACCACGACCGACGCGCCGCGGTGGATCAGCGACTTCAGGCGCGTGCCGGCGACGCTCAGCAGCTGGAGTGTCGGATAGCCCTTGAGCGTGCACCGCGTCGCCGACGTGTTTGTGAGCACGACCGTAACAACAACACTGCCCGCTGCGGCGCCAGCGAATCCATGACGGGCGCTCAACTGCCGGCTACGACAAGTACTCACGCCAGTGCTGACAGGCGACCGCGACTTGTGCCGGGTGACCGCACCGACCCCGATCAGCACCAAGATGAGCGCAACTGCCGCTACCGCGGCGATCGCCGCTCCGGCGATGCGCCAGCGCCGCCCCGAGGTCCCGAGCATGACCGAATCCTCTCATCCCGGACCGACCGCACTCAACGACACGGCGATCGGTCAGCCAATTCGACTGGACTCGCTTCGGCTGGTATCGTGCGCCGCATGGTACCTGGCGGAGAGGCCAAGCTGCTCGCGCAGCTGCGCAGAGGATCGGTGCAGTACTGCGTGCTCGCGATGCTGCGTGACGGGGAGCGTTACGGGTTCGAACTCACGCGAGAACTTGCGGACGCGGACGGGCTGGTGACCAGTGAAGGCACTGTCTATCCGCTGCTCGCTCGCCTGCGCCAGGAGGGCCTCGTCGAGACAAGCTGGCAGGAGTCGTCCCAGGGGCCGCCACGCCGTTACTACCGACTGACACCCGATGGCTACCGGGCGCTGGATCTGTTCATCGAGCAGTGGCAGCGCTTCCGGGATGCGATCGACCGATTGTTGGACGAGGAGAGCGCAGATGGAAGATCCGGTCGCGAACGCGATTCTGACTCAGTACTTCCGCAGGCTTGAACAGGCACTCAGTGACGTACCCGTCGATCGCCGGGCTCAGATCGTCGAGGATCTCCGCGCCCACGTGGACGAGTGCCTCGAGGCTGAGCCTGAGCACTCAGATGCGGCAGTCATGGCGATGCTCGACCGTGTCGGCGACCCGGACGACATAGCGCGAGAAGCGCGCGAGGCCCTGCTCGATGAGACCCCGACGCGAGCGGACGCTTCGCTTGCCGGCTCCGCGCGGGAGCCGGCAGGATCCGCCCGGTCCGGGACCGTGACGAAGCTACGGCTGGCGGCCGCGGGGATCACGGTGCTGGTCGTGGTGGGTATCGCCGTGCTGAGCCTCAGCGGCGGTCAAACTGCCAGAGCGCGAGGTCACAGGGTGCCGGTCGCCCGGGCCGTCCCGGCGGTCCGCCTGGTGGCATCGCGCGCCAAGGGCGCTTGGTTGCCTGCGGGTGACGTCAGCGGCGACCATCAGAGTCCCGGCGCTTCGAGCTGCGCGCCGCAGACCACATCCGGGTCCGAATCCGCGAGCACGCTCGAATCTTCGGCCACGAAGGTCGCGTCCGGTTCGGTCGCCGGACAGAGCTGGTCTCTCTGGTCCAAGAAGGGCCAAAGCGGCGCCAACGGGATCGAAGACGGCGGCGTCGTCATCAATGGTGTCGCGCACGGCCTCTGTCCCGGGTTCCCCAACCCAGGCGAGATGGAGCTGCTCGACCCATCCGGCGGCGGCAACGCAGTCGCCTACGGCGTGGTCGGCTATGCCGGCACCGCCAAGGTGGCGATCTACGCCGACAGCTTCGGGAACTTCGCGACCGGCAAGCTGCTGGCCACCACCACAGCCCAGAACGTGAACGGCGTTGGGTTCTTCATCACCCCGCTCTCTGAATCCGCCTGTGAGGTGTCCGGGATCGAGCTGAACACTGCGTCGAGCAGCTACTCCACCGAACACAACCTCAGCTTCAGCACCAGCAGCTGCAGCAAGGGCCAACTCGTCCCGATCAGCGACAGCCAAGGGATCTGGCAGCTACCAACGAGCGGCTTCCCCGACAAATTCCAGGATGGCGGAGGCGGCGACGGTGGCGGTGGCGGCGGCGGCGGCGGACTCGAGAGCGCCCCAGTCAGCAAGCACGGTTGGTTGCCTGCGTCTGACGTCAGCGGCGACCATCAGAGCCCAGGCGCCTCGAGCTGNNAAGGTCGCGTCCGGTTCGGTCGCTGGGCAGAGCTGGTCTCTCTGGTCAAAGCAGGGCCAGAGCGGCTCCAACGGGATCGAGAACGGCGGCATCGTGATCAACGGCGTGGCTTACGGCCTCTGCCCCGGGTTCCCCAACCCAGGCGANNGGCAAGCTGCTGGCCACCACCACAGCCCAGAACGTGAACGGCGTCGGCTTCTTCATCACCCCGATCTCTGAATCCGCATGTGATGTCGCCGGGATCGAGATGAACACCGCATCCAGCAGCCAAGCGACCGAACACAACCTCGCCTTCAGCACGCACGACTGTAAGGACGGACAGCTGGTTCCGATCAGCGACAGCCAGGGGATCTGGGGACTACCGACAAGCGGATTCCCGGACAAGTTCCAATCAGCGGGTGGGGGCGGTGCAGGCGCAGGCGCAGGGAGTGGAGCCGGACTCGGCGGGATCAGCAAGAGTGGCTGGTTGCCCGCTTCCGATATCAGCGGTGGTGGCGGGATTGACGACTCCGATTGCAGCCCGCAAACCACTTCGGGCCTGGAGTCGGCCAGCACGCTCGAGGCGGCCGCGACGAAGGTCGCTTCGGGTTCAACCGATGGTCAAAGCTGGTCGGTCTGGTCCAAGAGGGGTCAGAGCGGGGCCAACGGCATCGAGGAAGGCGGCGTCGTGATCAACGGCGTCGCGCACGGGCTTTGCCCCGGGTTCCCCAACCCGGCTGAGATGGAGATCTTCGAACCAACCGGCGGCGGCAACGGCTTCGCCTATGGCGTGGTCGGCTATGCCGGCACCGCCAAGGTGGCCATCTACAGCGACACCTTCGGCAACTTCGCGACGAGCAAACTGATTGCCACCGCCACAGCCCGGAAGGTCAACGGTGTCGGGTTCTTCTTCGCGCCGCTTTCTGAGTCAGCGTGCACCGTCCACGGCGTCGAGATGAACACCGCGTCGGCTAACTATGCCGCCGAGCACAACCTCGCCTTCAGCGCAGAAGACTGCAAGGACGGGCAGCTCGTCCCAATCAGTGACAGCCAGGGGATCTGGCAGCTGGCCACCAAGTACTTCCCCGACAGGTTCCAATCATTCAACGGCGGTGAAGGCAGCAACAGCACGCCCACGCTTTCGGGTTCGCGCCCGACGGCGTAACGGCAGTAACTGTGTCCTTGTCTTCGGGCCGCAAGCTGTCCGTGCCTGTGAGAGACAACGCTTACTTCGTCCAGGTTCCCGGAGCACGGATAACCGGCGTGCGCGAGTCCCAGCAATAAACACCGGTGCCGCCCAAGCCGGGATGTGGGACGCTGCACGACTTGGCATGTACCTTGACGGTTACGTAACCACTTAGGTACGCTCCCCTGATGGAAGCTGTCCTGCGGGCACTTGCGGATGAGAGCCGAAGGAGCATGTTGGAGACCTTGAGCCGTGGTCCGGCAACCGCCGGCGAGCTGGCGGCGCTGTTGCCGATCGCCCGCCCCGGGGTATCACGACATCTCCGGGTACTGAGGGAGGCGGGGCTCGTAGAGGTCCGCCAAGACGCGCAGCGGCGGGTCTACAGCCTTCGGCCCGAGCCGCTCGCCGACGTCGATGAGTGGTTGGGCCCCTACCGGGTCTTGTGGCAACAGCGGCTCGACGCACTGCACACCGAGGTGGCCCGCGGAAAACGAGAACGAAGGAGTACGAGATGACCACGAGCGTCTCGCCGGCTGGATCGCCAAGGTCGAGGGGGACCTGCTTCTTGGTGGGGGGGTTTCGAGCACGCTTCACCAGCACGTGGGAACGCACCGGGCGGGTTGAAGTGTGCGAGCCGCCGCAGCGGTTGATCGTGGTCACCAGCCAGACAGGCGAGACCGGAGCGATCGATTGAAGCGACGCTGACCGCGGACGGAGACCAGACCGTCCTGGTCATCGATGAGCGCGGCCTGCCCCGTCGAGCATCTCGCCGGCTACGGAGCCGGCTGGCAAGTTCATCTAGAAGATCTCGCCGCGGAGCTTGCCGGACGTGAGCGCTGCGACATCAAGGCGCGATGGGACGAGCTAACCCCTGCGTATGAAGCCCTAGCTTCATCTACGACATCGCCCCGGGTGCAAGCTCGTGTCCATACCACTACGAGTACGTAGAGGAGTGGCTGCTTGTCATCGCCGGCACGCTGACAGTTCGCACTCCTGATGGCGAGCAAACGCTGCATCACGGAGATCTCGTCTGCTTCCGGGCCGGTCCTGCTGGAGCGCACAAGATCATGAACAAGAGCGATTCGCCCGCGCGCACACTCCTCCTCGCTCGCGCCAGCGCACCCGCCGTGTCCGTCTATCCGGACAGCAACAAGATCGCCGTGCGGCCCGGGGTGGCGCCGACGAGCTGCTGTTCTTGCGTGATACAGCCGTTCCGTGGTCACATGGCGAGGAAGGCTGGGACCAGGCCGACTAAGTCCAGATCTGCCTGGTTCGGTTCGGCCATTTCCACCGCGTCGGCCGCTTGTGCTGATGGCTCAGCCGCTGCGATGCAGCGGGTTTTTGGACTACAGCTTGCTCGCCGAGATCACGTCGGCCGGTCGCTTCAGGGCCAATCGTTCGCCCCAAGCGCTCATGGTGCTGGTGCTCGTTACGGTTATCCCTCGAGCCTGGGCCTTGAACACAGCGAAGACTGGTAACGGGTGGGTTGACCGCGTGATGTAGACCGTCACGGTTCCGTTGAGCGACGACGGCAGGGCCCCGCGAACGCCGATCACCGATTGGCCATGCATCTCCGTCGCTGCGAGCTCCGTCAGCTGCCCGTGCGGAGTCAGGTTGGTCATTACCGAAGTCAGGGTCGCGTCGCTGGCGACAGTCGCGTAGCCGGCGTTTGTGGACGCAATGCTGACCCAACGGTCGCCAATCTTCGTCGCGATACTGCGTGAAAATCCGAAGTAGGTGGTGAGCGCAGCCAGATCACCCGATATGTACGCCGTCTTGCCGATCACCAAGACGTGGGCGTTGATCCCTCCTGACCGCGTGATGTTCTGCCTACCCGAGTCGGTAGCGACGTCATCCGAGAACGTTGAGGACAGACCTTCGCTCACGTTGATCATGCTCTGATGTACGGATCCACTTGCCGTCGCGTCGCTGAAGGCCGCCTTCAAAAGCTGCGCGGCAGTTCGCGTCTGCGCCGCCTGACTGGTCGCCACTAAAGCGAGCGGGAGCCCCGTGAGCACGACGCATGCAAGCGCAAGCGATCGCACGCGCATCGATCTGAGGAACACGAACGCGACTGTAGCGACCAGCTGCGCCGGTCGGTCCAAGGGACAGTGGGTGTTTGAGCCGTTCCGGGGGAACGACTCAAGACCTGGGCCGCCCAGTTATGTCGCCATTGAGGGCAGGACGACGTCTTCGAGCACTGCGGCGAGGCGTTCGGCGATCGCGTCCCAGGTGTAGTTCTCACAGATGACCCGGCGCGCAGCACGGCCACGATCTGCTCGCTCATGGTGATTGTCGATCGCTTCGGCTAGCGCCTGCGCTAACGCGTCCTCGCTGTCGTCGGCGGTGAGCCATCCGGTAGTCCCATCGGAGATGATCGACACGGGGCCTGGAGAGCGTGTCGCGACAGCTGGGCGTTCGCAGGCCATGCCTTCGACAAGCACCAGCCCGAACTGCTCGCGGGCGGACGCGAGCGCGACGACATCAGCTGCGCACAGCAACTCGGCAAGTCGTGAATGGTCATACCAGCCCGCTAGAAAAACGCCCCGAGCCCGGATCCGAGCGATCGTCTCGATCGGATGCTCGCCTTCCCACTCACCCGGGTGCCCACCGATGAGGACGAGGCCGGCAGGTGTCGACGTCCGTTCGTTCGCTGCCGCGAACGCCTCGATCAGTAGGGGTAGCCGCTTGACGGCGGTGAATCGCCCGACATAAACGACGACTGTGCCGTCGGTGAGCGGCCCGAGTTCGTCTTCCTGGTAGGCGATGCTGCCCGCCTTCCCGCCAGGGCGCCAGCCGCGCGGGCACTCGACGAGCACCTCTCGCCAGATCGCGCGGCGGTCGACGGGCCGCGGCCGGAACATGTCGGTGTCAACGCCGTTTGCAAGCGGGACGATTCGCTCCTCCTCGAGTTCGAGCAGATCCCGCGCCCGGCCGACCGCTCCGTCGGCGACGAGAATCCGTGAGCACTCCTGCGCCCAGCGGCGGAGCCGCCGCGCCCACGCTTCGGCGTGAGCCCAGCGCTGCACATCGGCGTCGATCGCTTCGAGCATCAACAGCTCCGTCCCGTGCAGTTGGCCGACGACGGGAACACCGGGCGCCACGCGGGCCGCCGCCTCGTTGAGCGGCGTCAGGTGGTGAAGGTGCAGGACATCCGCTTCGGCCGCCCCAGCCGCCACAAGCTCGCGCGACCATGCCGCCACCTGCCGCTCATAGGCGTCGTCATCGAGTGCGGCAAACACCCGGTCGATGGCGCCGGGGCGATCCTCGAACGAAGGGTGCATCGGCGCGGTGCCGGGCGGCCCCACGTAGGCGAGGGGATCGTCTGACGCAATCGCCGGATCGAAGTCGACGACGCGGAGATCCTCGTCGCCGTAGAAGCGCCGGGCGTCGCCGAGACCATCAAGGTCGCTTCGCGATCCGGCGAGGAGCGTGACATCACAGCCCTGGGCGCGAAGCCCACCGGTCAGCGCGCGCGCGACATATGACGACCCCCCACGGGGAGAGAAGAGAATCGCGGAGACGATATGTAAGGGCAAGAGAGACGGCGATTATCGCCGCCAAGCCCAATGCCGCGCATCTCGAGTCAGCGCTAAGCGCGTGGGTCGAACACGATCGCGGTGACGATCGCGCGTCCCTCGAGCAAGTCGACCCCGCCCGCCTCGCGCGGACGGTTGCGCAAACGCCCGGCGTGGACGAGCGACGCTGACCCGCCGCCATCGAGGTTGATCGCCGACTCGGCACCGAGCGCGATAAGCGCGTCGGCAAGCTCTGCGAGGGTCATGCCAGCGTCGCTGTCGGTCCGCCCGTCACAGGCCACCGCCAGCAGCCGACTCCCCGTGCTGGCGAGTGCGGCACGTGGGAAGCGGCCGACCGTGATATCAGAATCGAACTGCCGCGCCCCGATCGACAGGCCCTCTACGTCAGCGCCGTCGGCCACAGCACTGCGGCCGTCCGCTACAAGCAGCGGCCCGGCCTGCAAGAGATCCCCGACCGGCGCGAGGGGAAGGGCATCGCGACGGGCGATGCGGATCGCGTCGCCGTCGACGTGCACGCAAGCGCGCACAGCGTCCCACGGTGCGTCGAACGGCGTCGACGGCTCCTGCCTTCCGTCGATCCAAACCTCGCCGAGCGGCTCGCTGACCGCACGGACGAAAAAGCCGCCGACAACCGCGTCCCTCACGCCCCGCTCGCGGCACCAGCGCACGAGCGGCATTGCCTGTTCCAGTGCGACAACCCGCGGCGTGACCGCGGCAAGATCGTAGGTGGCGACATGAAGCGTCGTCCGAAACCCCCCGTCCAGCTGAACCCGGTGGCGCTCGTAACGCGAGCGTCGTCGACGTGACCACCCCGCCGGTCCCGCCAACACGCCGCCGCGCGAGAGACCGGACACGGCCTACCGCCCCGAGCGCGCGGGCCGCGCCGTCAAGCAATCCACGACCACAGGGCCACGGCGCGACGAATCAGACACGAAGTTAAGGACGAGACGAAGCAAGAACAACAACACAATCCCACACACCGCGGCGAACGGTGTGACAAACCTGCCAACACCTGCCGCGGCTCTCCTGCAGCCCACTGCAGCGATGACGATCGATACGTAACGCTCTCACGGGTCGTTCGTGGCGTGGCCGAGTGTCGGCTGCGTGCTTAGCTCGTCCGCCAAGCGTCAAGGACGCCGCTTACTGTGTCGCGGACGAGTTCCCGAGCTTCCCCGCGGTCGATGCCTGACATCAGCAGATTGTCGTAGGGGGTGTCCTGGTGGCGGATCGAGGCGATGACCGCGAGCTCAAGCGCGTGGTGTTTGAGTGCACGGCCGTCGGCCGTTCGTCCCACGCGTCCGCTGCCGCGGGTCGCGGCGTGCTGGGCTATCTGGACTGCGCGTTCGGCGGGGCATCCCGGGTACAACTTGCTGATCGCGGCTGCCATCTCTTTTTGGAGCTGTAGATCCTCGTTCTCGCGTCTGGCGGCGTCGCGCTCTCGTCGCCGGGCTCGTGCGCTCTCGTCAGCGAGACATTCGGCCTCTGCCCTCGCGAGCGCCGCTTCCTCGACCAATATCCCTTTTCGCTCGTAGCGACCGCGGGAGCGGCTGAAGCGCACCACGACTGCTGAGAGGCCGCCGCCTCGCCTCGCTCGCCGCGTCAGAGCGGCATCTCCTGAAGGGAGAAACGCGAGATGATCAAGCTCGGCGCACCGCAGGCAGACTGGCCCAGGATCGTCCATAACCAAAAGCTCGCCTGTCCCGCCGCACGAGCTGCACGCCCAATCCCTGATCGGCGAGATGACTAAAAGCTCACTGGCGGTACCGGCCACGATGCCGAAACGCTACAACTCGGCTGTCGGGGTTCTCAACCCCGACAGCGCGATCGGTCCGACCTCAGGGACATCATTTCGATGGTGAGGACCGGAGCCGACAGAGATACTCAGCGGTCGCTGTGGCGGGAGGTCGAGCCACTCCCTCCCCAGACGCCCGAGCGTCTGCTGCTGGACGCGATCGCCGCCGGCGAGCTCGACTTGCACCTCGTCGCGATCGCCGATGCCGTGCACGCGCGTCGCGCGCTGCTGCACACCGTCAGGGCAGCAACCGCAATCGCCGAACTGTGCGTCGGCGATCCGGTCCGGATCAACCGCAACGTTCGGCCCGGCTACCTTCATGGCGAGCACGGCGTGATCATCGAACTCGACGATCACGCCGCCACCGTCCGACTACTGCGCCCGATCGGACGATTCCGCAGCGGCGAGGTTCGCTGCCCCCCACTCGCGCTCGACAAACTCGACCGCGCGACTCAGCAGCCCGCTGCCTGAACCCAAGTCATCCGCGGCCTCAACCATTCGAGAGTTGTGCAGGTCGATCGATCCAGCACTTTCGGTGGCACTGGTGGGGCTCCTGCGTCGGGTGCAAGGCGCGCGTA
>PLES01000066.1 GCA_003137075.1 Solirubrobacterales bacterium
GCGTCGAACCAGACGTAGAAGACGTGGCTTTCGTCCCAGGGCACGGTCACGCCCCACTTGAGCTTCGAGCGCGAGAGCGAGACGTCCTGCAGGCCGGACCCGAGGAAGGCCTCCGCCTCATTCATCGCGCGCGCCGGCATCACAAAGTCACGGTGCTGTGCGTAGAGCTGCTCGAGCTTCTCCTGGAAGGCTGAGAGCTTGAAGAACCAGTTCTCCTCGGACTCGCGGGTCAGCGGGATCCCGTGGATCAGGCAGGTGTTGCCCTCGCCGACGTCGCTCTCCGTCTTGAAGTCGGCGCAACGCGGGCAGTACCAACCGTCGTAGACACCCTTGTAGACGTAACCGTTGTCGTAGATCCGCTGCATGACCTCCTGGACCTTGGCCATGTGCTTCGGGTCGGTGGTGCGGATGAAGAAGTCGTTGGAGATGTTCAGGGTCGGCATCAGCGCCCTGAACTTGGCAGCGTTCTGGTCGGCCCACTGCTGCGGCTCCAGACCGAGCGCGTGGGCTGAGTCGGCGACCGACTCGCCGTGCTCGTCGGTGCCGGTCAGGAAGAAGACGTCCTCGCCGCGCTGGCGCATGTGGCGGGCCAGCACGTCGGTCGCGATCTCCTCGTAGGCATGCCCGAGGTGAGGAGGCCCGTTGACGTAGGCGATGGCAGTGGTAATCAGGTAAGGCACTACTTCAGAGACTAGTGGGGCTTGCGCCGCTCGGTCAGCTGGTGAGTGCCTTGTAGAGCTTGTTGGCGCTTGTGCCGGTGAGGTCCGCGACAACCTGGGCTGCGATGCGCGGTTTTGCACCGGCGGCGACGAGCTTGCGCACCGCTTCGAGCGCCGGGGTCAGGTCGGCATCGATCGGCGCCGGGGCCGCTCCGACGACCAGCACCACCTCGCCTTTCGGTGGCGCCTGGGCGTAGCGCGCGGCAAGCTCACCGGCCTTGCCACGCACAACCTCCTCGTGGAGCTTCGTGAGCTCGCGGCAGACCGCGACCGGGCGCTCGGGATCGACCTCGGCGAGCGCGGCCAGCGAGGCCGCGACGCGCCTCGGCGACTCGAACGCAACCAGCGTCTCCTGCGTGGTGAAGACCTGTTTGAGCTCGGCGGTCTTGCGCGGCAGGAAGCCGGTGAAGCGCCAGTGGTCGGCCGGGAGCGCGCTGGCGACAAGCGCCGACAGCACGGCCGACGGTCCGGGCAGCACCTCGACGGCGAGCCCGGCGGCGACGCAGCCGCGCACCAGCACGAAGCCCGGGTCGGAGACCAGCGGCATACCGGCGTCAGAGACCAGCGCGACCGTCTCACCGTCGTAGATCCGCTTGACCAGTTCAGCCGAGCGCGCCCGCTCGTTCTGCTCGTAGTAGCTCACGAGCTTGCCTGAGACGCCGTAATTCTTCAGCAGCAGGCTCGTGCGACGCGTGTCCTCGCAGGCGATCACGTCGGCCTCGCGCAACGCTGCGAGCACCCGCAGCGTGATGTCGTCGAGGTTTCCGATCGGGGTCGGACAGACGATCAGCTTTCCGCTCATTGCGCCTCCTCACGGGCTTCACCATCGGGGGTCCTGTCGTCAAGCGCGTCGAATGCCAAGGCGGCGGCGCCGATCATGCCCGCCTCCGGACCGAAGTAGGCCGGCAGCACGCGCACGTTGTCGCGTGAGGGCGGCAGCGCCCGCGCCGCGATCAGCGCCCGCACCGGCTCAAGCAGCATCTCACCGGCCGCCATCACGCCGCCGCCGAGCACGATCAGTTCAGGGTTGAAGATGTTGACGTAGCTGGCGAGCGCCACCCCGAGGCGGTGCGCGATCAGCTTGATCACGGCGAGCGCCGCCGGGTCACCGTCATACGCGAGCTCGGTGACGAGCCGGCCGTCGACTTCGCGGCCGGCGCTGAGCGCCCGGCCAAGTGCCGAGTCGGGGCGTTCGGCGGCCAGCTGCCTGGCCTCGCGCCCAAGCGCGGTACCCGAGGCCATCGTCTCCAGACAGCCGTTGTTGGGGCAGTTGCCCTGGCAAGGTGGGCCGTGCAGGTCGATCACCATGTGCCCGAGCTCAGCCCCGGAACCGATCCACCCCCGGTAGATGTTGCCGCCGAGGATCAGGCCACCGCCGATGCCGGTGCCGATCGTCAGCAGCAGCATGTCGTCGACCCCAACGCCGGCTCCGGCGCGGTGCTCTGCGAGCGCGGCGACATTGCCGTCGTTGTCCACCGCCACCGGCAGGTCGAGCCGCTCCGTCATCAAGGCTTCGAACGGAAGGTTGTCGAGCGGCAGGTTGATCGCGACGACCGAGGTGCCGGTGCGCCGGTCGAACAGCGACGGGATCCCAAAGCCGACCGCGGACACTTCGCCAGGCGCCTCGTTGATCAGCTCTTGAACTGCATGTTGCACAGTGTCGAGCAGCGTCAGAGCGTCGCGGCCGTCGACCGGCCGTTGCACCCTGTGGTGCACGCGCAGGTCTTGATCGACCAGTCCGCCCGCTAATTTCGTCCCACCAAGGTCTACGCCGATCACGAATTGCGAAGCCATGCGGCCACTATATGTAGTGGTGTGACGGACCAGGTATGTCGCGCGAACCCGAAGTGACCTGATGTACGAACCGCCAGAAGAGCCTCGTTACAAGACCTATCGCTCGGCCCCTCGGGGGCTGCTCGCGCGGCTGCGTGGGGAGAGCGATACCGAGCAGCTGGAAGCGCGCGCTGAGAAGCTCTCACGCAAGGCGCCGGCCGCAGGCGGGCGTGGCGGCGAGGGCCGCGGTGGCGTCTACGGTCCTGACGGTGTCGTTCGCGGCGGTGGCGGTGNNCGCCGGCGGGCGCGGTAGCGCCGGCGGGCGCGGTGGGCCTGCCGGAGCTGGGGGCGGCGGTTTCGTCGGTTACGGAGACGAGGCGCGTCGCGGCAACCTGCCTCCGGGCGCTCGTCGCAGACTTCTCCCCCGCCCGCGCGTCGCGATCATCCGGCGCCCGCGCTTCCACCCGATCCGGCTGATCAAGTACGCCATCACCTTCGTGATCTTCTGGATCGTGCTCTCGATCGTCCTCTTCTTCCTCAGCGCTTCCCAGAACGCGGGCAACCTGCCCGGCGGCCAGGCGACCAAGAACGCGCTGAGCAGCGCTGGCCCGATCCTGCTGACGCCCAACAACATCCTGATCCTGGGGCTCGACAACCGTCCCACCACCGGGTACAGCTCCCACGAGGGCGGACTGACCGCCTCTCAGCGCAGTGAGACGGACGCCAACACCGACTCGATCATGATCTGGCGGATCGGGGGATTCACCTCACGGCGGCTCTCGATCCCGCGTGACACCTGGACTGAGATCCCCGGTTACGGCTCGGCCAAGATCAATGCCGCCTGGTCCGAGGGCGGACCGCAGGAGACTGTCAAGGTCGTTGAGAACCTGACCGGGATCAAGATCAACCACATGATCGTGGTCGACCTCGGCAACTTCCCGAAGTTCATCAACGACGTCGGCGGGGTCACGATCCGCACACCACGAATCTGCTCGGAGATCTCCGGCGGAGCGGCCGATGGCGGCTACACACTCAACCTCCGGCCCGGCATTCACCACCTCAACGGCACTCAGGCTCTGACGCTCGCTCGCACCCGCGAGAACAAGTGCAACCTGGCCTACGACGACTACCAGCGCCAGGCGATGCAGCAGCGGATCCTGAACGCCATCAAGTCGCAGCTCTTCACGGTGCACACCTTCGTCCACCTGCCCTGGGCGTCGTGGGACGCGCCCAAGGTGATTCAGACCGATATGGGACCGCTTTCACTGATGCAGCTGTTCGTCGCCTCAGAGATCGGTGGCTCGGCTCCGGTCAACACACTCAAGCAGCACGGCGGCCTGATCGACGGTCAGGACGTCCAGCTGCCGTCCCAGGCGAACGTCAACGCAGAGGTCAACAAGCTGATGACCGGCGCCTGACCGGCGCGAGCCGGCGCGAGCCGGTGTCCTCACTCGCTCACGTACGTTCGCCACGCTCGCTGCGTCCTTGCCTCGCTCGGTCCGGCGCCGTCAGCGGCGGCGGAGTTCGCGCTAGGAAGCGGGGGTGGCTGGAGTCTTCTTCTCAGAAGACTTCGACTCTGACTTCGAGGAGCTGCTCGACGACGAGTCGGACGAGCTGCTTGACGAGGAGTCAGAGGAGCTGCTCGAGGAGCTTGAGTCCTTCGAGGACTCGGATTTGGACGACGCTGACTCTGCGGCCTTTTCACGTGCGCGGCGCTTGGTGCCGTAGTCCGTGTTGTAAAAGCCCGAGCCTTTGAAGTGGACCGAGACCGAGTGGAAGACCTTTTGGACAGGCGCGCCGCAGACCTCGCATTTGGTCAGTGGCTCGTCGGTGAAGCTCTGTCGCACCTCGAACACATGGCCCTTCGTGCACTTGTATTCGTAGATCGGCATCACACCAAACTATAGCTTTCCGACCCGGCTAAGCCCGGGCGCGGGTCCGCGGGTACCATCGGCCGCCATGAGCACGGACCCAGTCACGATGGACAAGATCGTCTCGCTATGCAAGCGCCGCGGGATCATCTTCCCGAGCAGCGAGATCTATGGCGGCATCGGTTCGAGCTACGACTACGGGCACTACGGAGTGCTGCTGAAGAACAACGTCAAAGCGCAATGGTGGCGCGCCCTCCTGCAGGAGCGCGACGACGTGGTGGCGCTCGACTCGGCGATCATCCAGCACCCCCGCACCTGGGAAGCAAGCGGCCATCTTGCGGGCTTCACCGACCCGCTCGTGGACTGCCGCACCTGCAAGCGGCGCTACCGCGCTGACAAGCTTGAGGACGGCCAATGCGGCGAGAAGCCCTCCAAGCGCCCGGGCGAGGGCCCGAACTGCGATTTGACCGAGGCGCGCAACTTCAACCTGATGTTCGAGACGACCGTAGGTCCGGTTCAGGACGAGGGTTCGAAGGTCTTCCTACGCCCCGAGACCGCCCAGGGCATCTTTCTCAACTTCAAGCACTACCTCCAGTTTGCGCGTAAGAAGCCGCCGTTCGGCATCGCCCAGGTCGGCAAGAGCTTCCGCAACGAGATCACCCCCGGCAACTTCGTCTTCCGGATGCGTGAGTTCGAGCAGATGGAGATGGAGTTCTTCGTGCCGCCGCACGAGGCGGAGCAGTGGTACGAGTTCTGGAAGCAGGCGCGCTACGACTGGTATCTGAAGCTCGGCATCCGCGAGGATCACCTGCGCCTGCGGGCCCACGACGAAGACGAGCTTTCGCACTATTCGAGCGGGACCAGTGACGTCGAGTACCTGTACCCGATCGGCTGGCAGGAGCTCGAGGGCATCGCCAAGCGCGGCAACTTCGACCTCACCCAGCACGCCGAGTTCTCGAAGCAGAACCTGGAGTACGTGGACACGGCCAGTGGCGAGCGCTACCTACCGCACGTGATCGAGCCGGCGGCCGGCGCCGATCGCGCCACGCTGGCGTTCCTCTGCGATGCCTACGACGAGGACGAGATCGAGGGCGAGACCCGTACCGTGCTGCGGCTGCATCCGGCCCTGGCACCGGTGAAGGCAGCGGTGCTACCGCTGGTCAAGAAGGACGGGCAGCCGCAGATGGCGCGTGAAATCCTCAGCGACCTGCGTGATCGCATGCAGGTGGAGTACGACGAAGGTGGCGCAATCGGTCGCCGTTACCGCCGCCAGGACGAGATCGGGACGCCGTGGTCGATCACCGTTGACCATCAGTCGATCGAGGACCGCACCGTCACCGTGCGTGACCGCGACAGCCTCACCCAGGAGCGGATCGCCATCTCCGATCTCCCGGCAGAGCTCGAGCGGCGCCTGCGTGCGCCGTGGAAGTCACCGAAACTCAGCGCCAGCTGAGCCTTGTTGCCGAAGCTCAGCGCCGGGGAGCTTCGTTACCGCAGCTCAGCGCGAACCGAGACGGTCAGGCCGCCGCTGGCCGGTGCCCCGGTGACCGACTGCACATAGACCTCGGGATCGTCGAACACGGTCGCGTTGACGAAATCGCCGAGCAGGCCGGCCGGTGCCACCACGACCTTCCCGTCGTTCGTCGTGACGACGGCGGTCACCGTGGCACTGATCCCGAACGCCACGCCCTTGCCTCGCAGCCGCAGCTGCCCGTCACCGCTGCTGACCGGGGTCACCGACTCAAGCACCGGCAACGCGGCACGCAGGTCGGCATCTTCAACACGCGCACTGCCGACGAGTTCAGAGCCACGTTTCGTGAACGTCACGTCGTGAAGCGTCAACTGGCCTGAGCGCAGGGTTTCGATCGAGACGTTCAGGGTTCCGACGTCCTTTGCCTCCCGCAGCAGGCTGGGGAGATCGCTCGGTCTGGTCCGATAGCTCCCCAGTTTGACGGTGACCGTGTCGGCGTTATGCCACAGCAACTTCAACGCCGGGAAGGCGCTGACCTTGACACTCAGCACCTGCCCGTCCGGCTCGATTCGGGCGCGGACATCGTTGGCGGCAACACCCGGTAGGAGTGCTTGGCCCGCCGCGATCACGACAATCACCACCGCCGCGATCGCGAGCGCTACCAGCATTGTTGGTTTTCTACGGCCGGGGATCTGGCGTCCGGCTCGGGGTAACTCAGGCGTCCGGTGTGGTACCAGCGTCGGCGCCGGCCGACTCTGAGTAGTTGAACTCCTTCTCGGCCCCGAAGAGCTTGTCCAGAACCGTCGAACGCAGGCTTTCGGAGCGTGCGAGCGCGACTCCGCCACCGACGATCGCCAGGAAGAAGAGCTTGCGCAGGCGGCGCTTCTTCTTCTTGGGCTTGACTTCCTCTACGTCCTTCTTGCGCTTACCCATGTGATCTCCAGTCGCCGTTGCGAGGTTCATGAGCCGCACCGGGCTCGTGACGACGAGAATAGAGAGCCTTGACGCCCGAACGGAAGTTCGGGTCCGCATTGAGGCTTGTCAACTGACCGAGATTCGCCGGTTGCGACCGGGCCGACCCTCCGGCTGCTCAGTCCGTGAAACGAGCACCGGTCAGCTCAGACAGTGAAACGCAGGCCGGCTTGCACCAGTTCGACCGGAGCGCCGAAGCCGGCCTCACCTTCGCTCCTCACGACCTGCGGATCGAGCAAGTCTGAGAAGTGCGTCAGGGCCGCCCGTTTGGCGCCTGCACGGCGAGCCAATTCGCCCGCATCACGCGCGGTCATGTGTCCCCTCACATCACCGTCGGCCACGAACGGCGCGAACTCTTCAGTCGCCTCGAGCATCAGCAGATCGGTGTCGCGGGCGAACTTCACGAGCGCATCGTTGGGCGCGCAGTCCGCGCCGAACGTGAAGCGCCCGCCTTGCGACCCGCTCAGCTCGCAGGCCCAGGTCCGCACGTAGTGCGGGACCTCCTGGTGACGCAACGTCAGGGGGCCGGCCGTGTGCACGGCGTCGGGGTCGTACTCCTCAACCTCGAAGGCGCCTACCACCGGGTAACCGATCCCGAGCAGTTCCACGATCTTCGCCAGCAGCTCACGTCCTCCCGGCGGCAGCAGCAGCCGTGGCCGCGCGGCCGACTTTCCGTAGGGGTAGGCCAGGGCATGCGCATAGGGCAGCAGGTCGGCGAAATGGTCGACGTGCATGTGCGTGATCAGGATCGCGTCGACCGCCGTCGGCTCGCAAACCGTCCTCAGTTCTGCGAATACGCCCGTGCCACAGTCCAGCAACAGCGTAAAGCCGTCTTCCGTGACGAGGTACCCACTGTTGGCTCCGCCGGCATCCGGCATCGCCGGCGACTTGCCCAAGACTGTGATCTCCACCGCCGCGCAACAGTACTAGGGGTCGCGACGCGGAGCCTGGTGATCACAGGCCTTTAGCAAATCAGGCGTGAAGCGCGACCTGTTCACTCGCCGACGGGAACGACCAAGAGGACTGCAACCGGCGCTCCTGACGGAAGTTGAAGCGCATCTGGCTCGGCGGACGTAGCCCCTCAGGCCGGTTTGGCCGGAAGGTCGCGCATGGCCCAGCCTGGGTCACCGCACACAACATGTTCTGCTTGAAAAAGCATCCGTCGCAGGAGACCTTCGACGCTGCGCCCCGACTACTTGCCATCCGACCTGTACCGTCCTTGCCCTGAAAGTTTTCGTGCCGGTTGAGCCAACCGACGTCAACCATCAAAACAACTTCTCCCCCCCAGCGCGAATGGCTTTCCCGGAAAACGCAACACTTTCGTAACTATTTGATTTACCTGCTATTAGCGGGTTTTTTGGGTACTTGAGCGGGTTTCACCCGCATTTTCCGCAGCTTTCACAACGAATGAAAATTCTCGTCACGGGTATCTCCGGAGGCATTGGTGCGATCCTCGCGCCGCGATTGCTCGCTGAGGGTCACGAAGTACGCGGTCTCAGCCGTCGCCCACCCTCCCCGGCCGACCTCCAAAGCAGCGCCGGGGCCCAGTGGCTGACCGGCGACGCCGTCTCAGGCCTGGGGCTGCGGGCAGCCCTGAGCGGCGTCGACGTCGCGTACTACCTG
>PLES01000039.1 GCA_003137075.1 Solirubrobacterales bacterium
CCGTCGAGAGCCCCACGAAGGCCGGGATCTTGAACAGGCCGAGTTCGAGCATGGGGTCTGCGGCGTACCGCTCGTTGACGAAGAAGCCCACCATGAGGACGGCGGCGCCGGCGAGCAGGCCGATGGTCTTGCCGCTGCCCCAGCCGAAGTCGTTGCCCCGCACGAGCGCGAACACGAGCAGGAAGAGGCTCACCGAGAAGGTGACGAAGCCCACCCAGTCGATGCGACGCACCCGTAGGTCCTCCGACTTGGCGATCTGGGTGAACGTGATGAGCACGGCGATGGCCCCGATGGGCACGTTCACGAAGAAGATCCAGCGCCAGCTGAGATCGGTGGTCAGCAGGCCGCCAAGCAGTGGCCCAAGGCCCGAGGCCGCGCCCGCAACGGCGCCCCAGACGCCGAACGCGAAGCCGCGCTCTTTGCCGTGGAAGGTCTGTGCGAGTAGCGCCAGCGAGGTGGCGAAAACGGTCGCTCCGCCGATGCCCTGAAATGCGCGGCAGGCGATCAGCATCGTGCCGGAGGTTGCGAGCCCGCAGAGCAGCGAGCCGATCGTGAAGATCACCAGGCCGCCGATGAACACCCGGCGCCGTCCGAGGATGTCGGCGAGTGATCCGCTCGGCAGCAGCAACGAGGCGAGCGTGAGTGAGTAGGCGTCGATCGTCCATTGGACGTCGGAGAAGCTGGTGTGCAACGCGCCGCGGATGCTCGGGAGTGCGACCACGACGATCGTGATGTCGACCAGCAGCATGAAGGTTCCGAGAGATACGGCCACAAGCGTCCAGTTCTTGTGGGGTGAGGTTTGGGGAGTCATTGCCGGAGAGCCTATCACAAGGACTTGTTATTACAAGGTGCTGTGGAAATCGAGTGTCGTGCGTCGGATTAGTACGCTGGCGCCATGAGCACGCCAACGGAGCCCTCTGGGCGCGACCACCTCGCGCACCTGCTCTGGGAAGCATCTGCTCGGGTGCTGGTCTTTGCCGAGCCTGATCTGGCCGATACCCAGCTCAGCCTGATGTCAATCGGCGCGCTTGAGAACATCGCCGCTACACCGGGCCTCACGGCGTCAGATTTGGCCCGCATGTCGTTCAAGACCCAGCAGGCGGCCAGTCAGGTCAGCAACCGCTTGCAGCGACTCGGCTACGTGGAGCGCAAGGTCGGCGCCGGTCGTGGCGTCGGTCTGCATATCACCGCGGCCGGGCGGCGAGCTCTAGAGCACGGCCTCGCAAAGGAGCAGCAACTCGATCGTCGCCTCGAGGAACTGCTTGGCCGTGACGGCTACGACGAGTTGCGCGCGCTTCTGCAGCGAACCCGTACGTTGCTGGCCGACGCAACCGCGCAGTAGCGGTACGGTTGGGCCATGAGCGACGACGACATCACCACGACCAAGCTTGGCGTCGAGCCGGGCGAACGCTTCGCCTCGCTGCGCCGCCCGCTTGGCGTTGTCTCCTTCGGCATGAACCAGATCGTGATGGCCCCAGGCGAACGCAACCGCATCCATCGCCACACCGGTCAGGAAGAGGTCTATGTGGTGCTGGAGGGCACGCTCACGCTCGTGATCGAGGGCGAGCCGCATGACTACGCCAAGGGTGAACTGGTGCGCTTGGCACCCAACGTGCGCCGCCAGATCGTCAACCGCCATCGCGAGCCGCTCTCGCTGATCGCGCTGGGCGGCTTTATCGATCGTGAGCACGGCGGCCGGGACGGCGAGGCCTTCGCCGACTGGGCGCAGACCGAGCCCGGCACGCCGCAGACCGTTCCCGCCCCCGAGGATTTGTCTCCCTCAGAGCTGATCGGCTGACGCATCCCGTTCAGTTCGTGAAGTACCACTGCTCCGGGTTGATGAAGCCGTAGGCGTTCGGTTTTACACCGCGCAGGTTCGACGCGACCGTGATCAGCGTGCCCGGTGACGGCTGCCAGAAATCCGGCAGCTGCAAACGCACCGCGTTCGCGTAGCTGTTGAGCGCTGCCTGGGCGCCTGTGGCCGAGGTCCGGGTCGTAGCAAGGATCAAGTGGTCGATCGCCGGGTCCGAGTAGTTGTTGACGTTGCCGAGCGCGCCGGTCTGGAAGATCTCCTCGCCGGTCGGGTAGTGGTCAGGGGCGAACACCCAGGCGGCGCCGTAGTTCCCGAGCTGCCAGCTGCAAGCGGCCTGATGCGGTGCGCACGGCGCGATCTCCGAGTCGATCGTGCCGACCGTGACCTCCTTCAGCGTGATCTCGATCCCGGCCTGCGCGGCGACGCTCTCGAGGTCCGCCATCGAGTTGTCGGTCGACGACATTCCGGCCGGGTACATGAGGTCGAATTTCAGCTGCTCGCCGCGTGCGATCCCGGCGCCGCACTCGCCGGCGGCATCGCCCACCTTCGCGCAGGTCGTGACGCCGCCGGGTTTGACGGCCCAACCGTGGGCGTCCAAGATCGCCTTGGCATCGGCAACGCTGTAGGGGTAGGGGTCGGCGCTCGCCAGCCGGTCGGAGTAGGGGTTGGCGGGCAATGCCGGCACGGGACTGTAGGTCGGCACTCCGAGCCCGGAGTAGAACGCGTGGATCCAGCCGCTCTGATTGACGAGGTGCTGGAACGCCTGGCGGAAATACAGCTGCTTGAGGATCGGGCCAACCGTGGGGTTGTTGAAGTTCGGCTCGAAGTAGTCGAACCCGTACGGGTAGAAGGCACTCAACCGGTAGCCCTGATGTTTGAGCGCAGCAGCGCGCGGAAGGTCGGTATCGGGCACAAAACCGACCGAGATCGGGGATGACGGAATGCCGCCGTTCGACCGTGTGATGCGCGACTCGAGCAGGTTGAATTCGGCCGTCTCGCTGGTGAACGGCAGCTCGACGAACCTCGCCAGGCGCGGCTTGTCGGGACCGTCGTACCTGCGATTGGGGACGAACGCCGCCTCGCCGTCAGTGGTCAGCGAGGTCAGCTTCCAGGGGCCGTCGACGGTCGACCAGATCTGGCTGCTCGCATAGCTGGAAAGGTCCTTGGCCTGCGCGTTCAGGAAGTCGTAGACAGCGCGCGCGCCGGAGCTGGTGGTGTCCGGAAGGCCGGGCGTGCCTGGCCCCGGCGCCGCTTGTTTCAACGAGGTGCGGTCCCACGCGATCGGCAGCGGGGTGATCTGTGAGAGCTCGTTGTTGGTGAACCAGAGCGGGTTGTAGCTCGCGTTCAAGCGCAGCCGGATGGTGCTTGCGCCGAGTGCCTGCCAGGACACGACGTTGTCCGGGAAGCCTCCCGGCACGTAGGAGGCCCAGTCGGTCTTGTTCGCCCTCAGCAGGTTGATCCAGAAGCCGACGTCGCGGGCGCTGACGCGCTCTCCGTCTGACCAGTGACTGTCCTTCAGCGTGATCGTGACCGTCCGGTCGTGGTCGCTGTACACCGGGGCGTTGCCGAGTGACAGCGGATAGTCGACGCCAGGTTTGCCGCGATCGCCGTACCAGTAGAGCGGCCGGTAGAGCAGCGTCTGAAACTCAGAGGTGTTGGCCACGCTGTAGTTCTCATCGGAGACCAGGGGGAAGATGTAGGTGGGCGGCGAGAGTGGCTGTTCGGCGAAGTACGCCGTGCCACCGTTGATCGGCCGTGCGGCTGTGCCTGCGTGCCCGCCGCTACCGTTCGCCGCCTGCCCGCCGCAGCCGGCCACCCCCAGCGAGAAGATCAATGCCGCCGCCGCGGCGCTTCGCCTGATGTTCACTGCTCTCTCCCTCCGCCGGCATGACCCGGATCAGGTTTGACGGTCGGCGCCCGAATGACGCCCTCTCAGCCCGCGAGGGCTCCCGTGTTGTTGCGGCGCAGTCTATCGCGCGACTCTGGGGGAGAAACCCGTCCCTACGAGGGTGTTTGTCCCCCAGAGTCACGGCCAGGCCAAGGCCGACGCTCCGCGATGGCTATGCCGAGGCCGCTACGGCCGAGCCCGAGACCACCAGGTCAAACCAGGTCGCCGGCCGCTGCGCGAAGTACGCCCGTTCGGCCGCGAGCCAACCGTCATCCCAGACCTCGTCCTCGATCCGGTCGTGGAGCCGCGTAGCGCGCTCGGATTCCGGCGTCACGACCAGCACCGAACGGTCGATCAGATCGATCAACGCGTCCGCGGTTGACGAAACCCCCTCGACCAGCACCAGAGCGGTCGGCTCGACGGCTACCAGCCCCGGCAGGTAGCCGTTGGTCTCCCAGTCAAACGCACGCCAACTGCCACGCGCGCCGCCGCGCAGCGGCTCGAGCGCTTCCCGGCGCAGCCGTTCCCAGTCGTAGTAGACCGCCATCGGGCTCTCGCTCTCGCCCGTAGCCGTCCCTGCCTCCCGGAAGAAGTCGTCGACGTGAACGACGGCCGCCCCGAGCAGCTCTCCCGCCACGGTGGCGAGCATCGACTTGCCGGCCGCGCCGTGGCCATCGATCGCCACGACCAATGGATCCGGCCGGTCGGCGCGCCAGCCGCTGACCGCGTCGAGAAGCTGGCGCGCGGCGCGCATCTGCGCGTTCATAGAACCAGGGTGCCGCCGTGGCGTCGCAACCAGGCGGCGTGTTCCCGGTAGTCCGGGCAGTGGGCAGCGACCAGCGACCAGAACTCCGGCGAGTGGTTCATCGCCCGCAGGTGGCAGACCTCGTGCCAGACTACGTAGTCGAGCACCGCCTCTGGCGCCAGCAGCAGACGCCAGTTGAAGCTCAGTGCGCCCGCCGCCGTGCAGCTACCCCAACGCGTCTTCTGGCCGCGGATGCTGAGCCTCGTATAGCTGCTGCCGAGCTGGGCTGCGGCACGCTCCACGCGCGGTTCGAGCTCAAGCTTTGCCATCCGCCGGTACCAGCGTTCGAGCGCCGCCGTGCGGGCCTCGCCGTCAGGCGTCAGCAGCGTCTGTCCCCGCTGCACCACACGCGTCCGGCCGGTCTCCGGGACGAGCGTGAGCTCGCCTCCCAGGTACGGGACGCTGTCGCCACGCGCCGCGATCGCGGCGCGCTGGACACCGATATCGCGCAGCCGCCGTTCAATCCAAGGCCGCAGCTCACGCACCGCGGCGGCTGCATCGCGTTCCGCGGCCCGCCGCGGCAGCACCACCTCAACCCCGCGGCTTGCGTCAACGGTGATGCGGACACGCCGAGCCCGGTCTGAGCGGCGCACCGTGTAGTAGATGCCATCGGCGAGTTGCGTCACGCAGCGACACCTTAGGGATCGCCTCGGAATAATCCGGGTCCGCATGCCACCGATTCCCGAACCACCTTCACGTCTCGGCGACGAGCTGATCGAGCTCCGCGCAATCGCCGAATGGGACATTCCAGATGTGCTGATCGCCTACCAGGACGATCGCTCGTTGCACTCGGCCCTGGGCCAGGAGCGTTCGCCGACTGGCGCCCAGCTCGGTAGTCAGATCGAACGCTCAGAGGCGCTACGGCAGGCAGGTGAGGCGATCAGCCTGACGCTGGTCGAGCCCGGCCGTAACGACTGCCGGGGACGCGTTGACGTGTTCGCATTCGACTGGGAACACAAGCGCGCCGAGCTAACCGTTTGGGTCGCGCCCGACTTTCGCGGCCGCGGCTTCGCGGATCATGCGCTGGCGCTGGTCATCGCCTGGCTGAAGCGCGATGTCGGCCTTGAGGACGTCGCCGTGATCGCTGCTGTTGACGACGACGTGAAGCAGTCCTGAAGCTTTAGGGCTGAGAGGATCGCGCGCGTCGCCGGTGAGCGGTTGAGCGTGTAGAAGTGGATTCCCGGGGCGCCGTGGGCCAGCAGGTCGGCGCACTGGAGGGTCGCGTAGGCCACGCCGAGCTCCGCCACCGACTCTTGATCGTCGGCGCGCTGCTCGAGCTGTTCCAGCAGCGCCGGCGGCAGCGTCGCGCCGCAGAGCCCGGTCACGGTCTTGATCTGCTTGGTGTTGGTGATCGGCATGATCCCCGGCAGGATCGGGACCTCGATACCGGCGAACCGCGCGGCCTCGACGAAGCGGAAGTAGAACTCGTTGTCAAAGAACATCTGGGTGATCAGGAACGAGGCGCCGCGGTCGACCTTCGCCTTGAGGAACTGCAGCTCGCTGAGCGGGTCCACTGAATCCGGATGGCCCTCGGGGAAGCATGCGGCCCCACAGCAGAGGCCAAACTCAGCGGATGCGAGCTCGACCAGCTGGGCCGCTTGAGTCAGCTCGCCCGGCTTTGCCTCGCGCCTCGCCTGGCCGTCCGGCGTGACCTGGGGAACGTCACCGCGCAACGCCAGCACGTTCTCGACGCCGGCGCCGGCGAGCTCGAGAAGGGTGCGCCGCGCCTCTGTCTCGGTGGCTCCGAGGCAGGTCACGTGCGCCATCGTCTCGATCCCGAGTTCGTGCTTGAGCCACGTCGTCACGCTCAGCGTGCGGGCCGGGCGGGAGCCGCCGGCGCCGTACGTGACCGAGGCGAAAGCGGGCTCCAATTCGGTCAGATCGGCGAGCGCCTCGCGTAGGGCCAGCTCGCCCTCGTCGGTCCTGGGAGGGGAGAACTCAAACGAGAAGACCGGCGTTTCGCTGGCCGTGATGATGTCCCCGATGCGCATCCTGAGTGTCAAGGTACCAACCTTGACACGACTATGTCAAGGTTGGTACCAGCGCTCCGTCGAGTCATCGGATTCGCGGGCCGCCAGACCCTCCAAGGCCAGGTGCTGCAGTACGCACAGCGCCTCGGTCAGACGCCAGTTCGCGGTCGCGGGAGTCAGCTGCTCGCCGTAGATCGTCGGCACCAGCTCAAGTGCCGTACGTGGACGCCGGTCGAGCGCGGCCCGCGTCGCGGCAAGCCGGTCCGCCACTGCCGCTTTGGTCGCGACGACGTGGGCGCGGACGTCGGCGAAGGGCTTGCCGTGTCCGCTCAAGCAGAGGCGTGCGTCGAGCGCATCGACGAGCTCGAGCGAGTTCAGGAATTCGGTGATCGGATCGCGTGTCCAGCCGAAGTCGTAGTAGAGCGAGATCCGGCCCAAGAGATGGTCGCCGGAAATCAGGATCCGCCGTTCGGCCTGGAAGAGGCAGATCCCGGAGGGCGCGTGACCGGGCGTCTCATAGACGCTCCACGAGCCGAGATCGCTGTCCACGGTGACGCCGTTGACCAGATCGTGGTCCGGGGTGACCGCGGCCGCGATCCCCGTCGGTGCATCCTTGATCTGCTCCAGGTATCGCACCAACGTGCGTTCCGGAACCCCTCCGGCACGGGCAATCTCGATCGTGTGCGCCAGCGCCGTCTCTCCGTCACGCTCAGCTTCGGTGCCGTGTGCGTGGTTCGGGTGCATCCACAGCTCGCAGCCGCTGTGTTGCATCACCGTCGCTGCCTCGCCCCAGTGGTCAATGTGAGCGTGCGTGATCACGAGCTTGCGGACCTGCTCCAGTGCCAGACCGACCTGCGCCATCGCGCGTTCGAGCTGGCTCAGTGATCCAGGCTGCTGCTTGTCGGGGTCCAAATGCATGCCGCAGTCGACCAGCACGATCCCGTCGCCGCTGCGGATCGCCCAGGCGTTGCAGTGCGGGACTCCCGGCCATGGCAACGGCAGTCGTAGCCGCCAGAGTCCGGGCAGCACACGCTCGCCGCGCCCGAATTCTCGCTTGAGGGTACCGGCCGGCATAGCCCAGACGATATTGTGCTGAGCCTCTGATGGCCTCCAGCTCGGTTGTAGCTCGCAGTTATTTCGACGCACTCACCCGTCATGACCTTGACGCGGCCGTTGCCTGCTGGCAGGAGGGCGCCGTCGACCGGCTGGTCGGGCAGGTGGAGCTGACCGCGCCCGATGGCATCCGCACCTACTTCAGCGAGCTGTTTGCCGCATTCCCGGACTTCAAGCTCGAGGTGGTGGACGTCACGACGCACCGCGAGCGCTGCGCTGTGCGCTGGCGGGCGAAGGGGACATTCGTCGGGCCTGGGCACTTCCAGGGGTTCGCGCCCAACGGCGCGGCGCTGGCGATCGAAGGTTGCGATGTGGTCGAGGTGGTCGACGGGCTGATCGTGCGCAACGACGCCTACCTCGATGGCGCCGACATCGCACGCCAGCTCGGCGTGCTGCCGGTGGCCGGCTCCAAGGCTGACAGTCGCCTGACGAAGCTCGCGAACCTACGCACGAGGCTTCAGAGAACGTTCACCGGTGCCGAGCCCGAGGCGATCGCGGCCGGCGTCTGGGTCCTGCGGGGAGGTCGGCCGCGTGCCATGAACGTCTATCTGATTGAGGACGAGGGGGGCGTGACCGTGTACGACGCCGGTGTCAGCGCGATGGCGGCCGCGGTACGCACGGCGGGCGTTCAACTCGGCGGCATCCGTCGCGTGGTGCTCGGCCACGTGGACGCGGACCATCGCGGTTCCGCAGGCGGCCTCGGCGCGCCGATCTACTGCCATCCGCTGGAGCGCTCGGCGGCGCAGTCGCCCTCGCCGTTCCGTGACTACTGGGATTTGAGCCTGCTCTCCAGGTGGGCTGCTCCGATCTACCCGAGCCTGCTGAGGTCGTGGGACGGCGGCGCAGTTGAGGTCGCCGGCGTGATCGAGGAAGGCGAGGAGGTTGCGGGCTTCAAGGTCGTGCATCTGCCCGGACATGCTCCCGGGCTGATCGGGCTCTACCGCGAGCAGGACCGTCTGGCGTTGGTCTCCGACTGCTTCTACACGCTCAACCCTGAGACCGGAATCGGCAACGACGCACACGTCCCGCACCCGGCCTTCAACCACGACACGGCCCAAGCGCGGGAGTCGATCCGCAAGCTGGCGGCACTCGGTCCGGCGGTGGCCTGGGCCGGTCACGCGAAGCCGGTCTCCGGTGCTGACATTGAGCTGCAGCTCCAGCGCGCAGCGTCGGCGGCGGTCTGATGGGCAGACGCGGGCGCAGGCGCGACGACGGTGCGCTGCCGGCCGGACAGCTGGAGGCTCCCACCGAGGTCTATCGGGATCCCGAGGGCAACGAACTTGAGCTGCGCGGCGCCTTGACCCTCAAGGCGCGGGCGCAATACGCGGACGTGCTGGGCGGCGGCCATCACCAGGACGATGCCTGGCAGCGGGCGACCGAGTGGCTGTTCGAGCGCTTGGCTGTCTCCTGGACCATCTCCGGCCTCGAGCTCGACAAGCAGAAGGAGCTGCTTGGCCGCTACCGCATGGCAACTGCTGACGAGCGCCGTTTCGTGCGCGACACGCTGCGCGTGCATCTCAAGGAGTACTTCCCGGATATGCAGGCGCCGTGATCGACGCCGACGCGTTTGCGGTGCTGCTGGCCGATTGGTGCCTCGAGGTCCAGCCGAATCAGCAGATCCTGATCAACTCCACGACGCTTGCGCAGGAGCCCGCGGCGGCGCTGCACCGCGCCGTGCTCGAGCGTGGTGCATGGCCGTTGCTGCGGCTCGATCCTCCGGGCCTCGACGTCGGGTTCTATCGCCATGCGCGGGACCAACAGCTCGACGCGGTTGCGCCGATAGAGCTCGCCGAGATCAACGCCGTCGACGCCACCATCCGGATCCACGCACCGGCTGACCCGCGCGAGCTCGCCACGATCGATCCGGCGCTGCTCGCGCGCCGGGCGCGTGGTGTTGCCCCCTACCGTCGAGCACGCTCAGCCCGTCGCTGGGCACTTTCGATCTGGCCGACGCCGGCGCTCGCTCAAACGGCGGGGATGTCTGAAGAGCAGTACGCCGAGTTCCTCACACGCGCGCTGTTCCTCGACCACGCTGACCCGGTCGCGCAGTGGCAGGCGCTCTCTTCGCGCCAGCAGGTGATAGCCGACCGGCTGGCCAGCGCGCAGGAGGTCCACATCGAGGCCGACCGGACCGATCTGCGGCTGAATGTCGCCCAGCGTCGGTGGATCAACTCCGATGGACGCCGCAACATGCCGAGCGGCGAGGTCTTCACCAGCCCGCTCGAGAGCTCCACCCACGGGACCATCCACTTCGACGTGCCGTCGATGGGCCGCGGCGCCGAGGTCAGCGGCATCGACCTCAAGTTCGTCGACGGTGAGGTCGTCGCGGCGCACGCGGAAGTTGGAGACGAGCGCCTGCAGGCGGCGCTCGCGATCGACGCCGGCGCGCGCCGGCTCGGGGAGCTCGGGATCGGGACCAACAGCGGCATCAATCGTGCCACCGGCTCGACTTTGCTCGACGAGAAGATCGCCGGCACGATCCATCTCGCCCTCGGCAATTCATACCCGGAGGCCGGTGGTCTGAACGAGTCGGCCCTGCATTGGGACCTGATCTGCGACCTGCGCAAGGGTGGCCGCGTGACCGTTGATGGAGACGTGCACATCCTTGATGGTGCGGTTCTGTAGTCTCGGCAGCCCCTGATGCGCCGCACGAAGATCGTTGCCACCATAGGTCCTGCTTCGCGCGACCCAGAAGTTCTCGCCCGCATGGTTGAGGCCGGGCTCGACGTAGCACGACTCAACTTCTCGCACGGCAATCTCGAACTGCACGCCGAGAACGCTGAACGCGTCCGTGCCGCCGCCAGCGCCGCCGGCCGCCAGGTGGCGATCCTGCAGGATCTGCCCGGGCCCAAGCTCCGCGTCGGTGTGATTGAGAACGAGATCGCCGAACTGCGGCGGGGCGACACGCTGGTGCTGCTGTGCGGATCCAACGAGATCGGGAATGAGCGTCAGATGTCCGTGACCTGGCCCGGCCTCGCCGAAGCCGTTGACCCGCAGGACGTGATCTACCTGGCCGACGGCAAGATCCGCTTGCGTGTCGAGGCGGTTCGCCTCGGCAGCGGCGAGGTCGAGACGGTCGTCGAGGTCGGCGGTGCCGTCGCCTCCCGCCAGGGGCTCAACATCCCCGGCTCAACCCGCGGGCTCAAGGCCGTGCCCGATGAAGACCTCGAGATGCTGCGCTTCGGTGAGTCGATCGGCGTGGACATGGTGGCGCTGTCGTTCGTGAGGACCGCCGAGGACGTGACGAATGTGCGGGAGCACACGCGGCTGCCGCTGATCGCCAAGATTGAGAAGCCGCAGGCAGTCGATGAGGCAGAGGACATCATCCGCGCCGCTGACTGCGTGATGGTGGCGCGCGGGGATCTCGGCATCGAGCTTCCGATCCAGGACGTGCCGCTCGCTCAGAAACGGCTGCTGCGGATCGCCGGTCAGCTGGCCCGTCCTTCGATCACCGCCACCCAGATGCTCGATTCGATGGTCGCGTCGCCGCGCCCGACACGTGCCGAGGCGACTGACGTAGCCAACGCGATCTTTGACGGCACCGACGCGGTGATGCTCTCCCAGGAGAGCGCCGTCGGCCAGTATCCGGTTGAGACGATCGCGATGATGGCGTCGATCTGTGAGCGCACAGAGCAGGCGTTGCCTTACGAGCACTGGAATGACACACGCGTGCGTCGCGATGCTCGCGACCCCGCCTACACCGTCGCATACAGCGTCTGCCAGGCGGCACGCGATCTCAACCTGGCGGCGATCGTCGCCCCGACGCTCTCCGGCCGTTCGGCGCGACTGATCTCCGCACACCGTCCCGACGTGCCGATCCTGGCGCTCTCACCCGGACGCGAAACCGTGCGGCGCTGCTCGCTGATGTGGGGTGTCCAGGCTGCTTCGATGCGCCGCCACGAGGTCACGGAAGCGTTGATCGCGGACGCCGCGCGGCGGGTCGTGGAACTCGGCTGGGTCAAGCCCGGCGAGCGAGTCGCGATCACCGCCGGACTGCCGAGCGGCCGCCCCGGCACCACCAGCGTGATGCAGATCCAGCAGCTCTAGTCGCTGCGCGGCAGCGTCGATCTCGCTCAACAGAGCCCCAAACGAGGGTGTGGCAAGGATGCAAGAACTCATTCATCCGTTGACACGTCGCTCAATTCAATTGACACCAGTTATAAGATTTCTGATATGTCTGTACTAGATTCATCAAGTCTGCTACAGCTGACCGCTCCGGAGCTGCTCGCGCCGCCTGATCCGCCGGTCACTCCCGCGATCGACACCTCGACCACGTCGACGGGCGATTCGACCTCCTCAGGATCGTCGTCGGATAGTTCCAGCTCGTTCTCCCTGGGCACGACCCTGACCGCGCAGGAGACCGCGGACGCCGAGCTTGTCGGTGCCAACGTGAGCACGCCGGTTAACCAGTACCAGACCGCTGCCGAGGAAGCTGCGGCCGCCTTGGTCGACATCGGCGGCGCATCCAGCATCACCGTCGGTGAGTACGAGTCGAGCGTTCCGCCGAACATGGCGGCCGCTTCGGCGCTGCTCGACGAGCTGACTCAGAACTCGAGCGACAACAGTGGTCTGCTCAGCGCCGCCTACCTGGCGCTCTCGTCTGACGACACGCTCTCACTGACCTCGGCCTAGGGCCGCGTCCCGCCGGGAAGCGAAGCGCCGGCGCCCAAGCCGGCGCGACAGTTAGCCGTTATCCGCGTAGAAGGCGGCTTCTTGGCGGCCCAGTTCGGTGACCGGTTCATCACCGTAGAACCATTCGCGAGCGATCCGGTGGAAGTTGCCATGGGCGCGCAGCTGTGAGATCACGGCGAGCGTCAGGACCTCCATGCGCCGCCCAAAGATGTGGTCGGGCGGGGCCGATTCATGGCGGAGCTGGCCGAAGTACTCGGAACGCGGGTCGCTCATGTCGATCATCACCTGGGTCGCCAGCTCGGGAGTCAGTGAGACGACCTCGTCGACCGTGTACCAGGCGGTGGCCGCACGGAAGTGTTCAAGTACCCGGTCTGGGTCGAAGTGCTCGGGCTCGGGGAAGAAACCGACCTCGGTGCCGAGCCGCATGATCGTCTGCGTGTCACCCTCGATAACCGCTCTGGCGACCTGTATCTCGAGCTCGACCGCGGCGGCCGGCATGCGTTTGAACAGGCCAAAGTCAAAGAACGCGACACGGCCGTCATTCAGCAACATCGAGTTGCCGGGATGCGGGTCGCCCGAGAACTGGTGGTGGCGATAAAGGCACCCGAAGTAGAAGCGGAAGAGGATCTCGCCGAGCCGGTCACGCTGCTCCTGTGGGTAGTCCTTCACCTCCTCGAAGCCGATGCCCTCGACGAACTCGCTGACGAGCACCTTCTCGCGCGAAAGCTCGCCCACGACCTGCGGTACGAGGATGAACGGGTGGCCCCGATAGATCCGCGCCAGGGAGCGCTGATTCTGTGCCTCCAACTCGTAGTCGAGCTCCTCCTCGATGCGAAGCCGGATCTCGTCACCGATCGCCTTCGGGTCGAGTCCCGGCGCGATCCGCCTGGCCAACCGCAGGATCATCCCGAGGTTCTGGAGGTCTGCGCGGACCGCCGCGGCAACGCCCGGATACTGGACCTTGACCGCCACCTCGCGCCCGTCCTGCGCGAGCCGGGCGCGGTAGACCTGGCCGATCGAGGCCGCCGCGATCGGCACCTCGTTGAACTCCGAGAAGAACTCGCTCAGCGGCCCGCCGAGATCGGACTCGATGACCTTGCGCATCTCTTTGAAGGTGACCGTGGGCGCGGAGTCGCGCAGCGCCGCGAGCTTGCGCTGAAACTCGTCACGATGCTCGGGCGGGATCAGGCCGGTGTCCAGGAACGAGAGCACCTGGCCGACCTTCATCGCAGCCCCCTTCATCGTCCCCAAGGCGGTGACGATCTGCTCGGCGGCCTCCATGTGACGGCGCTCGAGCGCCGCGTCGCGGCCCTCCTTGCTACGAGCGACGTTGGTCGCCATCGTGCCCGCCTGGCGCAGTGCCTGGCTCGCGGCCAGGCCACCGATCTTGGCGGTCCGGCGGGCCCTGGACTTCGGGATCTTGCCGCCGTCGGCCATCGCGGCCTATGCCCGCGGTCCGCTGGTGCTCGCGTCCGCGGGGGCGGATCGGCTCACCTGGGAGCCGGGCACGATGTCATCGGACCCGTCGGGCCAGCGCACCCAAGCCTTGTAGCCGCCGTCGTAGTCATCGCCAAACAGGATCAGCGTCGCGGGCTTGCCGAAAGCCGTGCACGGTTCAGCACCTTCGGGGTCGCGTCCGGACCAGATACGTACGAACGGGTTGGTCTCAAGTTCATCTGCGACCGTCGTCGCGGTCGTGTGGCCGGGATAGATCACGGTCTGAGGCGGCAACGTCAGCAGCGTCTCCATGATCGATGCCTTCTGGTCGGCGTAGGTGGTCGACCCGGGGGCGTGGACGCCGCCGATCGAACCGTCGAACAGCACGTCGCCGGTGAACAGGGCGGTGCCGTTGAACAGCAGCGAGACCATGCCGAGCGTGTGGCCGGGTGTGTGCAGCGGCTCGATCGTGAGGCCGCCGACGGTCAAGGTCTTGCCTGGCACAAGGTCTGCGGTCGCCGCGGGCACGAGGTCGCGCTCGAGCGCGTGGATCAGCACAGGCGTGCCGGGATGGCGGCGCAGTACCTCGTCCAGCTCAGCCACGTGATCATGGTGGTGGTGGGTCAGCAAGACCAACGCGAGCTCGTATCGCTCGCGCTCGATCAGCTCGAGCAGGGGCTCCACCGGCCCGCCGGCGTCGACCATCACGGCCTCGATCCCATGGTCATCTGCCACGAGATACGTGTTGGAGAGCCACGGCGTGCTCATGGAACGCTCGACGATCACTACAACCAGCCTACCCGCTTGCAGTTCTGGCCCGCGCGCGCTATGAACACGCGGACGATGGATGGGGCAAGGGATGGAGTAGAAGACGTACGAGCCGAGCGCGACCGAGCGCTCGCTTTGCTTGAGGCGATCGGCGCCGGCTATCTGCTTTCACACGAGGGCGAGGTGCTCGAGGTCAACGAAGTGCTCTGCCGGCTCGTGGGTTTCAGCCGCGAGGAGCTGCTCGGCGTTGGCCTGCCGTGGCCTTTCTGGCCGCCTGAGAGCCTGGCGACGTCCTACGAGATCCGTGATGCGCTGCTGGCTCGCGGGCTCAACGTCGGCGCCACGCCACCGTTTGAAGTGCCGTTGATGCACAAGGACGGTAAGCGCTTCATCGCTGAAGTGACGGTCACTCCCGCTGTGCTCCCGGACGGCAGCTTTCTCGGCTGGGTCAACACTGTCCGCGATGTCAGCGAGCGCCGCGACTACGAGCTCGAGTTGCAGCGTCTCGCGACCCATGACCCCTTGACCGGCCTTGCCAACCGTCGCCTCTTCGATCAGCGGCTCGATGAGGAGATGTCGGACGCGATCCGCCACCAACGCCCGCTGGCTGTCGCGATTCTCGACCTCGACCACTTCAAAGCCGTCAACGACGCCCACGGTCATCCGGTCGGAGATCAGGTACTCAACGCCGTCGCCGAGCGGATCAGCGCAGGCCTCCGCAAGGGCGACCTATTGGCGCGCATCGGTGGCGAAGAGTTCGGCTTGATTCTTTCCGAGGTCCTCGCGCAGGGCGCGCTCGCCGCTGCTGAGCGCGCCCGCCGGGCGGTCGCGGACAGAGACTTCGGCGTTGCCGGCCCACTGACGGTCTCAGTCGGCGTCGCGCTGCGCGGCGACCTACATGCGACGGCGGAGATCTATAACCACGCCGACCAGGCGCTCTACCAAGCAAAGCGCGAAGGCAGAAATCGCACCGTCGTCTGGGCCCCTTCGCAGTCCGGTTCGCTAGGCTGAGGTGCAGCGATGGCCGAAGCACGCAGCAAGATCTCTTATCTCCTCGAGCGCCTCTCGCAGGGCGTCGCGTCGCACGATCGGGAGAACCCGGGACACCACAGCTGGGGTGTCGGGATGGCTCACTTCGATATCGAGCGCCTCGGTCTCGAAGAGGGCGAAGAGATCCTGCCCGGCATCATCCTCCAGGCCGACGGCGGCGTCACAGGCGCCTTCCGCGTGCTCTGCGACGGCGATCACGACGCCGAGCAGGAAGCCGCCGAGGAAGAGATGGTCGAGGCGGTCTCACAGGAGACGCGCGAGCTCGAGATCGTTCGCCCGGGCGGCGCCGAGGGCACGCCCGAGCGCATCCGCCCCCCGTTTTAGGACTAGACGCGCCGGATCAAGCGAGGCAAGGACGCAGGGAGCGTGGCGTGCGAACGCACGCGAGCGACCGAGGACGCCGCGTCGCGCCGATCCGCCGCGTCTAGGGTGAGGGAATCCCGGCTTTGGTTGCTACCTCCGCCGCCAACGTCCGGATCGTCGGGCACGCCAAGCCGCTGCGCCTGCCGGCGCGCAGAATCGAGCCGGCAATCGCGTCCAGCTCCGGCGTGACCCCGGCCTTCAGATCACGCTGCATCAGCGAGCCCAGCGTGTCGCGCGCATGGTCGACGTAGTCCATCGTCATCTCGACGCTGACCTTCGCGCCCTGCGCCTGCGCGACGGCGGCGCCTTCCTCAAGCGCGGACTGCATCTGCATGCGCCAAGCCGGGTCCCTGCGAATCCAACCCACCGGCATGTCGGTGATCGCGCTGGTCAGGGATAGCGCGTTGAGGAACACAATCCGTGACCACAGCACCTGGACCTCGCTGGGGCTGACCATCATCGCGATGCCGGCCACGCTGAGCTGACCTACGAGCGGGCGCAGCTCGCGATGGTTGAGCCAGTCATCGTCAAACGCGGTGTCGATCACCGCGAAGCTCGAGTTGTGCACTATCTCCCCAAGCGACTTCTTCTCCGCGGAGATCCGGATCGACGCGGCGCAGACCTTGCTGGCCGGGAAGCGCTGGCGTAGGTATTCGACATGTTCGACGCCGCTGGTCAACGGAATCATCAGGCCCACCGGTGCCTGGATACGCTCGAGTGCAGCCTCAAGCTGGGTGGCTCTGGTGGCGACAAATAGGGCGTCGACCGGCTCGGTGAGGGCGTTCACGGCGCGCGGCCGCGTCGAGAACTCGCCGATCATCTCGCTCTTGAGGTGAAGCCCGTGCGCACGTATGCGGCTGCTGGTGGCTTCGTCCGCAACGACCGTGACCGACAGGCTTCGGTAGTTGAGCGCGCCGGCCAGGAAGCCACCGACTGCACCTGGACCCAGGATCGCAAACTTAGGCATCCGGATCAGCCTGACATATCGGCGCCGCCGGGTGTACGACGGTCAGCGAATTGAGACAGGGGAGCCGGCTCTAGCCAAGCGCGGTGAGGCGGCCCGGCAACAGCGGAAACGAGCGGTCAGCCCGCGAGGGCATGATGTAGTTGGCGCGACGTTTGACGGCGATGAAGGCGTTGATGCCGTTGTTGGCGGTGGTGGTGATCGTCTTATTGATCAGGTGGGCGCCGGAGGCGTTCATCGCGTTGCGGGTGGCGACGAAGTCCTGAATCGACCGCTGAACCGAGACGAAATGCAGTCCCGCGTGCCCGCCGTCGACGGTGTCGAAATCGCGACGGATGATCACCGGCCGGTTGTGCTGCCGGGCCGTCGCGCTGGCCTGTGCATGGCCGATCACGCCGAACTTCGTGATCGCTTCTACGATCCTCCCTGGCTCGCTGGCGGCGTCGGTCGTGAGCTTGGCGACCGCTTCGACCGTCGTCTGTGGCGAGTACATCAGCGCCACTCTTTGCGAATCTGACATGTCGCCGTACCAGTCGTCCAGGTTCAACAGCATGTAGCTGACCTGCATCGTGGTGCCGTGGGCGAACGGCCCGCTGGGGATCGTCACGTCGTCCTCGGTTGCCTGGTTCTTCTTGAGCCCGGACTTGAAGCCCATGAAAAGCGGCGAGTTCTTGGGCACCGGGTCGCCCGCGGGGATGCCGCGCACATGCTGGTGCGCGGCTGGCAGACCGGTCCCCGTGAAACCGGTACGGGTCTCGCGCCAGGTCAATGCCGGCGCCAGTGCGAGTGAGCCGACGACGCCGTTCAGCGGCGTCCCATGTACCAGCGCCGCCTCAATGTCGGCCAGGCGCTGCTCGTCGTCGCACGCCAGATGCAGGCACATGTCGTACGAGTCAATCGACGGGTGCTCGAAGTCCGAAAGACCTGTCGCCACCGGCACCGGTGACGGCACCCGCAAAAGCTTGAAATAGGCGGAACTCCAGCTGACCGTGAACAGCAGACCGTTCGGCCCCCAGTCGTAGCGGCGTTCCAGGCTCCGCAGCCGCGCCTCCAGCAGTTGTGCGTACGCCGGGTTCGGGAGGCCGTTGACATCGAAGAACAGCAGCCGGTCGTATTTCGGCGCGACCGGGTCTCCAACCGAGTTCAACGCGAGCGTCGGAACCCACGCGTGTTGACGCGCGGGCAGGCCGACGGGTTGGGTGCCCAGCGGCACGGACGGCACATCGATCGCTGCCGACGCGCGCCCGGTGCGGATTCCGAAAGCGATCCCGCTGGCCGCCAGAACCGTCGCGCCGGCAAGAAAACGGCGTCGGGTCAGCGGGTGTTCGCGACTATCTAAGGCGTCAGTCATGTCCTTCGGGCGGGTAACGTATCAGCAACCGTGACCGTCATCACCGAACTCAGGCTCAGGACCGTGCTCGTCGTGGCGCTGGCCGCCAGCGTGCTCTGCGCCCTGGTCGGCGTGACGGGCAGCCATGCCGCGACCCCCGCCAAGACCCGTGCCTACGTCGCGATCGGCAACACCCTGGCGGGACCGCTGGTCGTGAACAATCGCGGCTACGTGCTCTTCACCTTCACCAAGAACCGGCGCAAGCAGAACCGTTGCGTGAAGATCAAGGGCTGCATGATCGACTGGCCGCCCGTCACAACGATCGGTAAGCCGATCGCCGGGCCTGGGATCGATCCAAGCTTGCTCGGATCGATTCCGTACAAAGGCAAGTTGCGGCAGGTCACCTATGCGGGCTACCCGCTCGACACCTACAAGTTCGCCGCCAGCGCCGAAAGTTCGGTGACGAACATTGGCATCAAGCAGTTCGGCGGTCCTTGGGACGCACTTACTGCCGCGGGCAAGACCATCGGCTGAGCCTGGCGGTGGCGGATCGGCGCGTGGCGGCGTCCTCGCTCGCGTACGTTCGTACGCCACGCTCACTGCGTCCTTGCCACGCTTGATCCGGCGCCGCCAGGCAATAAGATCGGTCGCTCCGTTCTGGAGGGAAAGGTGGGGTCCGAGTGCGTCCATTGACCAAGGTCGTTGTTTGTGCGGTCGTAGCGCTGGTTTCCGGGTTGGCTGTGGTGGTGCCGGTAAGCGCCGCAGCCGCCGTACTGAGAGTCGGGAAGTACAAGGGGATCCCAGGTCAGTACGCGACGATCCAGCAGGCCGCCAAGGCCGCCAAGCCGGGCGACTGGATCCTGATCGGTCCCGGTGACTACAAGACCAGTTCGAGCTCCGCACCTAAGGGGGCGCCGCAGTCGCCCGCCGCGATCCTGCTAACGACGCCGCTCGTGTTCGTGCGGGGCATGAACCGCAACAAGGTGATCATCGACGGCACCAAGCCCGGCACGCCGGTCTGCAGCGACAAGCCCTCGGCTCAGAACTACGGGCCCAAGTACGCAGGCAAAGCTGCCGGACTCAACGGCATCGAGGTCTGGGAGGCGGACAACGTCTGGGTCCAGAACCTCACCACCTGCAACTTCACCAGCGGCAGCGGCGACACCGGCAATGAGATCTGGTGGAACGGCGGCGCCGGGGGCGGCAAGATCCACGGCAAGGGCTTCCTCGCCTCTTACCTCAACGCGACCTCGACCTTCTACAAGACCGAGGCGACCGCTTCTACCTACGGGCTCTTCTCGAGCGACTGGAGCGGCGGTGTCTTTGCTGATGACTACGCCAGCAACTTCAATGATGCCGGTTACTACATCGGCGGTTGCGCTCAGCAGTGCGACCAGATCATCGAGGACAGCCAGGCGGAGTACAACGCGCTCGGCTACTCGGGGACCAACTCCGGCGGTTCGATGCTGATCGAGCACAACAAGTTCGATCACAACAAGGATGGGTTCGACACCAACTCCCAGAACAACAGCGACTGGCCGTCGCCGCAGGACGGCGCCTGCCTTCCGGGAGTGCAGCCGCTGATCAAGGGCGCCGGAACCTGTTGGATCTTCTACAAGAACGACGTTTACGACAACAACGATCCGGACGTCCCGGAGGCCGGTTCGGCCGCCGCCGGACCGGTCGGCACCGGGGTCTCGATTGAGGGCCGGTTCGACAGCTTCATCGACAACACGTTCTCGGGCAACGGTGCCTGGGGCATTGTCTTCGAGCCGTACCCCGACACCGGCAAGCCACCGGCGAACGTGGTTGCGGCCGGCAAGGCCTGCGCTGGTGGCAGCACCAACTTCAACCTGCTGGGCCTATTCACGGTCAACTGTCTCTATGACGACTGGGGCAACCAGTTGGTCGACAACACGTTCACCAACAACGGCTACTTCGGTAACCCGACCAACGGTGATGCCGCTGAGACGACGCTGACCGCAGGCAACCCGATCAACTGTTATGTCGGCAATACCGACACCGACGGTACCTTCACGACATCACCGGCGACCCTGGCGACGACCAACGCGGCCTGTGGCACGGTCGCCCAGACGGATGACGAGAACGACGCCTTCCTGTTCCAGGCAACCTGCGACACCGGGGCGCTCGGGGCGGGCGTTGGCTGCACCCCCACCTCAAGCTATCCACGAGTCACCAAGGTGGTGATGCACCCGCTGCCCAAGCATCTGCCGACGATGGCCAACCCGTGCAAGGGTGTCCCGGCCAACCCCTGGTGCCCGCGCAAGAAAGGCTGATCAGGGCTCGCGAGATACCGTTGGTGGGGTGGTGAATAACCCTGAAGTGCTGGCGCGCGGCCCCTGGGATCCGAGTCAGCTCGAGATCTCGTGGCGCTCCGATCCGTTTGAGCCAGAGGACGATCAGTCCGCAGAGGCCGATCGGATGCTCGAACGTCTGCGCGAGCGTGGCTCGCCCAGCCACGATGGACTCGCGGCGCGACTCGTCGGCTACGAGGTCTCGGATACGCGTCTGAAGCTTGAACTGCAGCCGATCCGCTGGGCGCTGCGGCTGCTCGGGGATGACGCCGGCTCGAGCATGTCCGCGCTCTGCGTCGTGCGCGACGCGAGTGGCAGCTGGCTCGCTGGGCGCCGTGCCGGCTGGGTCGCCTCCTGGGCCGGTCGCTGGGCGCTGGGCGCCGGCGGCGCGGTTGAGGTTGACGAGAACCCGGCCCAGACGCTTGCCCGCGAGCTCGAAGAGGAGTGGTCAGTGGTTCCCGACCGTCTCTGCGTTGAAGCGCTCGTGCGCCTCGCCAACGGCATGGTGATGCTGATCGGCCAGGCGTGGCTGGCTCCGGGTGCGAGCGTCACGCCTGACGAGGAGCACGACACATATGCGTGGTGGCCGCCCGAGGTAGAGCGTTGGCCGGCGGAGGCCGACGCGCCGCTGCGGCTGATGGCTTCAATGCTCGCCGGATCCTGAGCTATGGACTCGGAGTCTGAGCTTGTGCAGCAGCCGCTGTCAGCGGCTGCGCGTTCAGCGCCGTTGTTCACCCGGGTGGTGACCTTCGGCCGACTCGAGGCAGCGTCGTTCGTGCACTCCTGCATCTACACGGCGCTGCTGATCTGCGCGTTCGTGTTGAACAAGCCCGAGCCGGCGACCTTCGTACTCGGGCTCAGTCACGGACTGCTCTGGATCGGGATGTCGCTGACCTGCATCGCCGCGACCCGCTGGCGAGTGATTCCCTTCTGGCTGGCCGTTTGCGTCGCCGTGCTGGGGGGGCTTGGACCGTTCTTCGGTTCTATTGGGTTCATCTATGAGTTCAGGCGTAGACGCCAGCTGAGTCCCATAACTCGCTAACCTCCCGACGAGCGTCTACCCTAATTGAGAGAGTTAGAAATGGCCGTGCAGACAGGGACTTTCCAAGTTGTGATGCCCGCGATGGGAGACTCCGTCGCTGAGGGCACCATCCTTGAATGGCACAAACAGGAGGGTGACTCGATCGCAGCGGATGAGACGCTCGTCGAGATCTCGACCGACAAGGTCGACGCCGAGGTCCCCGCCCCGGTCAGCGGCACGGTCGTGAAGATCTACGCCGCCGAAGGTGAGACCGTCACGATCGGCGCGGCACTCGCGGAGATCGCGATCGCTGATGAGGATGCGCCGAGCAACGCCGGCAACGGTTCGAACGGCTCCAACGGCGCGCCGCCGCCGCAGGCGGACTCAGACGCCAAGGGCGAGACGATTGAGATCGTCACACCCGCCGGCGGCGAGAGCGTCACCGAGGGCACGATCCTCGAGTGGTCTGTGAAAGTCGGAGACCAGGTGGCAGACGGTCAGACGATCGTCGAGGTCTCGACCGACAAGGTCGACATGGAGCTGCCGGCGCCGGCCGCCGGGACGATCACCGAATTGCTCGTGGCTGAAGGCGACACCGTCACCGTCGGACAGGTGATCGCGCGCATGGTCACCGGCGCAGCCCCGACCACCGCTGCTGGCTTGGCGCCCTCGGACGCGGCTCCGGCTCCGGCCGCTGCATCCGCTCCCGCCGCCGCCAACGGTGGTCCGAGCGCCAGCGCGGGCCAAGGCGCCACGCCGGTCGCCCAGCGCGTCGCCGCCGGCCTTGGGGTCAACCTCGGCGCGGTTGCCGGCAGCGCCCGCGGTGGACGGGTCACGAAGGACGATGTGCTGACTGCCGCTGCCAACGTGGTTGAGGTGCCCGAGGGGGCGCAGAAGCTCAAGGGCGGCGCCGCGGCGCTCGCGCGCTACATGGACGAGAGTCGCTCGATCCCGACCGCGACCTCGTTCCGCACGCTTACGGTCAGCACGCTCGACGCCCGTCGCAAGCAGCTCAAGGAAGCCGGCCAGATGGTCTCGTTCACGCACCTGATCGCCTACGCGATCGCCAAGGCCGCGACCGATGAGATGCCGGTCATGGCTCACCACTTCGTGCAGTCGCAGAACGTTCCCTACCGCGTTGACGACGGCGCCGTGAACCTCGGCTTGGCCGTCGACGTCGAGAAGAAGGACGGCAGCCGTACACTGATGGTGCCGGTGATCCGCGACGCCGGCCGCCTCAGCTTCAAGGACTTCCTCGACGCCTACAACGCACTGGTTGAGAAGGCGCGGACCAACACGCTCAGCGCCGACGATCTCACCGGGGGCAACATCTCGCTGACCAACCCCGGTGGTCTCGGCACCGTCGCCTCGGTGCCGCGGCTGATGGTCGGCCAGGGCACGATCGTCGCCACCGGCTCGATCTCCTACCCGGTCGGACTCGAGTCGATCGGCGCCCAGATCGGCGCCGAGAAGGTCATGACCATGACCTCCACGTACGACCACCGCATCATCCAGGGCGCCGAATCGGGCCGCTTCCTGAAGCTGATCGAGCAGTACCTGCAGGGCGAGCACGGCTTTTACGAGGACATCTTCAGCTCACTGGGCACGTCGCTGCCCTTGCTTCCTGCCAAGGTCGGTCCGGCCGCTGCCGCTGCAGCGGCCGTCTCCGCGGCCGCGGTTGAGGCAGCCGGGTCGTCGGCGCCGAGCGAAGAGCTGTTGCAGGCTGTACAGGCGGCGACCTCGCTGCTCAAGGCGCATCGCACGCACGGCCACCTCGCCGCCCGGACCGATCCGCTCGGCCGTGTGGCCGACGGCGATCCGGCGCTCGATCCGGCCCCGCTCGGTCTGACGCCGGAGTTGATGGCGCAGATTCCCTCGCGGATCCTGCGGATGTACGTCCCGGGTGACACGCTCGCCGAGGCGCTCCCGCACCTACGTGAGATCTATTGCGGGCCGATCGCGTACGAGATCGAGCACATCGCCTCACACCGCCAGCGTCTGTGGCTGCGCGAAGCGATTGAGTCGGGCACGTACCGCAATCCGCTCACGCCTGAAGAGAGCAAGGCGCTGCTGCGTCGCCTGACCCAGGTCGATTCGTTCGAGCGCTACATGCACAAGACCTTCATCGGCGCCAAGCGCTTCTCGGTCGAGGGGCTCGACATGACCGTGCCGATGATCGACGAGACGATCAGGCTCGCGGCGCTGAACGGCGCCCATGAGGTCGTGCTCGGCATGGCCCACCGCGGTCGCGTGAACGTGCTGGCCCATAACCTCGGCCGCTCTTACAGCTCGCTGTTCGCCGAATTCGCGGGCGCCGAGACGCTCGCGGCGATCACCACGATCCCCGATGGCGGCACCGGTGACGTCAAGTACCACCACGGCGCCGTGGGCAGCTTCCAGCTCCCGGACGGCGAGTCTGTCGTGGTTCGACTCGAGTCGAACCCGAGCCATCTCGAGTTCGTCGCTCCGGTCGCCGCCGGCGCCACTCGCGCAGCCCAGACGAACCGTCAGGGACCGCACGCCAGCCAGGACACCAACGCCGCGGTGCCGATCGTGCTGCACGGTGACGCTGCGTTCCCGGGCCAGGGTGTTGTCGCAGAGACGCTGAACCTGCAGGCGCTCGACGGGTACACGGTCGGCGGCACGATCCACATCATTCAGAACAACCAGGTCGGTTTCACCACCGACCCGGATGACTCGCGTTCAACCACCTACGCGTCCGATATGGCGAAGGGCTTTGACGTCCCGATCATCCATGTCAACGCCGACGACGTCGAGGCCTGCATCACCGCGGTGCGGCTCGCGGTCGCGTTCCGGCAGGAGTTCGGCCACGACGCGGTGATCGATCTGATCGGATATCGCCGCTTCGGTCACAACGAGGCCGACGAGCCGGCCTACACGCAGCCTGAGATGTACGAGGTGGTCAAGAAGCACGAGCCCGTGCGTGACCTTTACGCCAAGCATCTGATCGCCGCGGGGGTAGTCACCGAGGATGAGGCGATCAAGGCTTCCGAGGAGGTCTGGGCGGTCTTGACCGAGCAGCACAACAAGATCAAGGAGATGATCGCCCACGCCCGCGAAGCGGGTGACCAGGCGACCGGTGAGTACCACCTCGATCGCACCCCCTCGCCCGAGGTCGTCACGGCCGTCGACGCGGAGAGCCTCAGGGTCTTGAACGAAGAGCTGCTGTCGGTGCCGGACGGCTTTACGGTCCACCCGAAGCTCGTGCGCCAGCTACAGGATCGCGGCAAGGCTTTCGGCCCGGAGAACGGTGGCATCAACTGGGCGCACGCCGAGGCTCTGGCCTACGCGTCGCTGGTCACGGAGGGCATACCCGTGCGCCTCACCGGCCAGGACTCTGAGCGTGGCACCTTCAGCAACCGCCACCTGGTGCTGCACGACCCCAAGACCGGCCAGGAGTATTCGGCCATCCAGCACCTACCCGGCGCTCGCGCGACCATGGAGCTGCACAACAGCCCACTCTCCGAGGTCGCCTGCGTCGGCTTCGAGTACGGCTACTCGGTCGAGGCGCCGGAGACGCTCGTGCTCTGGGAGGCGCAGTTCGGTGACTTCGCCAACGGCGCCCAGGTGATCATCGACCAGTTCATCACGCCCGGTCTTGCCAAGTGGGGTCAGACATCGCGCCTGACGATGCTGTTGCCGCACGGCTACGAGGGTGCCGGGCCGGAGCACTCTTCGGCCCGTCTTGAGCGTTACCTGCAGCTCGCCGCCGAGGGCAATATCCGCGTCGCCAACTGCAGCACGCCGGCCCAGTACTTCCATCTGCTGCGTCGCCAGGCGCGCATCGCCAAGCAACGTCCGCTGTTCCTGATGACGCCCAAGAGCCTCTTGCGGTTGCCGGCCGCGGCCTCGCACCTTTCGGATCTGACCGAGGGGCGCTTCCAGTCGGTGATCGCCGATCCGGGCGCCGATCCTGAGAAGGTCACGCGCCTGCTGCTCTGCAGCGGCAAGGTCTATTACGACATCATCGGGCACGAGAGCCGCGCCGCCAGTGATCACGTCGCCGTGGGTCGCGTGGAGATGCTCTATCCGTTCCCGCAAACCGAGATCCTCAAGCTGGTTGAGCTCTATCCCAGCCTGCAAGAGGTCGTCTGGGTTCAGGAGGAGCCGCGCAACATGGGCGCGCGCGCCTACATGTCGCCGCGTCTGCTCCAGATCCTGCCGACCAAGCTGAGCTTCGGTTACGTCGGCCGCCAGGAGCGCGCCGCCTCAGGTGAGGGTTACCCGGTGGCGCACGCCCGTGAGCAGGACCGGATCGTGATGACGGCGCTGAACGTCAGCCGCGAGATCACCCAGTTCCCGTTGCGGAACCCCGGCGAGCGCTGATGGCTGGGCGCGTCTGAACGCGCCCAGCCATCACCCAGACGCCCGCGAGTCTCGCATGCGCCTGCAGAGGGTCGCCAGTGTCACCGCGGCGACCAGGATCAGGAACGGGTCCAGCGGCTCCCGGAAGCGTGGCGTCTCGGCGTTTACCAGCACGACCGTCAGCCACATCACGAACGGCACGCCCCAGAACCAGCGCGGAGTGCTGCGTAGCGCGCGCCGCACCGGTCGTGTCGCGAGCCCCGCAAGCACAACGGCGAGCAGCAGCCAGAAACTCACCACCCCGTCGTGCGCGAGGTCCAGATTGAGCCCGATCGAGGAACTCGAAATATCTTGGCTACGCGTGCCTTCGAGTTCGAGCAGCCGCAGCGTGTTGTGGAAGGCGACGCTGAAGGGCGCGAGCGGATGCTGGCCGACGTAGGACGCCGCGCGATGCTCGAGCTTTTGATCGAGCTGAAGCTCGGTCATCTCGTGGGCGTCTCGCTGCAGGCCGGCGAGCGAAGGAACACTGCCGAAGTAGAGCCAGCGGTAGGGCGGGTCACTGGCTGCCGAGGTCGGGTTGTAGGTGCCCGCGAGCGTGATCCCGTCCTCGGTCGAGATCGGGACAAAGTGGTGGAAGACCTCGGCGTCGCGGATCAGCCACGGTGTAACGGTCAGCAGCGCGGCCACCAGCATCGTCGCCGATGGGGCGAGTCCTGCGGCTCGGATCGAGCGGCGGGTGCGCGGGGTGACGCCCTTCACCGCAAAGGCGAGCGGGATCGCGATCAGCGCGGCGTTGGTGTGGGTCAACGCTGCGAGACCGACCAGCACGCCGCTGGCGATCACCCAGCGCCACGGCCTGCTCGTGTGCCGCGCCCGCAGCGCCGCGAGTGCGGCCGCCAGTTCTAGCACGGTCAGCAGGTTCTCAGCCACCAGCACCGATGAGAGCTCGATGAAGACCGGGTAGATCGCGCCGATCGCAAGCGCCAGCAGGGCGGTGCCGACCCCAAACAGCTCCAGCGCGATCAAGCCGATCAGCAAGACCGTGACCGTGCCGAGCAGCGCTTGCAGGATGCGGGCAAGGTGCACAGTGCTAGCGCCGAGCGCCGGACCTCCGGTCAGCTTGTCGACGACCGAGAGCAGGTAGGAGTAGGCGGGAGGAAAGTACGCTGAGGGGCCTCGGGCTCCGCCGGCTGCGTGATTGCCGTCGTGGTATGTGCCGTACTTGGCGATCGCGGCGGCGCTCTTCAGGTATGAGCGGGCGTCGTTGATCGGCACGTACCGGTAGTGCTCGATCGCGCCGAACCGCAAGATCAAGGCGAGTACCAGCAGCGAAGCTGCGACCGCAGCTATCAAGCGGGGGCTAGTGAGGACGGTCGATGCGCGCGCGGTCACGGCGACCACTCTCGGGTTCGGCGGAACTTATGGGCGGGGCCGGCGCGCGGATCCTACCGTGCTCAGCTGATGCCGACGATGCTTGAGCAAGTCCAGTTCGATGCGCCCGCGCCGCCGTTCCAGATCTTTGCCGCCACCGCGCTCTGCTCAGCGCGCGAGGCCAGATAGGCTTGAGCTCCGCTGCCCCCGAAGAGCTTCCAGGTGCCGGGGATGATCTGGTAGTAGCCGGAGGCGCCGGCGCCGTTGGGCGGCAGGTTCTGGCCGCCGGACTCGCACAGCACGATCGGGTACGGGATCGCCCAGCCATCGGAGCCACTGAGGCCCGCACCGCCGCTGCCAGGCGCAGTCGGGGTGGCGCTGGTGGTCGTGGTCGTGGTGGTGCCGCCGGTTGTCACCGGAGGGTTGATCGCCTGTGTGGCCTGCTCGGCGGCGACCTCCTGGACCTGGATCTCGTGGACCGCTGCGCGCAGTTGTGAGCCCTTCGCCTGGCTTGCCGAGAGCGCAGTGGCCTGTGCCGCGCGCTCGTCGTTCAACGCCGCCTGGCGCGAGGAAAGCAGCGAATTCATGCCGGAGAGCGCGTCGGTCTGTTCGGCGGCGGCACTTGCCGCCTGCTGGTCCGCCGCCTCGAGCTTGGCCATCCGGCGGGCCGCGCCCTCCGCTTGCGCGCGAGCCGACCTGGTCAGCTCGATGACCTTCTGTTCGTCGCGCTTGGCGCTGTTCAGATACTGGAGCTGCGAGAGCAGCTGGTTGAAGCCGTTGGCATTTACGAGCAGCGATACAAGCGACTGTTCCGGCTGTTCGTACTGACTGCGAAGCTGGGCTCCCAGAAGCTTTGAGGCGCGCCTCAGCCGGCGCTTGAGCAGATGCAGCTTCGCCCGCTCAAGATCCAGCTCTGATTTGGTTTGGGAGAGCGCGGTGTCATAGCCGGTGAGCTGTGACTGTGCTTCCGATTCGCGTGATTGGACCAGGCTGATCTGACCCGCGAGCGACGAGACCTGGCCGTTCAGCGCCGCGATGCTGCCGGCGAGCGTCCGCTGGTGGGTCTGCGTCGCGTTCAGCTGCGACTTGGTGGAGTTCAGCTTCGTCTGCAGCTGGGTCGTCCCGGTCGCGCCCGTCGCGCTTCCAGCGACGAGCAGGCCGCTGCCGAGGGTCAATCCGAGTGCGGCTGCGCGAGGCAGCCTTTGGTGTCTTCGGTACTTGGCAGACATGGCCGGTAAACCGCTTCCCGGCCATCTGCGGGGAACGCGATCGGCGGAGCTTAGCACCAGCCCGTCGACGCCGTATGGCTATCTCCTGCTCCTGTCTGCTTATTCTTCGACGGTGGCGATCGACCGATATACGCGCATTCTTGAACGGATTCGCGACACGCCGGCGGGCTTTGTTCGTACATACGGGGATGTCTCACCGGGGGCGCCGCGTGTAGCCGGGACCGTGCTTCACGATTGCGATGATCCCAGCGTGCCCTGGCACCGGATCGTGCGCGCCGACGGCTCGCTCGCGCAGGGCGAGCGTCAGCGGCTGATCCTCGAGCGGGAGGGCATTCCCTTTCGCGGTGATCGCGTCGACATGCGGAAGGTACGGCTGCCGACGTGATCTGGCTGCAACAGCGGATCACACTGGCGCCTCGGGCGCGCGGGTTCCATCTGATCACGCGAGACCTTGTAAGCGAGATCCAGGGGCTCGAGCGGATTCGCGTCGGGATGCTGCACCTGTTGATCCAGCACACCTCGGCCTCGTTGACGTTGAACGAGAACGCTTCCCCTGACGTGCGCGCCGATTTCGGCGCCTGGTTTGACGTGGTTGTGCCGGAGCGAGCGCCGTTCTGGACGCACACGCTTGAGGGTCCAGATGACATGCCGGCGCACATCAAGGCATCACTGCTCGGGTCCTCTTTGAGCCTGCCACTGTCGGGCGGGCGGCCGGCACTTGGGACCTGGCAGGGGATCTATCTCTGTGAGCACCGCGACCACGGCGGTCCCCGATCAGTGGTCTGCACGGCTTTCGGCGAGGAGTAGCGCAAGACGGGCGGCCGCTGACCGCCCGACCCGGCTGCAGCCGGTTGCGCTCAGACCCCGCGCCAGACCGGCGCGCGCTTCTCGGCAAACGCAGTGGAGCCCTCGGCCGCGTCAGCGGAGCCGAAGACCGGTCCTGCGATGCTCTCCTGTGACGCAAAGAACTCGCTGTCGGGCCAATCAGCCGACTCGCGCAGGATCNNGGGCGAGCGGGCCGTTGACGACGATTGCGCCAGCCAACGTCAGCGCAGTCTCAAGCACTTCGCCAGGTTCGGCCAGCCGGTTTACGAGTCCGAACTCATAGCCGCGCTCGGCCGTGATCGGGTCACCGGTGAGCGCCATCTCGTAGGC
>PLES01000007.1 GCA_003137075.1 Solirubrobacterales bacterium
CATCTGTACGAGCCTCTAACAGGCGGGCATACCTGCGGTTTCGCTCATCTACGACTCTCGCGACTTAGCCCGGACTACCGTGTTCGAGCTTGTTCTACTGCTTGACCAACGTTCCAACGGTCACGTGAGGCCAGTGGATCCCGTTGAAGTCGAGCATCACCAGCTGCGTGTACTGAAGCTGGAGCTTGTCGGGCTGGCCGCCTGTGCCGGCGATCGTCTCGATCCAGAAGGTCGCTTCGACCTGCGTGGCCCGTGCATTGCCGACCTCCGGATTGGTACTCGACGTCAGAAAGGCTGTATTTGCCGTCCCGCCGCCCCCTTTGATCACGCTGTTGGTGGTCGAGATGTGCAGAACCGTCCGGCTCTTCATGCTCGTCCCCTGCAGTGATTTGGCGAGATCGGTTTGGATGACGCTGTTGGGGTTCTTGACGATGCTCTGCAGATCGGCCTGTGTGATGCCAGCCGGTTCCTGACGAAACTGCGTCGGGATCGCTAGGTCGAGCTCCGGGAATGTCAGGGCGACCTGGCTGAACTGGGCATCGGTGGGGGCGGGAGTGTTGAAGAAGAACGGCAGGATGTTGTTGTCAGGGATGTTCGGAGGACCCCCGGTGATCTCTTGGGAGACGCCTTGTGCATTTATCACGGTCCCGTGCGGGATCGACGCCATCCGNNGGGTTGCTGGTCTGCGGTGCCCGCGCCCAGATGCCGGGTTCGATGTGTAGCCCCGCGGCCGGATTTCCGGCCTCGTTGATCTGTTGCATGTACGTGATGCCGCGCATGTTGATGTTGGGCATGTCCAGCCCGCGGTTCGGGATTTCGCCGTTGATCCGCGTGAACACGAGCTTGTCATCGGTGAGGTTCAGCTCGAGGAAGCGATCCTGTCCTGTTGTCAGACGGTGAGGACGCCAAATCGCATTGAACCCCCGGCCGACCCAGGTGCCTGGGGCGTCGCCCAGACCCGGAAGCTGGGCAAGCGGACCGAGCGGATCCCCGGCCTGCACCGCCGCCTCAGCAACCTCATCCGCCCCCAGGAACGCAAAGCCAGAATCGACCTGTGAAATCGCAGGCATCGTAACCCCCTATTGATGGCAAAACCGGCCCGTCGCCGCGACTGGCTGGGAAGCTTTGGACACACCAAACCAGCTATGCGAATAAATAGACGAGTTAAGTAGACACGTGGCAATTTTTGTTCCGGGTCTGTCAGCTGATGCTTTGGTCAACGGACACCCTCCAACCGGCCGACCACGATCTGAACCGTCGGCACTCTGTCTTTCCTCACGACGGAACGGTCGCCATTCCACTCGTCGGCGTGAGCTGGTTGGATCACCGAAAGCGCGACTGGCTAACCAGTGCTTGTCACCGTGTTCGTGCGTAGGGCTGGGGCGAGTGCCGTAGGATTCCCGGCAATGTTGGGGGCACAAGTTTCTCGGGGCGGCTTGTTCGTTCGCGGTCGTGTGTTTGTTGCGGTTTTAGTGAGCACGGTCGGGTTGGCGGTTGGTGCTTTCGCGCCGGCGTGCGCACGTGCCGCGGACGCGCCTCCCCGTGTGCCCGCGTGCTATGCGGCTGGTGGCTGCCCGGACTTTTCCTTTCGCGGGGATGTTGAGCCGGTGACGTTGACGGGCGGCAACGATGGGGTCTTCTCGCTCAGCGGCCCGGCGCCGCTGCAGACGACGAAACCGGTGGCTTGCGGTGATGCTGGCTGTCTGTACAACTCGCTGACCTGGGGTGTCGGTCCCGGGGGAGCGATTGTCAGTGGCTGCGCGCCGAACACGGGAACGTGCAAGGTTGAGGTGCAGCCGGGAGCGAGTACCTGGACGCCGGTGGTCGTCAACCAGAACGGTTACGCCAAGGCGATCTTTTTACTGTGGGCACCTCCGCCGGTCACCGTGGCCGGGACGACGTTGAATCTTCCGGACTCGATCGACACCACTGACCTCCTAGAGAAGATTGACGTTGACGTCGGCTGTGGCGCCAGCTCAGTTCCGAAGGAGACCGCCCACGCCGACATCGGTATCGACGCGTGTCTGGGCAGGGTGACGCTGCCTGCAGACTGGCCGGCTCCCCCGCCCAACTTTCTTGACTTCGGCCCGAATGACAACGCGCTGGTAGACGTTCTGAACGAGCTCGTCAAGAACGAGCCCCCGTCGTTCTGGCCGGCGCCCCCGCCCGGCTTTCTCGATATCGGTCCTTCTGACAATCCGCTCGTAGACGTTCTGAACGATCTGAGCAAGGGCCTGCCGGTCACGCAGGCTGTCGGTGCGTACGCTGCGGACACGATCGGCGCGGCGGTGGCCAAGGCTGTTTCCGACCCCGCCGACAGCACCCGACTCCAAGACTCCGACACCAATCTCGCACCCGACTTCCCCACCTCCGGCACGGCTTCGTCTACAGGNNCTCCCCGATCCGTGCCGAGGCCCGCCTTAGCCTCGTGGCCGCAGCTGGCATCGGGGAAGCTCTGCTCGCGCACGATCTCCATCAGAAATCAGTACGCGCCCTGTTCCACGCAAAGCTGCCGGCGATCGCCTCCGCTGAGCGGGCAGTGGAATTCCACAGGTCGGCGAGGATCACGCTAACGCCGACCCCTATCGGCGCCCGAGTCCTCAGGATCCTTGAGGTCTGGGGTCTGCGTCATCATGTCTCGCTGAAGCTGCACGTAACCGAACGACGCAGCGCCACCAGCGCGGCCGGTACCGCGACGAGCACGATTCGCGTCAAATAGGCGTCACCGGCGCCGAGATGAGAGCTCTCGCCGCCTCGTACGCTACTCGCGGGCATCGCATGGATGCCGGAAACCAACCAAGGTGCGGCTGTTGCCGGGGACTACGTGCTCCTGCCATGCACTACCTGGTCATGTTCTCGAGCACACGAGCGCAGAGATGTCGGCTGGGCTACTTGTGCTTCACCGATTCCGGGCAGTGCGAGACAGCGGTTACTGGACTCGCTACGTTCTGGACAGTGGTGCCTGTGGATAGGAGTGCCGTCCACTCAAACACGCTCCCGTTGGGCGCACCAGCACCGTTGCCACCGCCGCCGGTCACGCACAGCTGTACCGAGGATCCTGCCGCCACCGTCAGGTTGCACTTAGTCACGTGAAATTTCGGGTCGGTGGACGATTCTGACGCGGTGCCGTGCGCCGTGCAGACGCCATGCGGCAGCACGCTTACTGGCTTTGTGGCCGTCCAAAAAGTGAAGGACGAAACCTTGTACCGCTTCCCCGGCTGAAGCTTGCTAAGTGGACCTACCGAGAATGTCACGACAGAGCTGTCCCCGCCATATGTGGCATACGTCATGCATTCGACGTTCGGGCTGCTCGGCGGGCCGCCACACGCGGTCTTATTCCAAAGGAGCTTCGACGGTGCGGCAGACACAGTGGCGAGCGCAACGGTCGCGCCCGCAACAGCGAGCGCGAAGATCACCACAACCGCACCGCTGACACGAACCAGCAACAGACGGCAGCTAAACGTCAGCCTTCCCATACGTACAACCCCCAGTCCCAATCGTGCAGGCACCCGACGGACAGTGAGTTGTAACTACACGCACGTCTGATGTCAAACATCGCGGTGGCGCTCGACGTGCGCGCCATGAGCAGGTCCGAGTAGAGATGCCTCCGCGTCGCACCGGACCTACCTGACACGCGGCTCACGCCCGCGAACCCGAGTCGTTCGCGCGAGGTTCGCGCGAACCTCGTGTCCAGCCCGCGGTCGGCGCATTCGGATGGTCGTCGTTGCGGTCGCGGCGTTGCAACAGAAGCCCCAGGTGGAAGCACTCGTGGTCCGTACGAATTCCGCTACTTGCCAGGGGATACCGATAGGTTTAGGCTGGCACGCGAATCAACGGTCACGAGGGATTGCACAGATGAACCACGTTCTCGGCATTTCGGTGCGCCGCGCCGCGCAGAGACTCTCGACGCTGAGCCTGCGAACGCTTGCTGGCCTTGCGTCAAGCTACGGCTTCAACACCGAGTTGACGCCGCAGCGATACCTTTGCGGCAAGTTGAAACCCGCCATATGCCTCACCGAGACAGCGTAGCCATACGATGCCAAACGAGATCGTGAATATTCGCGCTAAGGGCTGGCGACGCCGGCTCGCCGTGCTCGCTGCAATGTGCGGTGCGGTGCTCGTTGTTGCTGCCACGACGGCGGCGGCACAGTCGAAACCGCCAGCAGGTTGCACCCTCACTCCGTGCCTAATGCTCGGGCCGGCCCACGGCGACACCTACGTGTTCACGGGCTGGGAGTCCGGCACAAGCCCCAAAATCGCCTCAATCGACTTAACCGTATGGACAAAAGGGCGCCCTGGTGCAGTCCGGTCCAGCGCCGGCAGCTGCAGCGTGCCCAAGGTCGGGACGTACAGCACCTCGCCGCTGATCGAGTACTACAACGTAACGTGCCCCCTCCACCCAGCGCGACGGGCGTTCACGGTCTGCTTCAAGGACCGAGCAGGTCTCGAAAAGCTACCCACAGGACACTCCGACACCGCTGAGTTCCCGCAGGGCGGAACAATCCAGGCCTACGCAGTGCAGCGAGTAACCACGTTCAAAAGCTGCCCCATCAGAAGCTAACGCGCATCCAGCCGCAAGTAGGACCCGACTACCGGTGTCGCAGCCGACAAACGCGATCACGGCAGAGGTGGCGAACTTGTCACTAGATCCGCGATCGCGGCGCGCATAGCGCTGGTGTAGAGGTGCATCCCGGTGGCGCCGGGCGCGATAGGCGGGTTGACGTACTGCCAGGTCTCTCACAACGGCGTTCC
>PLES01000048.1:0-5704 GCA_003137075.1 Solirubrobacterales bacterium
CCGCCGCCGGCAACGGCCTTGACCACGACCGGGAACTCGCCCCTGTCACCGGGTGGGACCACCGGCACACCCGCGTCCTGGGCGAACTGCTTGGCATTGCCTTTGTCACCCATCAACTCGATGGCGGCCGGCGGCGGTCCGATCCAGGTAAGGCCCGCGTCGATCACAGCCTGCGCGAAGCCAGCGTTCTCGCTGAGGAAGCCGTAGCCGGGGTGGATCGACCGGGCGCCGGTTCGGCGGGCGGCCTCGATTATCGCCTGGGACTCCAGATATGAGCCGACCCGGACAGCCTGATCGACAGAGTCGATATGCAGCGCCCCGAGATCTTCCTCGGTGAAGACACCAACCGTGGCGAGTCCGAGGGCTCGCGCGGTACGGGCGATCCGAACCGCGATCTCACCGCGGTTGGCGATCAGCACTGGCGCCAGATATTGCAGCTCAGTCACAGCGCTCTGATGAGGGTCGCGCACCATCTCCACTAGCCGCCATATTACCGAACGATCGCTCTAACTTGTAGTGAACGTTCGAAGTCTGCGAAACTTCCTGCGTGCCCGCACCACCAACCAGGCCAGCGCTGCGCAGCCGTTACGACCTGCGGCGTCAAGCGGTGGTCGACGCTTCGGCGCGCGTATTCGCATCGAAAGGCTTTCACGCGACCTCGATTCAGGACCTCGTTGACGTCGCCGGCCTCAAGGCCGGCGGCCTCTACCACTACATCGGCAGCAAAGATGAGCTGCTGGTGGCGATCTGTGACGAGCTGATGGAACCGTTGCTCGGTGCCGTGCGTGAGATCGCGGGCGCCGGCGGTTCCGCCCGTGATCAGTTGCGCAACGTCATGCACACCTGGGTTGAGCACGTCGAGCGCAGCCGTGACCACATGCTGGTCTTTCAGCAGGAGCGCCACGTGCTCGCCCACGGCAAGCAGTGGCAGCATGTGCGTCGCCAACGCAAGGAGTTCGAAGATCTGTTGGGAGACGTCTTCGCACGCGGCGAGCGCGACGGTGAGTTTCACTTCGCGGACCGCGAGCTCGCGGTCCGCGCTCTGCTCGGAATGGTCAATCAGCTGCCGGCCTGGTTCAGGCCCGGCGGACGCCTGAGCGCGGAGCAGATAGCGGACGGCTATCTAGAGCTGATAGTCGGGCCGGCTTCGGCCTAGATATATTGCAATCATCTATATGTCCAATAAGCAGCTTGAACTTGTGGAGGGACCATGGCTGATGACCTGACCGCGCAGCTCTTAGAGCTTGAGAGCGCGCGTTGCCTTGCGATCACCAACGGCGATGTAGAGCCGCTGAAGGCGTTGAACAGCGCCGATCTCACCTACACGCACACCGGCGGTCAGACCGAAGATCTGGAGTCGTTCCTGGGCAACCTCGTCAAGTACCCGCGCAAGGTCTGGCGCAGTGATGACGTCACGGTCCGGGTCTATGGCGATACGGCCGTGATGACCGGGACGCTGCACGCCAGCTTCCCCGCACGCGACGACAGCGGCGAGGAGATCTTCCTCGACAGTCATGCCCTCCAGGTCTGGGTCAAGCAGGACGCGGGCTGGCAGCAGACCGCATTCGCGGCCTCGGCTCAGCTGCCTGAGGCGCTGCGCGGCTAGCGGAGTGCTGGCTAGCTGGGTCGCGCGCCGAGTCAGAGCCCGGCGCGTCCCCAGTCAGCTGCGGCCGCAGAGTCATCCGCCAAGCAGCGCGGAGACCTGCTTGGCGCCCTTGATCACCGCCGAGATCTGTGGCTCGCGGTCATCGCGGACATCCTCGCTCAGACAGGTGAGGCTGATCGCGGCGACGGTCGCGCCGGTGTGGTCGGTGACCGGCGCGGCGACGCAGACCGTGCGCATGTTCTGCTCCTGGTCGTCGAGGGCGTAGCCGTGCTCAGCGGAGAATTCGAGCGCCAGCTCGAATTCTCCGGCGGACGTAATCGTGTGTGGGGTCATCGCCGTGTATGTGTGTTCACGCAGCCAGCGTGCGCGCTCTTCAGGCGCCAGCGCGGCCACCAGCACCTTGCCGAGCGCCGTCATATGCGCCGGAACGGCGCTACCAACGCGGGTCGCGATCTGGATCACGTGCTCGGGGTTGTTGAGTTTCTCGATGTAGAGCACGGAGTGCCCCTGCAGAACGGCGAGATTCGACGCGCCGATCCCGAGTTCCGCGAGCTCGCGCAATACCGGTCGCGCGATGCCGCGGATGTCGAGGCGCTCGGCGGCGGCGGCGCCAAGCTCGATCAGCTTGACCCCGAGCGAGTAGCCGCGCTCATCGCGGGTGACGAGCCCGACATCAGCGAGCGTGTCGAGCAGGTTGCTGGTGCTGCTCTTCGGCAGCCCGACGGCGCGGGCGACGTCGGCGTGGCGCAGCGGCTGCGAGGAGTGCCGCAGGGCGTCGAGCACGGCCGCGACACGCTCAGCCGAGCGCACGCGCCGGCCGGCACTGCTCGTCTGATCGGCTGGCAACTGGTTCACGACGCTCCCAAACTTCGGCGGTATATTTCGAACACCGCCAATATTACGAACTGAGTTCGCAATTGCGAACGAAAGGAAACACCATGGCTGCCAGAGGAGAGCGCATCGCCACGGCCGGCCTCCAGGTCGACGCCGAGCTGTATGACTTTGTGAGCACCCAGGTGCTGCCCGGATTGGATGTCAGCGAGCAGAGCTTCTGGAGCGGGTTCGCCGAGTTGATCGCGCAAACCGCGCCGCAGATCTCGAAGGCGCTCGAGACCCGCGCAGAGTTCCAGCAGCAGATAGACGCGTGGCATCGGGAGCGCGCGGGTAAGCCGCACGACCCGGCCGCCTACCGGTCCTTCCTCGAGTCGATTGGCTACATAGTCCCGGTAGGGCCTGACTTCAGCGTCGAAACCGAGGGGGTTGACCTTGAGATCGCCGAAACTGCCGGGCCGCAACTGGTGGTGCCGGTCAGCAACGCGCGCTACCTGCTGAACGCCGCCAACGCACGCTGGGGATCGCTGTACGACGCCGTCTATGGCACCGACGTGCTCGGCTCGCACCCGCCCAAGGGTGGCTACGACGAGGCTCGCGGAGCCGAGGTCGTCGCCTGGGCACGAGGCTTCCTCGACGACATCTTCCCGCTCAGCGAGGGCACACATGCGCAGGTGCGCGCCTACCGTGTTGCCGCCGACGGCGCGCTCGAGGCCGATCTCGATGGCGCCACCACGGGCCTTGCCGCTCCGCACGCCCTTGCCGGCTATACCGGCGAGGCGAGTTCGCCTGCGAGCCTGCTGCTGACCAACCACGGGCTCGGCGTGATCATCGAGATCGATCGAGAGCACCCAGTCGGCAAGGCCGACAAGGCTGGCGTCAAGGACGTTGTGATCGAGGCCGCCGTCACCACGATCGTCGATTTCGAGGACTCCGTTGCGGCGATCGACGCGTCGGACAAGGTAGCGGCCTACGCCAACTGGCTCGGGCTGATGCGCGGTGACCTCACCGCCTGGGTGAGCAAGGGCGACGGCGGTTTCGAGCGCCGGCTGGATGGCAATCGCAGCTTCCAGAGCGCCGACGGAGCCGAACTCGAGCGTCGTGGACGTGCGTTGCTGCTGGTGCGCAACGTCGGCCACCTGATGACCACCGACGCGGTGCTCGACAGCGACGGTGCCGAGATTCCGGAGACGCTGCTCGACGCGATGCTGACGGTGGTGATCGCGAAACACGATCGCCAGCGCCCCGAGACCGAGCGCAACTCGCCTACGGGGAGTGTCTACGTCGTCAAGCCGAAGCTGCATGGGCCGGCCGAGGTCGCGCTCACCGATCAGATCTTCACAACCGTCGAGCGCGTGCTCGGGCTCTCACCCAACACCGTCAAGATCGGCGTGATGGATGAGGAGCGGCGTACGACCTTGAACCTCAAGGAGTGCATCCGCGCCGCTTCAAAGCGGATCGCCTTCATCAACACGGGCTTCCTCGATCGCACCGGCGACGAGATCCACACCTCGATGGAAGCCGGGCCGATGGTCCGCAAGGCCGATATGCGGGCCGAGCGCTGGATCCTCGCCTATGAGGATTGGAACGTCGACACCGGCCTGGCCTGCGGACTGCGCGGCAGGGCCCAGATCGGCAAGGGGATGTGGGCCGCGCCGGAGAACATGGCGCAGATGCTCGAGCAGAAGATCGGTCATCCACGTGCCGGCGCCAACACAGCCTGGGTTCCTTCTCCCACGGCGGCGACGCTGCACGCGACCCACTACCACCGCGTCGACGTGGCAGCGCGTCAGGCCGAGCTCGAGGGGCAAGCGCCGCGCGCAACGCTTGACGACCTGCTCTCGATCCCGGTCGCAAAGGATCGTGACTGGGACGCCGAAGCCCGTCGGTCCGAGGTCGACAACAACGCCCAGGGAATTCTCGGATACGTGGTGCGCTGGGTCGATCAGGGCGTCGGCTGCTCAAAGGTGCCCGACATCAATAACGTTGCGCTGATGGAGGATCGCGCCACCTGCCGCATCTCCTCGCAGCACATAGCCAACTGGCTGCACCACCGGGTCGTCACCGCTGAAGAGGTCGATGAGAGCCTCAAGCGCATGGCCGCGGTCGTCGACCAGCAGAACGCCGCTGACCCGGACTACGAGCCGATGGCACCGGACTTTGATGGCGACGCCTATCTGGCCGCGCGAGCTCTGGTCTTCGAGGGCACAACACAGCCGTCCGGCTACACCGAGCCGATCCTGCACCGCTCACGCGCCGATCACAAGACGCTCACGGGAGCCACGGCATGAAGCTCGAGGTCGCACGTCAACTGATCGCTGAAACACGGGCCGCCGGCGAGCGGCGCGGGCTCAAGCCGCTCTCGGTCGTGGTGCTCGACGCCGGTGGGCAGGTGCGCGCCTTTGAACGCGAGGACGGGGCCTCGAACGCGCGCTTTGAGATCGCGTTCGGCAAGGCCAACGGCGCCCTCGCGCTCGGCATGGGCTCGCGCGCGCTGATGGCGCGGGCTGAGCAGCAGCCGTACTTCATCGATGCCGTGGCCGGGGCGATTGGCGGCTCGCTGATCCCGGTGCCGGGTGGGGTGCTCGTCCAGACTCCGGACGGTGAGCTGATCGGGGCGGTCGGCGTCACCGGGGACACCTCCGATAACGACGAGGCAGCCGCGGTCGACGCGATCAAAGCCGCGAGTCTCGTACCGACAACGGGCTGATGCCCAGCGCGACCGACGCAATCGAAGGTCTGAGAGAGCTCGGGCTCGGCAAGCGGCTTCTGATTGAGCCGGCGCAGTTGGCCGCCTTCGGTTCTGACGGCCTGACTGCGTTCAACCAGCAGCCGTTGGCGGTGGTGTTGGCCGAGTCGACCGGTGAGGTCGTGGCTGCGGTGCGGGCCTGCCATGCGGCGGGTTTGCCGTTCGTTGCGCGTGGCAGTGGCACCTCGCTCTCTGGCGGTTCGGTGCCGGTCGCGGGCGGTGTCGTGATCGCCTTGAACCGCATGAACCGGGTGCTGCGGGTCGATCCCGACACACGCACCGCCGTGGTCCAGCCCGGCGTGATCAACCTGCACGTCAGCGCTGCTGCCGCTGAACACGGTCTGCTCTACGCACCCGACCCGTCGAGCCAGTCGATCTGCAGCATCGGCGGCAACGTCGCCTTCAACTCCGGCGGCGCGCACTGCCTGAAGCACGGCATGACCAGCAACCACGTGCTCGGCATGAAGGTCGTGCTGCCCGATGGTGAGCTGGTTGAGCTCGGCGCCGATCACATCGGC
>PLES01000048.1:5728-5958 GCA_003137075.1 Solirubrobacterales bacterium
GACGCGGTCGCTCGGATCGTGCGCGAGGGGTTGCTGCCGGTGGCGATGGAGATCATGGACGCGCTCGCGATGCAGGCGGCCGAGGCGTCCGTGAAGCCGGGATATCCGAAGTGCGCGGCGCTTTTGATCGTCGAGCTCGAGGGTGAGCAGGAGGTCGTGAACTCTGACCGGGTCGTGCTCGACGCACTGCTTGAGCAGTCGGGCGCGCTGCACGTGCACTCGACCGACGA
>PLES01000013.1 GCA_003137075.1 Solirubrobacterales bacterium
CACCTTCCGACTGACGATCACATTCGTCCGTCGCGGGACGTAGCCGTTCACTAACGCTTTGGCCACAGTCCGTTGCTTCAACCAGAGACGCGCAATTGGCGAGGTGCGCGTCTTTCGTGGGTTGGATCGAGAGACCTGCGTTGGTGCTGGGACGCGAGCGAGGTGTGCGACGGTTGCGTCTGTACAACACGCGTGCCGTCTTGTACGCTCGATGCATGACGACGATGACTGTTAGTGCGGCCCGCCAGAATCTCCCTGGCGCCGTCGACCAGGCACAGACCGAGCCCGTGGTGCTCGAGCGCTACGGCCGTGCGGCGGCTGTGCTGGTCAGTCCTGAGCATTACGCTCGGCTTGTCGCTGCACTGGAGGATGCGGAGGACGTTGAGGCGTTTGACGCGGCAATGGCTGAGGAGGGCGCGAACATACCCTGGGATCAGGCCAAGGCCGACCTCGGTTGGGAGTGAGCCGGTACAGGATCGAGTTGCGCCCGGCGGCGGTGCGGGCACTACGGAAGCTCGACCCGCCCGTGGCTCGTCGACTCCAGGCGGCGATTGCGTTGTTGGCTGAGGATCCGCGTCCACCGGCTTCACGGCCGCTACGCGCCCGGCCGGCATGGCGGGTGCGGGTTGGCGACTACCGCGTGATCTACACGATCGAGGATGACGTCCTGCTGATCGTCGTGGTCACTCTCGGGCACCGTCGTGACGTCTACGACCGATGATCCGCGCAGATCGCCCGTCCGCAGGCACGGATCCGTGGCCAAGGGATAGTCACGCGCGGTGGCCGCTTCGCGAGTGCTTCGTGTGAATGCGCTCGCCACGACGTGAACTTTGTGAATGAGCGTCGGGGGGGTCCGACGCTCATTCACAAAGTTCGACGACGGAGCCACTACGACCGAGCAGTCACTCGTTCAGGCATCCATGTGCTCGCGTGGCGTAGCGATCGCGACCCGTTACCTGGGTCGGGCGAGTCCTTTGATGACGCGACAGCCTCCAGGTAGATTGCATGTGTGGCTGAGTCAAGACGCCAGCGATTGAGCGCAGCGCCGGTCGTCCGGATCTCGCTCGCGGGCCTCTGCCTGGTCCTAGCCGGGTGCTTCGCGGTAGGTTCGGTCGTGTGGCTTGGGGTGACACTGATTGCCGTTGGCTTCTGGCCGGCGATGCTTGGGCCGATAGCAGTGCACTCATATGTCCGAAGAACGTCGAGACCAAGTGCGAGGCCATCCATCGCACCCGCTGCAGACCCGCACGAACGGGAGACTCCGGCGGAGTCGACGAACTCAGGGGTTGTACCGAAGGCTCAGGCACGCGCAATGGTCCAGCGCGGAGTTCAACTCGCATGTATTGCAGGAGCGTTGATCATCAGCATTGCTCGACACGCTCCGACCTGGGGTCTGTTGGTATGCGCAATCCTGCTCGTCCCGGCCGTCCTGCTGTTTGCAGCTGCAGCAGGCCTTCGGCTCCATGACCAGAGGGCCGGCAAAGTTTCGACTCACTAAAAGCATTCGCGCCGTCGGCTCAGCCGTGACGAGCGCAACGCCACGAACTGGATCATCTCACCGGCGCACCTGCTTTTCCCCGCCGAGAGGCATCTCGCCTCCACAGACGAGCGACGTGCTTTGCGCGGACACGAGGGCTCACGGCCGTGGGTGACCGAAAGCATTCGCCAAGGGCGGCGAGAGTCTTCTGCTTGTTAGCCCTCGCACGTTGCTAAGCGCTGCAGCCAGTGGCTGCGGCAAAGAAGATCGCTACTGACAAGCCGATCGCGGTCCACGCGGAGGTGGCGAGAACCTCGCCCAGGAACTGCCACGCGGTTTGGCCTCGCCGCGGTCGTCTGCGAATAGCGAAGACCGCGAGGATCAGGATGAACATGATGGCGGCCGATTGCACGTAGTCCGGACCGTTGCTGCAGGAGTTGCTGGTCTGTTGTGTCTCTGTCCAGATGAACCAAGCCAGGTAAGCAAGGAAGCCTGTGAGAAATGCCCAAACAGACGTGAGCCCCGCGAAGAATGGGCGAGAAGTGCTCATGAACGGAGTACCGACGCTGTGGGCGAAAGTTACAGCGGCGAACGGCACGTGCATCGGTGTCAGGACGCGCATCTCGGACCTCGAGCGGGGAGCCCTCCTCTGCGGTCAGCAGGACGGGTCGGTTGACAAGCCGTGCGTTACATGTAACCTATTTGTATGTCTTCGACTCGCGACCGAGTACGCCAACATCGGGAGCGGCTGCGACGCCAGGGGCTGCGTCCGGTGCAGATCTGGGTGCCGGATGTGCGTGCGCCCGAGTTCATCGCGGAAGCTCACCGGCAGTCCGTCGCAATCGCGACGAGCGAGAGCGAAGCAGACGATCAGGCGTTCGTTGACGCGATCTCCGTCGGACTGGACGAGGACGACGAAGTCTCCGCGTGACACGGGGCGAGATCTACACGGCGGCGGCTCGTGGCGCCTACAGCGGCAAACCACGACCGGTGCTCATCGTTCAAGATGACCGCTTCGACGCGACCGCGGCGGTCACCGTCTGCCCATTCACGACCAGTCCGGTTGACGCACCGCTGATCAGGATCCCCATCGAGCCAACCGACACCAACGGTCTGGACCGGCCGAGCAGTCTGATGGTCGACAAGATCACGACCATGCCGCGATCAGGGTTGGGCGAGCGACTCGGCCGCCTCCGCGACGACGAACTCGTGCAGCTGAACCGATCGCTCATGGTATTCCTCGGACTCGCGACCGCAACACAAACCTAAACGGCGACAGTCCTGCTTCACGCTACTGACGCGCACGCCGAGATCGGACGCGAAAGACGTGCTTCGCGCGGACAGGAGGGGCACCGGCCGGTCGCCGTGGATGTGACTTCGGGCGTTGCGCAGGGTTGTCTCGATCCCGGCGGTTAGGAGGTAGAGGTCGAGCTGGTCGCGGTCGGCCGGATCGAATGGATGGAAACTGAGCCGCTGCCACCATGTGCGGGCTTTGGGGTTGAGTGCGGTGGCAACGACGGCGCGGCAGGCGGCTTTTTCGTTGAGCTCGACGGCGGTGGCGAGGGCGTGGGCAGCGAGTGCGGTTCCGATCCCGAGGTTTGAGTAACGGTGGTCGACTGCGAGTCGGCCGGGCAGCAACGCCGGAACGGGGTCTAGTGCGCCTTTCGCGAGCGTTTCGGGTGCGGCGGATCGGTCGATGCCTGTCATCGCGACGCTTGCGTATGCGACGACGAGATCGTCAGCGTCTGTGATCACCCAGGTAGCGGCGGTATCGCGTCGGCGGTTCTGCCCCGCGTAGCGGCGTTCGACAGCGGAGAACCAGTACTCGACGAATGGATATGGCCCATGAAGGCGTCCCTCTCATCGTTATCCAGCCCCAACTCGGGCACGCCAACCTCGGCATCGCCAGCATCTATCCCCAAGCCGCGGAAACCGCGATGCCATCGAGGACCCCCAGGAGCATCTCGGCTTCCGCGCTCGAGAACACGACCGGTAGCTGCACCTTGGTGTCTTGGGCTTCGCGCCAGAGCATTCGTGTCCGTGCGGGTCTCGCGCCGTCGTTCAGATTAGCCCTGAGTGTTCGTCGAACCAACTTCTGAGGGTCACGCAGCCATGCGATTAGCGGATCGAACTTAAGACGTCCGTTCTCATTACCGATACAGGTCGTCATGGCAACCCTCCGGATCACGAACCCCCGCTTTGAGCAGCGGAAGCGGAGCGGTCTCTACCGCGCGACCGCACCCAGGCCTGTACCACGTCGCGCGTTGCTGCTGGTCGTCGCGATCGGGCTGTCGTGGCTGCTCTCGGGATGCGGAGGGTCTAATGGGGTCGCTGCCGGCCCTTCGGCGACGACTTTTACGCGCGCTGGCTATCAGGCGCTGAGCGCGTACTTGCGGCTTTCGGTCAAACTCAGCCGGGAAGTGGGAAACAAGGGGTTACCGGCGGCCAAGATCAACGGTCTCCGGCCCATATGCCGACATCTCGGTCCGAACTCAATCGACATTGAAGTTCGCGGAGTCCGGTCGTGGTGTACTGGTGATCTCGCGCAGGCGGCTGCGTTATATGAGTTCCGTGCATGCGCCAAGCTAGGCGGCGCGGACGCGGGGCGGTGCAACGTCACCGCCTTCCGACGGTTCGCGAACGCGACGAATGAGGTCACGGGAGCTCAGGATGGCATCCTCCAGATCCTGGGCACAGGACCTTGTTACGCAATGATGAACACTGGCGTCCCTCAGAATCAGCGGCTCCTCCGCGTAACCGATGAGTTGGAGAGTGCGCTCAGTAGCCAGTACGCCCCGCCCAAGCTTCTGAATCAGTGGCAGCAGGCACTGAGCATCGACCTAGCCACGGCGCCGGACCTGTCCGCGCAAGTGAGACACTCGATGGCGTGCCAACCTGGGGCACGCGCTGCCGCGTCGAACAGCACCTCGACTGCTGCGGCACACGCAGGCAAGAAGAAGGCGCACAAGCCCACCGGGGGTCAGATCGATGGATGCGCGTGCGTGGGGTACCTGTGGAGTGGTGACGTCACATCAGTGAGCGCGAGCTGGAAAGTTCCGCGGCTCACAAAGCATGAGCCGCGCGGAATCGCGGCTACCTGGATAGGGGCGGAAAGCCCCGGCCGATTTATTCAGGTCGGTGTGAACGAGGGCCGTGACGCGCCCAACACAGACGCCGACTTACGCTTCCTCGTCGGAGGGCTAAGGCAGCCACTTCTCTACGGCTTCTGGAGCGATACTGCTCACAGCTTCCATCCCGTGGCGCTTCCTCGCGTCAAGGCGGGGGACGTCGTTTCAGTGAGCCTCCAGCTCCTGGATGGGCGCTGGTACCTGGAGTTCTCAGACCCCCGGCGCTCGGTCGACGTCAAGCTCTCGACGTCCGAAGAGGCGACAGGCCCGGTGGATGACGCTGAGTGGCTACAGGAAGACGTGCAGACGACATACGGAGCTAACCGACTGCTTCCTTACCCAAAGCTGTCACCAATTGCGTTCTCCGACCTGAAGGTCAACGGCGTCACCCCGATCGCGTCGCAGCTTCTGTACCGGCGCCGGCCTATGAGGTCGGCACAGACGCTCGTGGCCTCGCGCATCCATAACGACGCGTTCAAGGTATTCCCGACGACCCTGCCAACCGGGAGGGCTCAGTACATCACCAAGGCCGATTCGGTCTGCGAGGCCACGGACGCGAAAGTCGTTGCGGTGCAAAAGGCGGTAGCCCACGCTGCTATCTCGGTCCGCCCGTCCCGCTCCATGATCGTCCGGGAGCTCCGAAAGCTCGACGCCCTGGGCAACGCCAGCGTTCCAAGGCTGCGGGTGATCCCGAAGCCGGCCGGTAGCGTTGCGGCTCTAACTGAGATATGGAATGCGTTGGCGGAGAAGCTTCGAGTGAATGCAGAACTCATTCCGGCGGTGGAGACACACAGCAAGACCAGGCTCGCCCGCGCTTCGGAGGCCCTCGCCGCAGCGACGTCAAGATACGAGAGCCTCGCGCAACGCTACGGATTCAACGTTTGCGGCCAGGACTAGGCGACAACACGACCCTGCAGGCCATCTGTACCACGGTCGTCCGGTCTATTGCGAAAGTCGCGCGATGGTCGATATGCGAGACCCCCTCAGTGCACGTGATCAGGACTGGCGCAGGGGCTCGGTAGGTCTGAGCCGAGCTGGCGAGAACGCGGCCCTCGATGTATTACCCCCGCTGGTGCGTCGCGAGTGCTCTTGGCCTATTGGAGGTGCAGGCGATGGGCGGACCCGCTGTGGTACTCAGCGAGCTGGGCGCGTGGAGGGGGCGCTTGCGCTGTGCGATGAGGTGCGCTTGGGGTTTGGCCCGGGTGCTCATGAGCCTGTGCAGGTTCTGGTCAGGTCGATGCGCGAGCTCTAGGCGGGACCTCGCGCGGGCGGAGAGCTCGTGAAGCGAGCGGTGAAGATGAGCTCGCCGCCGATCGTGTGAGACGCCCAGCCCAGCCCGGCTCGGGCTCTGCCCGCGGCTCACGGCGACGCAGCACGCCGATCACGACTATCGCCACTAGCGCCCACGCGAGCGGTCGCTGCCAAACGCTCGCGCCCGGATCGTACGGACAGAGCCACATCAGGATCGGTACCGGCCATAGCCACGTGAGACGTGGACGACCGATCGCCAAGGGCACCAGAAGCACCAAGAAATAGTGGTTCCACTCGACCGGTGGGGTGACAAGCATCAGCGTAACCGCCAAGGTCAACGCCTGATAGTCGGAGGCCCTTAGGTAGCCGGCATATGCGACCGCAAGCACCAGCACGATCGAACCGACCAGCGTCAGAACGCCGCTTGTACCGGTAGCGAACCCCATCCGCGTGAGGGTCGCCGCCACGCTGTACCCACGGTCCGCGAAGACCTTCGCGTCGAGACTCGAGTCATGGAGGAACAGGTGGAGGTGGTGGAAACCGACCAGCGCCCAGCTCGCTGCATTGACGAGGACACCCGTGAGCAGCGCCCAGCCGCTTGCCCGCCAGCGGCGAGCGGCGAGCAGCCATAAGGCAAGCGGCNNAACATCGCGACGATCCGACGTGCCTTTGAATTGGGGGTAACGCTGTTCGATACCGCCGAGCTGTACGGCGGTGGCACGGGCACGAAACGAGAAGCTCGTCGGCGAGGCCGTGAAGGGCTTTCGTTCAGAAATCACGATCGCCACGAAATTCGGATTGACATGTCCGATCCGACATTCGCGGCCCGCGATTCGCGTCCGCAGCACATCCGCGACGTCGTCGAGAACGGCCTGCGCTACCTACAGACCGACTACATCGATGTTCTCTGCCAGCATCGCACCGACCCCAACGTTGCGATCGAGGACGTCGCGGGCGCCGTCAAGGAGCTCATCGACGCCGGCAAGGTCTGGTTCTTCGGGCTGAGTGAGGCGGGACCGGACACGATCCGCCGCGCCCACGCAGTCCAGCCGGTATCCGTGCTGCAGACCGAATACACGATCTTCGAACGCCAAGCCGAGCCTGAGATCCTGCCTCTTCTGCGCGAGCTCGGCATCGGCTTCGTTCCCTATTCGCCGCTCGGACGCGGTTTCTCACCGGCGATATCAAGCCCGCGAGCGAGTACCCACAAGACGACATGCGCAGTTGGGACGACCGCTGGCAGGGCGAGAACTTACTCGCAACAAGGCTGCCGTGGAGCAGCTCACGCGCGTCGCCGAGTCCAAAGACATCAGCGTCACCCAGCTCGCACTTGCGTGGCTGCTCGCACAGGGACACGACATCGTCCCGATCCCCGGAACCCGAAGCGAGACCCGCCTAGCCGAAAATGTCGCCGCCGCGGATGTCACTCTGCGGAGGACGATCTTGCCCGCATACACGAGATCGTTCCCGAAGGCTCCTACGGCAGCCGCTACCCGGCCGAGATGATGCCCGACGCTTAGCGGAGCCAAGCACGCTGACGCGCGTTCATAGGACGACCTGTGGTTGCCTCGGCCGCCGCTTGGACAGGGCCAGGAGCGCTTGGCCACGAACACGGCGGCGGCTACGGCAGGCGCGCGGCAGTCCGCAGCGAGCTGACAAGTGCGAGCAACAGCAACAACGCTGCCAGCAACACTGCGTAGACGGTGAGGTCGTCCTTGTGGGCGACTGTGCTGAGCCGTTGCCCGAGCGTCTGGTAGATCGAGCTGAGGCGGTCAGTGGTCTGGGCATCGAAGCTGCGGCCACCGGAGGTGCTCGCGATCTCGTCCATCAACTGCGGGTCCGGTGGCACAGCCACCAGTGGGCCGACGGGGCCTTCGCTGATAGTGCCGTCCGGCGTGCCGAGCGCCACTGTGTAAATCGGGATGCCGTCGTGCTTGGCTTCGCCGGCTACGGTCACCGGGTCGATGCCGAGGTTGGCGGCGCCGTCGGAGAGCAGTACGATCGCGGCCGGCGCATGGTCTCGCTTGCTGGCGTCGAGCATCTGCAGCGCCAACAACAGCGCCGGACCGGTGTCAGTGCCGCCACCTGCCTGCTGGCTCTCGATCGCCTCGCGGGCGGCAGCGTGATCGGTGACCGGCTGCTGGGAGACGTCGGGCACGGTCGAGAATGCGACGACGCCAACGCGGGCGCTCGCGGGCAGCTGATCTATGAAGGTGTTGGCGGCGCGCTCAGCGGCGGCCAGCCGGCTAGGAGCGACATCGTTGGAGGCCATCGAGCCGGAGTGGTCGAGTACCAACACCAGTGAGGCGCCTCGGATCGGGACCCGGCTGTTGATCTGCGGTCGCGCCAGCGCCAGCACCATCGCAGCGAGCGCCAGCAGCAGCGCCGCGATCGGCAGCGCCGAGCGCCAGCGTCCGCGATCGCCGTCGGCGACGACCTGTTGCAGCGTGGCCGCCGCGGGGAAGCGCGCGGTGTACTTGAGCTGCCGGCGCCGCGACCAGCGCTGGGCGAGCAGCGCGAGCGGCAGTAGCGCCAGCGCCAGCAGCCAGAAGGGGTCCGCGACGCTCATCAGATCCGGCGCCCCAGCTCAACCAGCCAATCCTGGTCGGTCGCGAGCTGCACGTGCCGGACGCCGAGCCGACGCAACTCGGCCGCCACGAGGTTGCGGCGCTCGAGCTCGAGCGCCGCGAAGCGCTCACGAATGCGTCTGCTTGAGCTGTTGACCTGGATCAGATCGCCTGTCTCGGGATCGACCAGCGCGAGCCGGCCGAGCGCTGGGAGCTCTGACTCGCGCGGGTCTGAGACCTCGATCGCGACCAGCGCGTGGCGCAGGTGCAGGGCGCCGAGCCCGCGGACCCACTCGTGCTGGTCGCGGAAGTCTGAGATCACGACCAGCAGCCCCGGCTGGGTTGCGAGCCGCAGCGCGCGACCGAGCGCCGCGCCAAGCCCGGAGGTATCACCGTGGCCATCGGGGACGACGCCCTCCGCGAGCAGCTTGCGCAGCGCGATCATGCCGGGCTTCGATCCGCGCGGCGGCAGCACGCGCAGGCCATCCGGGGCACCAAAGGCGATCACGCCGACGCTGCCGGCGCGGCGCAGGCCGAGCCGCGCGAAGACCAGCGCGGCGCCCTCGGCGACGTCGGCTTTCAGTCGTCGCGCGGTTCCGAACGCCATTGACGGCGAGAGGTCAAGCACGATCCAGGTGGTCAGTGCTCGCTCTGGTACGTGTACGCGCACATGCAGGGTGCCGGTGCGGGCGCTGCCGGCGGCGTCGATGTGGCGCACGTCGTCCCCCGGTTCGTAGGGGCGTAGCTGCGCGAGCTCGGTCCCGAAGCCGACACCGGTTGCCCGGCGGCTTCCTGGAAGCGTGCGCGACACCAGCCGGTTGACGGCCGGATCGATCGCCTCAATCAGGGCGCCGGGCATCGGCCCAGGACCCTGACGTGCGTCGGGCGGCCGCAGCGCGGCGGGTGAGTTCGGCTGCGGCGCCATCAGCCTGCTGAGCGGATCAGCCGTTCGGCGTCGGGTGCGGACACGGTTTCGAGCAGCTGCTCGATCAGTGAATCGACGCTCACGCCCTCACTGAGCGCGTCGTAGGAGAGCACCAGGCGGTGGCGCAGGACGTCCGGGGCGAGATCCCGGATGTCCCCGGTCTCGACGTGAACGCGGCCACGCAAGAGCGCCAGTGCGCGCGCGGCTTGCACGAGTCCGATCGGTCCGCGCGGGCTCGACCCGAACTCGATCAGCGGATCGAGTTCGGAGAGGCCATAGTTACCCGGGTGCCGGCTGGCATCGGCCAGCGCGACCGCGTAGCCGATGATCGCGCGGTCAGCGGTGACGGTCTCAACCGCACGGCTGTGCGCCTCGAGGTCGGCGAGCGTCAGGCACTCGCGCACGGCCACCGGCGGCTGCAGGCTGCGGCCGACGACGGCCGCCTCCTCACCGGGCGTCGGATAGTCGACCACGATCTTCATCAGGAAGCGGTCGACCTGGGCCTCGGGCAGCGGGTAGGTGCCCTCGGACTCGATCGGGTTCTGGGTCGCCATCACGATGAACGGCCGCGGAACGGGATAGCTGGTGCCGCCGATTGTGACCTGCTTCTCCTGCATGACCTCAAGCAGCGCCGACTGCACCTTGGCGGGGGCGCGGTTGATCTCGTCGGCCAGCACGAAGTTGTGGAAGACCGGGCCGAGCTCGGTATCGAAATGACCGGTGTCGGGACGCCAGACGCGCGTGCCGACGAGGTCGGCCGGGACCAGGTCAGGGGTGAACTGGATGCGTCCGTAGCTGCCGCCGAGCACCGCCGCGAGCGTCTTCAGGGTCAGCGTCTTGGCGAGGCCGGGCACGCCCTCGAGCAGTACGTGGCCGTTGGCCAGCAGGCTGACGAGCAGCCGCTCGAGCATCGCGTCCTGCCCGACAATCACGCGTTTGATCTCGCTGAGCGCCTGCTGCAGAGCAGCGCGAGCATCATCGCGGGCCTGATGGATCCCGTCGATCTCTGTCATCTGTCCCTCCGTGTCGTCATTCAAGGTTGGTCGGGTTGCGGGTGTCGGTCAGCGGTCGGCTCATGCGAGGCGCCTGAACCAGAGCAGTGAGGCGGCGCCCGCGAGCGCCAGCAGTACCAGCCCCAAGCCGTCGAACTCGCCGATCAGGCTCTGTTCGACGCGTTTGTGGCTGAGCACGGTGGCAAGGTGCGAGTAGATCGTGCGCAGCGTGGCGCTATCCGGGGCGCGGTAGGCGCGGCCGCCTGAGGCCTTGGCGATCTGTGCGAGCTCGGTCGGGTCGACGGGGACCTTCGAGGTGATCGTGCCGCTGGCTTGGTGTAGCTGGATGGTCCCGTGGGCGGTGCCTACCGAGACGGTGTAGATCGGGATCTGGTCCTTGCGCGCCTGGCCCGCCACCACGATCGGGCTGATCCCGGCGTTCGAGGCTCCGTCGGAGATCAGGATCACGGCGCCAGGCTGGCGCTTGCCGTTGATCTTCGGGACCGCCCGGATCGTTGCGACGGTGAGTTGCAACGCTTCACCGATGGCCGTGCCTTCGCCGCTTGGTTCGAGCTTGGCGATTGCGGCGCTGACCAGAGCGTGGTCTGTGGTGGGGGACTGAAGCAGTACCGGATGCTTGTCGAACTCGACCGAGCCGACTCCGAATGAGGGCTTGACGTGCTGCAGAAAGCTCGCTGCGGCTCGCTTGGCGGCGCCCTCGCGTGACGGGTTGACGTCGTTCGAGCCCATCGAGTCGCTGACGTCGTTGACCAACATCACGGTCGCGTGCGGCACCGGTTTGAGCACCGAGTGCTGCGGCTTCGCCAAAGCGACGATGAGTACCGCCAAGCCGAGGCCCAGCAGCAGATAGGGGAGATGACGGCGCCAGCCTGGACGGTGAGGAGCGACCGAGGCCAGCAGCGGCTCGCTGACAAACGCCCGCGCGACCCGCGCTCGCCGCTGCTGCTCGGCCCAGTAGAGGACGGCAACCGTCGGCAACGCGATGAGGCCGAGCAGTGCGAGCGGAGCGGCAAGGCTCACGGCTGGATCGTCGGCCGGTTCCTCAGGGTCGCAGCCGTGGTGAGGATCGTCGAGCCACGGTTGATCGTGATCTCGATGCGAGTCCCGAGCGCGATCTTCGCCACCGCTGCGCGGATCTGTCTGGCCGAGGTGATCGCGTCGTTGTCAATCGCGGTGATCACGTCACCTGGCTGGACCCCGGCACCTTGTCCGCCGCTTCCCGGCGCGACCGTGCTGACCACCGTGCCGAGCGGGCTCGTGATGATGTGCATGCCCATCCAGTTGGCGCTCGGCTCATTGGCGACACGGGTTGGTGCCGGCGGCTGGGTCAGCCCGATCCCGCCACTCGAGCCCGCGGGCGGCGGTTGTCTCACGGCGGCCGGGGCCTTCGGTCGGGTCGGTTTGGTGCTGCCGCCGCTGTTCAGTGCCAGCGCAACGCCCACACCGACGACGATGAAGGCGGCGACGCAGGCGACCAGTTGCCTGAGTGTCAAGCGCGGGCGTCGCCTGCGCTTGGACTCCGGTTCGGCCGGAGCTGCGACCTCAGGCTCCTGCGGGCGCCAGGGCGTGCGCTCATCGGCAGCCCGAGTGGATTCCTGCTCCCAGTCTCCCGACCACAGATGTTTAGGTCCGGCCATGTCCCGGCGACGTTAAGGCGTGATCATGAGAGGTGGGTAAGAGCCAGTCTCAAGCTCCCCTTCATGCAGACGACTGGGGTCCTGCGGTGGCCGCCGTTCAGCGGCGGCCACCCATGATCCGCAGCAGGCTGAACACGAGGTTCACGAAGTCCAGGTACAGGTTGAGCGCGCCGAAGATAGCGAGCTTGTGAGCAGAGTCGGTGTCCGAGAACCGCGTTCGGCTGATCCGCTTGATGCGCTGCATGTCGTACGAGGTGAAGAGGCTGAACACGAGTACGCCGGCGTACCCGATGATCAGGTTCAACGTGTGGCCGCCGACGAACAGGAACATCACCGACGCGGTGATCACGCCGATCATGCCGCCGAACAGGTACATCCCCAGGCCGCTCAGATCGAAATCCGTGAACCACCCGTAGATGGCCATGCCTGCAAACACGCCGGCCGCACCACCGAAAGCCGTCGCAACCGAAGAGCTCGTGTAGACGCTCAGCAGCACACCGAAGGTGACACCCACCAAACTGGCCAGCACCACGTAGACCAGCGCGGTGACCTGCAGTGAGAGATGTCTCGCGCTACGCCGGACCGCATAGACCATCACCAACTGCACGATCCACAGGATCAGCAGCGAGTTGCGGTTGTCAAAGAAATAGTTGGTGATCGACGCCTGTGTGTGAACGTACTGTGCGACCGCCGCTGTGAGCACCAGCGCGAGGCAGGTCCACGCGAATACGTAGGTCAGATAGTCGTGTTCACCGGGTTCGGTGACGCTTCGCGACTGGCCGACCTGACCTGTTCCAAATGACATCCCTTGATCCTCCTTGACCGTTGTCCATTGCTGTTGGCTTCCCTGCCTCAAGCGTGCGTTCGTTGCACCGTGAACGCCGCCTGCGATTCCCCTTGAGGCGCGACATAGCGCGCGAGGCCGAAATTATTACCCGAGTGTCAAGCAGTACTTGCAAGCAGCTGACAATCACGCGCCGGCGCCTGTCGCTGTGAGTACGCTCTTGGCATGAGGCGTCGCGTCCGACTTCTGAGCGCATGCCTGTTACTCGCAACGGCATCTGCAGCCGCAGTTACCGCGCTTGTCTCGCAGGNNGTGATCGGGCACGGGACTGCCGCTAGTTGCAGCTCTGCGGCAGTGGTCGCCGCTGTAAGGCTCGGCGGCGTGATCCGCTTCTCCTGCGGCCCGAACCCGGTGACGATCCGGATGGATGCCACCGCGAAGGTCAAGAACACGAGCTCGCGAGTAGTGCTTGACGGCGGCGGGCTGGTGACGCTCAGCGGCGAGGGCCGGCGCAGGATCCTCTACTTGGACACCTGCGACCCAAAGCAGGTCTGGACGACGCCGCACTGTCAGGACCAGGCAACGCCGTCACTTGTGGTCCAGAACCTGAGCTTCACCGATGGCAACTCGACCGGTGAGGACTTCGATGGCGGTGGCGGCGGTGCAATCTTCGATCGCGGCGGCAGGCTACGGATCGTTGATTCGAACTTCACCGACAACCGCTGCGAGCGTGACGGGCCGGACCTCGGTGGCGCCGCTGTGAGGGCGCTATCCCAATACAACAACCTCCCGGTGTACGTGGTCGGCAGCAGCTTCACCGGCAATGCCTGCAGCAACGGCGCGGCGCTCAGCAGCATCGGGGTTTCCTGGACCGTGCTCAACAGCAGCTTCGTCGACAACCGCGCTGTCGGCAACGGTGCGAACCCCGCCCAGAGCGGCACTCCAGGCGGGGGTAGCGGTGGCGCGATCTACAACGACGGGGATCAGATGACGCTCACCGTCGGCGGCTGCGTGTTCACCGCGAACCACGCCAACGAGGGTGGTGGCGCGATCTTCTTCGTCAGCGACAACCGCACCGGCACGATGGTGATCCGCCACAGCCAACTCAACGACAACCCGAATAAGGGCTTTCAGACCGCTGGCCTCGCTGGGATCTTCTTCCTCGGCGCCCACAGGCCGACGATCAGCGACTCCGTCCTGCGCTAGGTTGCCCAGCCGGGCACGGAGGTCTAACCAACGGTCGCGACGCCCCGACTCTAGACCTCGTCGGGCCGTTTGACGACGCCGCGCCAGCCGCCGCTCTCGCGCTCACGGGACTCGATCATCTCCTTGAAGCGCTC
>PLES01000177.1 GCA_003137075.1 Solirubrobacterales bacterium
GGTACAGGCGCACAGCGCCGATGCGTTTGAGGCGTGGCAGGAGCCGGAAGCCGAGGAGGTGGCAGAACGCGAACCCGACGATCGATGCGCCGTGGGTGTCTGTGTAGTTGCGGTCGATATCGGCGCTGGTCTCGTGACGCAGCAGGCCCTCGAGCATGGCTGCGACCTCCGAGGCCGAGCAGGTCTTCAGCTGGCTGTAGATGCAGACGCTCTTGCGTTCGACGTGCCAGTAGATCATCACNNCCCCCACAGCGCCGCTTGGCGAGTCTCAAAGGTCGCGTTGACGAGTTTCGCGATCGCGCGCCGGAGGTTGTCGCGATTGATGTGCAGTCGCCGGACACGCCTGAGCGCCGCTTCTGTTTCGCCGGTCTGCGCAGCGCCGTCGACGATGTGCTTGATGCCCATGTTCGTCCCGAGGGCGAAAAGCACCAACAGCAGCCGGCGGCGTAGCACGGTGCGGTTGGTGATCTCCCTTGACGCGACCGACGTGAACTCGTTTGTGAAGTCGGTGAACGCGTCGGCGTGTTTGAGCAGGTCCAGCAGATCGAGCGTTCCCCACCGGCGCAGCGCTTCCTGCTTGATCGCGGGCAAGGTCTGCGCCTCGGGTGCGGGCTCGAGTGTCGGGACCGCGATCCACGGCTCACCGTGCCGGGTGGTGACCCGCACCCCGCCAGCCTCGCCGTTCGCGATCCGTTGGTCGAGCGTTGTCAGCGATGCGGTCAGGCGGTCCTGTAGGTCCGTGATGAACGCTTTCGGGTCCAGTGGTTGGCGTAGCGAGGCGTAGTGGATATCGCGGTTGGTCTCAAAATCGCCTGGGAGATCGTCCTCGGGGTCGCGCCACCGGTTAGCGCCGACCACGGAGATCTCGCGGCGGCGGGTTCGCGTCCCTGACCGCGCGCAGCACACACAGCTCATACGGAACACGCTCAACCCGGCCGGTCTCATCAACTACCGCGGAGCGCCAGTCCCTCGGTACGACACCGTCGATCGGGACGCGCTCCGAGCCCGGGTAGAACCGTTCCTGACCGGGCCGGTCGCGGTAGCGGATGAGCAGCTCCAGAGCGTCCATCACGGGCCGGTAGGTGGTGTTCGAGCAGCGAAACTCAAGGGCGTCCAAGAGGCTGGGCAGCATCCGCCTGTAGTGCGATGAGTACGACGAGCGAAGTACCGTCCGCACACGCTCGCGAAACACTCGGTCGTTGGCCTTCGCCTCCGTGACGAGGTCACGTAGCGTGCCCTCACCGATAACGGGGAACAAGGCGGTGCGGATGGTCTCGTCGGGATGCTCAAGCGCGGTCTCAGCCAAGCGAAACAGGATGCCTTCCTTGCCGCGTACGCGCCGCAGATCGCTGATTAGTTCCCGTTCGACGCGGTTCTCGGCACGGGTGCCGATGCTGTGAACGAGCTCGTTGAGCAGGTCGACCAGCCCGTCGGTGATCTCTGTGGTGCGGGTCCAGCACAGCACAGCCAGCAAGGTGAGCCGCATCGCGGTCGGTGCGGCGCGCAGATCTGAGGGATACAGCTTTGCGGCGCGCGCTCGCCAGGCCGCTACCTGTCGCTCCAAGGCCTCCGCGAACAGGTCTTCTGCGAGGCCGATCGCGCGGACGCGCTCGAGCTTCTCGATCTCGGAGAGCAGTGTTTTGAGGCCAACGCGCCCCGGGTCTGCCTTCAAGTCGGCAAGAAACCCGCCACGTCCACCGACCTCATCAGACGCCTCGATCACGAGTTCTTCAAGCCGCTCGATCGTGCTTGAGGAGAGCCGCTGCGTCGTCGCTGTCGTGAAGTCGGTTTCCTGGCCCGCACGGGCCGCGCTGAGCAGCCTGCTGATCCTGGAGTCGGCTGGTGGCTCGACCTTCTTGCTCCGGTAGCGGCTGAGCAGCGCGTCACGAACGCGGTCCTCGCTCTGCTCCACCGGGCACACCTCCTGTCGCAACCAGTCCCTCCAGCGATGCTCATCAGCGACCGTCGGCTCACGGAAACCGAACGCCTCACGTATCTGTGCTCGGTGATACTTGATCGAGCGGCCGCTCCAGTCATAGCGCTCAAGCTCACCGGCTGGGACGCCGAGCTGCTCGGCGACGAACGCCACCGCTGGGCCTGGCAGCTCGTGACGGTCACGCGGGAACCGGGCCTCGAGCTCGAAGAATTTCAGCAGCAGACCGAAACCAAGCCTCGTGGCTCCCGTCTTGTTGGCTACGAGCTCCCAGTCAGCCTCGACCAGCGTCCACGACGCGAGGAGTTCCTCAGGCTCCCAGTCCTGGCGCACCCCCGGAGCCTCTCCGCTTCCGCCGGCGCTTGCAACCTCCTCGGCGCGGCCGAACCCGGAATCTGCGAGAAGCGCATTACGCGAACTGGCAGCGCTGCTGGGAGGCCTACGGCCGAGCCGAACTGCGCCCTCGGGGCCGTGTAAGTTGCCGCTACCTGCCTTTGACAGCAGGCCCGCGTCGTCGAGTTTGGTTCGCTACCTGCCGCATCGCTGGCTGCCTGTGATCTGCCACGGCAGTGTGTCGGTGATCGCGGCGGGGATGTGCCATTTGATCGTGTAGCTGCCGGTCACCCCGGCGGTCACGTGGGGCAACGAGATTGCCCGGTATGGGCTGACACCGGTAACCGTGGCGATGAGCAGGACCTCGCACCCGGGCCGCGCGCCGTCGCCGGTAAGCGTTGCCGTGTGACCTGCTCTAAAGCGAGCGCTCGTCTTTGGTGCTGACAGGCCGAGCGTGGTGTGCGTTCCGTTTTCGGGCGAACGTGCGAGCATCAGGTTACGTTCCTGCCGCCGCCGGGACACCAGGACTGGCTGCGCGTCGCCGTTGATCCTGATCCAGCGCTGCAGCTGGTTGGCCGCCGGTGTTTGGTCGCCGTCGTTGAGGTCATGCAGGAACGTTGAGCCGCGGAACGCGGTGCCGCCGACGTCGTATGCGAACTCGACGATCGCGGTCTGCTGGTCGTTGCTGAGGCTCGCGTACGTGTAACGCGAGACGACGGCAGCGGCGGACGGGCCGGCGCTCTCGAGTAGTTGCCGCGCGTGTTGTTTTGTGATCGAGTGCTTCCACTTGGCGCGGTCAGCGGCGGCGCACGGCCCGTTGTGGAGCTTAGTGCCATACCCGATCGCGCAAATGCCCGTGCCTGTGCTTGCGGATGTGGGCACGGGGTCGTCATAGGGGTGTGGGTGAAAGCCGTTGTCGTTCTCGAGTGTGCTTTCGGCAGCTTGGATCGCTGCTGGCGTCAGATGTCCGCTCTTTGGAGGTGGGTTTGAGGCGTCCGTCCCAACGATCGTGATGATCTTTTCGACCCTCAGTCCGACCGTCGGTTGACTTCCGGTGCTTTGGCTGCCGCTGGGATTGGTGCCTGATGGTGTTGTGGTACTCGCGGCTGTGGGGGTTGTCGTGAGCCCGTTGTTGCCGTCGATCCACGCGTCGGGCCCGTCCACCGCGACGGTTGCCGTGTTGTCGGGTGCGTTCTCTCCAGCTGCACCTGGGGTGGTGGCTGCCCCGGCCGGGCCTTGCGTGTCCGCAGGCGCACCGCTGGTGGCCGGTGGATAGGGCTGCACGCCCGCGCCGCCGGGACCGCCGCACCCTGAGTTGTTTGTGGTGCATCCGTTCGGGGTGCTTCCGGCTGTGACGGTGTTGTCGGTAAAGCTGGTGGGGGTGAAGCCAGGGCTCGGGCCTGCCAGCGTTGGGGTTGGGATCGTCTTCCCGTCTACGTGGATTTCGGTGGTGGAGTAGATCGCGCCGCCAAGCGCGCTGCCGNNCCGGTCCCGCCGTTGCCGCCGTTTGCGGTGTTGTTCTGGAAGTCTGAAACCCAGATTGTTAGGTTGCCGCCGTTGTTGTAGATCGCGCCACCCGCACCTTCACCGCCGATGCCGCCTTCGCCGCCTCTGCCGCCGGCTGCCCCGTCACCGCCTGTGCCGCCTGTGCCGCCGGCGCCGCCGTCTGTGTTGTTTCCGGTTGCGCCGTTTCCGCCCTGCCCTCCGCTCACGCCTGAGCCTCCCGTGCCGCCGTGACCGCCTTGTCCTCCGTTCCCGCCGGTCGCGGTGTTGTTCGTGAAGGCGCAGTCATCGATCGTTGCTGTCCCGGTCGGCGCGTTGTAGATGGCACCACCGTCAGCATTGCCGGCGGCGCCGCCGTTCCCGCCCCCTCCGCTGTCTGTGCCGTGTGCTGCTTGGCCGCCGTTTCCGCCGCTTCCGCCAGTGTCTTGGGTGTTTGGGGTTGCGCCCGCACCTCCGTCTCCGCCTCGGCCGCCGTCTCCGCCCGCGCCGCCTTGACCGCCGTTGCCGCCGTCGGCTGCGACTGCCTCGTTCCCTTGGATGGTGCTCTCAGTCAGCGTGAGGTTGCCGGCGTTGTAGATCGCCCCCCCGTCTTCGTCGGTCCCCGGTGTCCCTGCCTGCCCGCTACTACCGCTGGTTCCGGTCGCGCCCGTCTGACCGCTACTGCCGGTAAACGGCCCGGCGGGTGAGCCGTCGATCCCGGTGGGACCGGGCACGCCGCTCGTCCCGTCCAGGCCGGCGCTACCGGGTGTGCCGCTGGTGCCGGTCGCGATCCCGTCTTCCAGTGTGACGTTGTTGAGTGTGAGGCTCGCCCCGGGGTCGACGATGAAGATTTGGGATTCGCCGAGCCCGTTCAGTGCGACGCTTTGACCGGTGGTTTGAAACGAGACTGATGTTCCCGACGGGACCACGAACGGGGACGGGATGTCGTTGATGTTTTGAGGCACGTAGACCGTGCCGGTGCAGTCGAACTGGTAGCTCCCACCATCAGTGATCGCGTTCTCAATCGCGCCCGGGCTACAGCCAACAGGTGTCGGCCCGTCCGCAACGGCACGCCCCGACGGCGTAACCAAGTAGGCGACGGTCACGCTCAGAACTAGGCAGACGAACGTACATAAAAAGGCCAATAGGCGGGTACCGTCCTCGCGCGACCTCATCGGGCCGCGAGTCTAAACCCAAACGCGACACGCTTCACCACTCAACCCGGGCCGTTCACGCCGCTTTGCGACTCTAAAGAGCCACTTTAGAATTCTGCCCAGGTTTTTGGTTGTTCATTACTTCGCTCTNNTCGACGCACTGCCCCGGAGCACGACAGCCCACCGTGGCTGATTGAGTCGCGGGCGTTCAGGACGAATTTGAAAAATGCGATCTGGGGCGGGGTCGGGTTGATAGTTGCGCGGCGTGGGTTGTTGGTGTCGGTGCTCGTCGGGGTATTGCTGCTGGCTGTTGGCGGGCTGATGATCGCGTCCGCTCAGAGCGGCGCCGCCGGGAGACGCTCTCGTTCACTCGCCGCAACACGCGCCGCGATCCTCGCCGCGACGAAGAAGCGGACCGTTGGCCTTGCGGGAACGCCGGCGGTGCATTTACGCGGTTTCCGTGACTTTGACCTGGGGCCGGACCGGTTGGGGACCGGAAACCGCTCGCACGGAAACGAGCGGCAGCTGACCCTCACGAAGGCTCTCTCGGGCGCGGCGAAGCCGTCGCTGTCACGCTCTGGTGCGGCTGCTGGTTTGGCTGCCCTGGGGAAGCTGCGGGCGGTCCCGGCGCTGCGGACCGCTGACTCGAACACGTTTGAGNNAGCCAGCGGCGTGTATGTCGCGAAGGTTTCAACTGGGCCTGTGAACTATCGGGTTGCTGGTGGCGGGTTTGAGCCGATCAACGACCGGCTGCGGCGTCAGGGCGCGGTGCTGGTCGATCGTGCCGACAGCGATCACCTACGGCTCCCGGTGCGCCTGACTAGAGATGCCTCGATCAGCGAGGCCGGCAGCACCGTTCGTCTACGGCTGATCGGCGCGTCGCGCACTGCCCGCGCGACAGTGGTGGGAGATGCGGCACGCTATGTCCACGCCTACCCGGGCACGACCGTTTCGTTGAGCGCGGTCCCAGGGTCACTTGAGCTGTCGTTCGAGTTGGCTAACAAGCGTGCCGATCGGGTGTTCCATATCGGGTTGCGCGTTCCCTACGGATTGCGTGCGCGGTTGCGACGCGGCGCGTTGCAGCTAGCCGGCGCGCACGGCACCGTCCGTTTCCAGATTCCGGTGCCTTTGATGCTCTCGCACATCAAAAAGGGATTCACGCCGGCCTACGCCGGGGCCGATCACATCCAGGTGTCGCTCTCACACCGCTCCAGCGGCCTGGTCTTGACGTATTCGATCAGCCGCTCATGGCTCAGGGCGCAGCGGCGGCAAGGGTTCCCGCTCGTGCTCGACCCGCAGGTCACGAGCCCCGCGGTCGATGGAAGCGCTGATTGTTCGATCAACAGCAACGATTTCGGCAACACGGCTGATTGCGCGATCAACGGCGGTGACGATCTCGTCGGTGCCGGAGTCAGCGAATCCGGCGCGTCCGTCCCGACTAACAGTACGTATGTGACGTTGATGAACTTCCCGGCGGACCCCGGCTCGATCCCGGCCGATGACGACGTATTGGGAGCGTCGCTGACCTTCCATGTTGACGCTGCCGCCTCGGTCGGGAACCCGGTCAGCTTCGCCGTGCTGCCGATGTCTGACGGCTTCACACCCGGAGAGGCGACATGGGCTTACTCCGATTTGGCGACGGGTGAGCGGTGGCAGTGTCCCGGCGGTGACTACGACGGGTGCCAGACGGGCTCTCCGACAACGATCGCCGGTACCGGACAGTTCAACGCGAACCAGGCGACCACAACGGTCGGTGTGACGGCGCTCGCGCAGGGGTGGATCGACGGATCTCAGCCCGCTTGGGAGGCCGGCACCGCCGGCACCACCGGTGTCAAGTATCTGCCGTTGATGTTGTATCCGACGAGCAGCGGCGGTGACGCGGACATCTACAGCGTCGGTACAGGCACGCCGAGCAACGCCCCGACGCTGACGATCGAATTTGCCCCGCGGCTTGGGTCCGACCCGGGGTCGACGATCCCCGCAACCTCAATTGATCAGAACACAAGCCTTGGCATCAATGTCGCGAACGGCGATGTTCAGGTAGGTCGCTCTGATCTTGATGTGGCCGGGACCGCGGGGATGAACCTCGATCTCTCACACAGCTACAACAGCGAACCACTCAACGGCGGATGGACCTCCGATCAACCTCCTGCCTTGTCGAGCTACGCCCCGGATGCGGAGGTATTGAACGGATCGGACGGGAACGAGTCGGTGTGGGATTCGGTTCCTTCCTCAACGTGGGGTGAGGGCGGGACGTACGCTCCTCCACCGGGGGTTGACGCAACGCTCTGTCAGGCGTTACCGAACGGCAGCCCGGCAAGCGGTGTCGGTGACAGCGGGCCCTCTGCGGGAACCGCGACAACGGCCGTGCCGTACGTGTTCTACGTCGGGACAAGCGGCCAGCTGCAAGGCATGTACTGGAACACCAGCGCCAGCGCCTGGGAACCCGACAACCCATCGAACGGGAACGGCGCCGCGACTGCGATCAGCACGGCGGCACCGAACTCAAGCCCCAGCGTCGTCGTCGTGCCCGGCACGGTCAGTAGCGGAGTTACTACTAGTGCTGACCAGGTTCATGTGTTTTACGTCGACAGTGACGATGAGGTCGCGCAGTGGTACTGGACCCCGAGTTCGAATGGGTGGGTGGATCAAGTGCTCGGCGGGTCTGTAGACGCGAACACAAGTCCAGCAGCGGAATTCGACTCATCCGGCGACCAGCATGTTTTTTACGTCTCCGGCGGCGCTCTGGAGCAGCTGTATTGGACCCCGGGTGCCGGCTCTTGGACACCGCAGACGATCAGTGGTTCGGGTTCGGTGGCTAAGAATTCAAGTCCAGCCGTCGCGACCGATCCGTCGGGCATCCAGCAGGTGTTCTACGCCGGCACTGGCGGGACGCTGCAGCAGTATTACTCTAACTCAGCCTCAGCTACTGGGTCTTGGTCAGCTCAGACGATCAGTGGTGCGGGGTCGGTTGCCGCCAATACAAGCCCGGCGGCCGTTGTCGACTCAACCAACAAACAGCAGGTGTACTGGGTCGCTCCGCCGACCGGTACCGGCACCACTGACACGGTCGACGGCGACTACTGGACATCCAGCACCGGCTGGATAGGCGCTACCCCACTCAGTAACGCGCTCGCTGCGCCGAACACCAGCCCGACGGTGGTGCTCGACAGCAACAACTCCCCGCGCGTCTTTTACACGGGCAGCGACCATCACTTCTCCCAGATCTTCGTGAACGGAGGAACGGCTTGGGGATCGGGAAGCACATGGCAAGCAACCGATCCGCTCAGCGTCACGATGGCTGCCGGAACAAGCCCGATGGCGCCGCCCTATCCGTCAAATACGGGGCTAACGCCGTTCTACATCGGTGGCGATGGGCAGGTCCACGAAATCTCGTGGAACGGAGGCGTATGGACCGACCAGACGGTCGGCGGGTCCGTAGGGGTTGGTAGCTGCAACCCGAAGGACATCAACGCGACGTGGGAGCTCACCTACTACAACACCGGCGAGAAGCTCGATTTCGACTCCACGGGGCAGCTGATCGCGGCGTATGACCGCAACGGCAACAGCATCCTCTACTCCTACCCGAGCACCACGGCCGGGACGCCCGTCGGATCCATTACGGACACCCAGGGCCGGAGCTACAGCTACACATATTCAGGCACTCAGACGACGGTCGCGGACTACGCTGGCAACCGCTCGATCACGCTGAACTTGAACGCGACATCGACGACCGGCGACGACGTTGATGCGGCTGGGAACCAGACGAACTACACCTATGTGCCGACCGGGCAGCCCTTTGCCGGCCAGCTGTACCAGGTAACCGACCCGAATACCCTCACCACAACGATCACGCACGTGCAGGTGCCGACGACCGAGCTGTGGGAGGTCCAAATCCAACGGCCTGCGCCAGCCGCGGCCGGGAACTACGTCACCACGACCTACACCGCGTATCCCCAAAGCACTCCACCACCAGTCGGCTATCCCACGTGCGGTGGGTCACCGGGCGGTGAGCTGCCGTACGGATACACAATCGTGACGCTGCCAGGCACTGGTACCGGCACGGGTGCTGGCGCCGACCCGAACTGGACTANNACCACGATCGCATCTACGAAACCTTCGATGAGGTGAGCAAGCAGCCAACGATCACGACCTACGATGCAAATGATGACGTCACTGGCGTCGCGGAACCGACGAACACCGAGTACGGATCACCAACGCTGGTCAGCAGCAACAGCTTCGACGCGTGCTTCCGACCCATCGCGCAAACCACGGGCGCGGGGACGAACGCACCGACATCCACCGAAAGCTACGCGGTTCCTGCGACCACTACATGTACGGCCACCTCGCCGAACGCGTACGAGCCGACCACATCAACACCGCCAGCCGGAACCAAGAGCTCCCCGACCACCGTCCACTACACCTACGACGGCAACGGCAACCTCAAATCAGAGACCGACGGGCTCTCCTCCCCCCAGAACACGCTGTCGTTCGATTACAAGGCGAACGGCACCCTGGCCGACAGCTGGGACGCAGACGGCCAGGAAACGAAATACGGCTACAGCTGGGGCCAGACCGCGAACCTGTGCGGACCTCTTGGTAACTTGCCTTGTTCCGGGGTGCTGGCGAGCGCCACCGTCACCCAGCCCTTCACAACTCAGTGCCCGAGCGGCTGCCCATCTACCAGTTACTACGACGTGGATGGTCGTGTAACCGGCACGACCGACGGGAGCAACAACGGGTCGCAGGCGAGCTACAACAACGACGATCAGCTGCTGAGCGTGCAGCACTTCACGAGCGCGACCGCATCGTCCGGGACCGTGGGCGGCACGTCAACCGGCAGCACCACAAACACCTATGACGACAGCAGCCCCAACCACGGTGACGGGAACCTCCTGGCGTCGGCTACCACGGACACCCAATCCTCAGATGCCGGCACGACCTGTTACAGCTACTGGGCCGACAATCAGCTCGAAGTAGAGAAGGATCCCTTGGCTCCAGGACAAACCGGAACCACCGCGTGCTCCGGACAGCCGGCGAACAGCGCGACCAGCACCAGTTACGCGTACAACAACAACGGCGACATGATCACCCTCACCGACGGGGGCGGGACCGTCAGCTACGGCTACGACCAGGACGATCGCGTCACGAGCATCACCCAACCTGGGACTGGGACGTCCTATCCGTTCACGTTCACCTACGACAACGACGGCCGGCTGGTATGCACCAGCTACCCGAACGGGATGGTCAGCGAGCAACTCTACGACGCCTACGACAACCTCACCGACATCCAAACCGCGGACGGCACCTCTCCGACTCCTGCGTGCAACCCATCAAGCATCACCGGCACGCCGACCGGCACNNGGCACAACAGGCTGCAACCAGGCCAGCACCTCCAGCACCACCGGCACCCCGGTCGGCACCGTGTTCCAGAACAACGCCTACACGTACGCAGCCAACTCTGACCTCGCGCAAACCCAGACGATCACGAGCAGCGGCACGAGCACCGCGTGGAACTACTACTACGACCCGCTCAACCGCCTACTCGAAGCAGCCGGCGGCAGCGCCGGAACGTACAACTACAGCTACGACGGCGACGGGAACCTCCTCACACGCACCACCAACCCAGGCGCGGGCACCACAACCCCTGCGATTCAGACCGCGACCTACAACGCAGACAACGAACTCTGCTGGGTCATAGCCGGCGCGAACAGCAACCCCTGCTCCACAACCGCTCCGAGCGGCGGATACGCCGCAACCTACGACGCCGCAGGGAACCTCCAAACGCTCGGATCCGCAGCCGGAACCACAACCCTCGTCAACAACGACGAAGAACAAACCACCTCGATCAACCCGTACGCCGCGGGCGCACAAACCCTCGGATACCGCGGAAAGGGACAAAACGATCCCTTCCAGACCGGCACCCAGCCAACCGGCGGCGCCGCGGCTGGGCTCGAAGAAGACACGCTCGGCGTCTCTGCGCAATACCCGGTCAGCAGCAGCGGAAGCACCCCAAGCAGCTCCTACACCTACTACACCCACGCGCCCGACGGCACCCTCCTAGCTGAACGCGGTGGCGGGGGATCAACCTCCGCCGATGACTACTACTACGTCCAAGACGCCAACGACTCCGTAGTTGCGCTCACCAACTCAAGCGACGCGGTCGCAAACACGTACACCTACGACCCGTTCGGCACCACCACCGCCTCCAGCGGAACCGCACCGAACAGCTTCGGATTCGACGGCGGCTACTACGCGAGCTGCTCGCCCACGACCGGTACAGGTGCCAACTGCCCATCGGCCGTGCCGTCAAGCGCGCCAACCTCGCCAACCTCGCAGAACGGGCTGATCCTCTTCGGCACCCGCTACTACAATCCCGCACTCGCAATGTGGACGCAGCCAGATCCCGACGCCGCGAGCTTGGCAACGGACCCGACCCAGGCCGATGCGTACAGCTTCGCCGGAGACAACCCGGTGAGCAATGCGGATCCGACTGGGCTCTCGTCGGGGCTAGGATCACAGCAATCGCAGGAGAACGCGGATAATGCACGCTGCGCCAAGCATCCCAAGGACTGTCCCGCGACCCACTACGGGGCGGATGTCGTGGCGGTGGTGGATGTCATCGCGAAGCATGTAACGCCGGCGAACATCGTGCGCGCATATGAAGCGGTCGAGACCGGTGGGTTAGGTACCGCGTTTATCTTCGCCGGTGGCTACGTAGGGGTGACATGCGAAATCGGGACCGCGGCGCTGGGCACCCCTCTATGCGCCGCGGTTGGAACCGAGTTTGTAGCTGCTGGAATCACACTTGACGCTGGCTCGTACATCGAGATCCGGGAACTGAAGTGACGATGGGCACCGTTCGCGAGCAAGGTTTACGCCTTCGATTCACTGTCATGATCTTAATCGCGATAGGCATAATCGTAGTCTTGGGGCTCGGCATCCCCAGCCTTGGGGCTGCGCTGACGGCTGGAGGTGGGCTCGCGATCGGTATGGGCGGCACTGCCTTGGGTGTTGGGCGTTGGATTCAGCCAACTGAAGCTGTTCATACGACCCCTTCACAACGAGCGATTATCAAACTGTTCATCGGTTTGGCAGTGCTCGCGGCGGTCGCTGCAGCGGGTACTCAGTCTGGGGTANNGTACTCAGTCTGGGACGATTGGATACCTCGCGTTCGGTTTGGCTCTTCCGGCTGGAATTGCCGGTATGTGGCTGTTCGTTGGGCCGCGTAAGCGGGCCACTCAACAGCAATAACGCGAAGGGTCCCCTGCAGGCTCAGCCGACGGGAGGGGTCCCTTCGCGGATCGCCGCGACCGACGGCCCTCTCCCTGGGTTGCTGTCCCCAACGGGCAAAGTAGCTATGCGCGAATGGCGCACTCTTCGCCGCGCACGGGGATGCCGAGATCAAGGGTGTGTGCCATGTCGTCCGACCCGTCCACGGATACTCGGTCAGCGCACTCGCGGGAACTTCATCCGCTCCCCACGCACTCGACGGCGGCGGGTGGGAGTTCGCCCGCGTGCGACGGGAACCGTGTTTTGAGATCGAAGATCTGAGCCGTAACACGAACCCCCAACGGGACACCGCACGTCGATGGTCAGCTCCTGACGCCGTCTACTCGACGAGTGTCCCGTAAGACCTGCCCGACAAACTGCCCGGTGAGCGGGGCTTATATGGGACACTCTCGCCATGACCGAGCTTCTCATCGGATATGCGCGCGTCTCCACCGATGAGCAGGATCTCACGGCCCAACGCGACGGCCTCACAAGGCTCGGCGTGGATCCCGAACGGATCTACGTCGACCACGGCCTGACCGGCACAAACCGGGAGCGGCCCGGGCTGCGCGAAGCCCTCGCCGCCTGTCGTGAGGGCGACACCCTCGTGGTCACCAAGCTCGACCGGCTTGCCCGCTCGCTGCCGGACGCCCGCAACATCGCCGACGAACTCACCTCGCGCCAGGTCAAGCTCAACCTCGGCGGCTCGATCCACGATCCCACCGACCCCGTCGGGCGGCTGCTGTTCAACGTACTGGCGATGGTCGCCGAGTTTGAAGCCGACCTGATCCGGATGCGAACTCGCGAAGGGATGAAGGTCGCGCGCGCCCGTGGACGACTTCGAGGCAAGCAACCGAAACTCAGCCCCAGTCAAGAAGCCCATCTCGTCTCGCTCCATAACGCCGGAACCCACACCAGTGCCGAGCTCGCCGAGCTGTTCTCGGTAGCTCGCTCGACGGTCTACCGGGCCATCCAGCGGGCGGCGGACCGTTCAGCCAACTAGTCCCAGGCTACTTTGCCCCTGCTGACACGGACCCGAGCACTGGGCCTACTAGGCCTGGATTGCGACGCTTCCTCGATTGTCAGGCTGCCGCCTAGAGGGTGCCCGAGCAGCGCGCGGCGCCGACTATGGCGCTCACGCTCTCACCGCTGGCGCTTTCCGGGGCGTCTAGGTACACGTCGGCATAGCCGCTGGCGTCAGTGCCATAGCTAGCCGAGGCACCCGCGGAATCCGTGACCGTCGCCTCGGTATCCGGCTGGTTGGAATGCACATATACGTCGAAGTCGTGGTACTCGCTGCTCCAGGAGCCGGTGACCGTGCAGGCCGCTTTAGCTGACGAGGGAGCCGGCTTGGATGAGGTCGGTCCGATGTGCGCGCGGTACCAGGCGATCCAGTTGCTGGCGATGATGTGCTGGGCGGACGCGAGGCTGATCTTGTGGTCGCAGACCCAATCGTGGAGCTTGTCCTCGACGTGGTCCTTAGGGTTCAGGTAGTAGGAGCTGGTCGAAACGCCCGGATAGTCGGGCTCGGGCCAAAGGTTCTTTGACGAGTCAACGGCTCCGCCCAACTCCAGGCTGATCAGGTGGTCGAACTCATACGTTCCCAATGAGCGACCGTCGTAGTAGCCGTAGGCGGCCAGCGAAAGTCGCTTCTGCGGTTCGGTCACCGACTCGGGCGGACGCTCGCTCGCCGACCAGCCAGCCTTACAGATCGTGGAGCCGATGTTCGCCTGGGTCACGGCGGGGTTGGTCGCCCCGGGCGTGCAGTGTCGATCTGGGAGCACATAGAGGCCGCTCCCGCGCGCGTGGCACGAGTAGGGCTTCCCCCAACCGCTACGGGGCGCAGCCACTGCCGCGCTCAGCCCGACGCAGCTCGCAACCACAAGAGTCAAGATCATCACCACGCGTCGCATCGCGCCGGATCCTTCCACACTTCGCCAGGATGCGCTCGACACCAGCGCCAGCGTCGGCGGATGACGAGGCTGCCGCTCCTATCGATTCAGAGGCGGGCTAAGCAGCTCTTCCTTGGCTGCGGACACTATTGGAGGGCGCTGGCGACTTCGGGTCTTGGACGCCAGATCGCGGCGGGACGACCGCCAGCGGTCGTCTCGGCTTCGTGACGCTCGAGACGGCCTGCGTCGATCAGCGCGCCGATCGCGCGCTCGATTTCGCGGGCTTTCTTGTTGCGGCTGAACAGGTCGCTGATTTGAGTGCGGGTGACGCCGTCTGGGTGGATCTTCGCAAGCGCCCAGATCTCGTCTGCGGTGGGGTCGCCGAGACTGTCTCCGAACACCCATCTCGTCGACTCGGACACGTACTTCCAGAACGCTATTGCGGCTTCGAGGTGGCGCAATTCGATCGCTGGCGCGGAGTCCAGCAACGCGTAGAGGAGTGACAGGCGGGCGGTGTGCGCTTCGGCTCGTGCGGTCGCAGCGCCCCAGAGGCCCGGTTGGCCGTCGGAGAGTGTGTCGTAAGCGTCGATCCATCGCTCTCGCGCCACCGCGTCAAACCCGAGGGGCTCGCGAAGATCGGCGGCAAAGCGGGCGCCCGCCTGTACCGCGTCGCGGACGACCCGCAGCTCGTGCGGATTCAATGCGCCGCCGAAAGGGAGCTTCTTCGAACGCTGCACGGCGACAAGCATGAAGCGATTGAAGAAGCCGTTGGCAAGCTCGGTACCGGTGATGTGGCGCAGCAGTTCCTCCTTGGTGATGTGGCCGATGATCCCGATGTGCGCGTCCCGCGCGCGCAGAGGCGCGTTGCGGACCATCGTCTGCAGTTGCTTGCCATCCCAGGCGTTGCGGATCACCGGCGAGAGCGTGTTTCCCTCGCGTGCGAGGACTTTTAGAACCTGGGCGAATTCAGGCTCGAGGATCAGACGCCGCTTGTCGCTCTCATCCGCGTTGCCCTGGTCGGCGACTTCGGCGATCAGCCCCTCTCCAGAGGACAGGCCGGATGAGACGCATTCGCCGGCGAAGTCCTCGTCAGCAACCTGCAGAACTCGCTCGACGTGGTCCCACGACGAGCCCTTACGCCCCTTGGCCGAGGGCCCGACGAGGACGAGGAACTCGTTGCCGTGGTGGCGTGAGGCTTCGACCGCGTAGTGGGCACGGCGGCCGATCAGAACGCCGAACGCGACCAAGAACTGCGCTAGGAGCGCCATCGGATCGGCCTCGGTGTGGGGCTCGGTCAGCGTCACGAACTCGCCGGCGGGACCGATGGACACTGCCTCGTCGGGTCGGGATGGCCATGCGATCATGCATCACCCCGACCGCCGGCGCGCTGGGCACCGAGTGCGACGGCGAGCTCGTGCTTGAGCTGCGTGATCTCGTCTCGGAGCCGGCGGTTGTCCTCGAGCGCAAGGGTGAGACGGGCCCGCACCGACTGGTCGGAGGCGCGCTGCGCGGTGGCGACCGGCTGCAGGCCGCTTTGCCGAGCGCGTAGTACCTCGATCTGCTGGCGCAGATCGTCCTGGGTGTAGAGCCATTGACGGGAGACGTTCGCCCGCTCCGCGACCGCAGCGAAGCTCACCCTGTCGCCGCGACGGTCGATCGCCGCAATGGCATAAGCAACCCGGTCGCGGGCCTCGTCGCTGCGGCGGCGAGCGGCCTGCTGCAGCATGCTGACGTCACGCGGCACGAGTTTCCCCCTGATGCTCCAGGGCCTGGAGCCCGTCGATGATGTCGAGCAGACTCGCGCGGTCCTGGTTGTTGCTCTCAACCAGGCGCTCCCAGCCGTTGGTTTCGGCCTTGGCGATCATCTCCTCGAGCTGCGTGAGGTGTGTGCGGTGCAGCGGCAGGAACGATGCGTCGGTCAGGAAGTGGGAACAGGTGAGGCAGGCGTTGGGGTGCGGGCACTGCTGGACCAGCGGCCGCCCGCAGTAGCCGTTGGGGAGCGCCTGCTTGGCCCTTGCGAGATGGTCTTTCATCCAGGCGGCGTCGGCGAGCGGGCCGGTCTCCTGTGGGACGAGTTCGCCCTTGCGGTTGATCCGCTGGTGATAGGGCGCGACCTCTTCGCGCAGGGTCGTGTCATGCATCTTCGCGTAGACCATCGTCATCTCGGACGATGTGTGGTCAAGGAACCGCTGGACGGCGACGAGCGAAACCTTGTCATTGATCATCCTGGTCGCGACGGTGTGCCGGAACTGGTGCGCGGTGGCCGTCACCGGATTCCCCAGCTGGTCAGTGAGCTGCAGCTGTTCGAGCCAGCGACCGAGAGTCGCGTTGATCAGCCCAGGCCCGCACGCCTGCTCGCCAGAACGGTTCTGAAGGGCAGGGAATAGCCACTCGCAGGTCGGCGCATAAGACTCGCGCACGTGCGTCTGTTGAGCGGCGATCTGAGCGGCCAGTCTGTCGCTGATCGGGATCACAGCCTCACGGTTCGCCTTGTGGTTAAGGAACCGCAAATATGGTTGGCCGTCGTTCCCTCGGTGCACCGGATCGAGCGGCAGAAACCGGGCATCTATCCCGCGCAGTCCCGTCTCCATCACCACCATGATGATGCTTCGCGAGGTCATGTCAGGTATCTGCAGAAGCGCTTCTTCTGTTTCGAGTTGGCACATGACGTGGTCGTCGATGAACCGCGGCTTGCTTCCTCGCTTTTGCGGTATCTCACGTCGGTAGTAGCGGGCATTGCGATCCAGGGTCAGCCACCCCAAGGCGGCAATCTCGTCGAGAAAGTGGCGAACCGTGCTGATCTGCTGATGTTTGTACGGGATTGAATACTTAGAAGCGTTAACGTGCGCAAGGTAACGTTCGAGGTGTTCGCGCGTTAGCGCCTCGGACGTGGGCAGCTCGATCCGCTCGACTTTTAGGAACGCGCTAAAAAACCTGATCGCCTTCACGGTTTGATCGACGGTCGTCGGCGAGGCGCTGCCGAGCTGGAGTCGCCACTTCGACCAGCGCTTATAGGCCGTTCTGAGCCATTCAGGCTCGATCCCAGCAAACGAAATTGTCCGGACACGGGTCCGCGCAACCCGATGCGGATCGAGCCCAAGCCGCGTGATCCTCCAAACGTCTCGGTCCCACTCGCTGACTCCCTCCGCATCTTTCCGAAAGGCGTGCAGGACCTGCAGCGCGTAGACGACAAAGCGCCGGAAGTCCTGGTTGGTGCCGACCGCGCGCCGCTCGCCAATCCACGAGGCCATGTCGCGCGCCATCAGAGACTCGACCCCGAGCGAACCTAGCCACAGGATTGCCTGTGCCGCGCGGGGCGGGAGAATGGTCTTACTCTCGTCGTGCCGTGTCTGCAGCACCAGCTGGACCTCCAACCGCATCAACGGCGGCAATGTTCGAAGATCGAAGTGCTGCCGAAGCCGAAGTCGCCGTGTGCGATCGAATTCCACGTAGTCGGCCGCTCGTTTGATGCCGTGTCGGTAGGCATGCAAAGCGTGGAAGTCACAGAGAACTCCACGTGGCGTGGCCGGGAACGGACAATTGTCGACTGGGCAGACAAGCTCACGCGCTGGGAGCGGATGCTGCTGTGGCGCCCAGATCTCAAACTCAAGGTCGGTGCGATTCCAGCCTGCAAGGTGCGTACCACATAGACGGTTGCCGTAGCTTGCAGCTCGCGGACACCTCGGGATAGCGCAACGAGACGCGACGACGAAGGAGCTGGCCGATGCCTGCTCGATCCACTCCGGACCTGGCTTGCCTGCTTTCGCCCAGTACTGATAGTGGGTCCTACAAAGTGTCGGCTCGCCGGGAAGCTTTAGACGGACGACGCCGCCAAAGCCGCAACTGGGCACAGCGCAACGACCGTAGCCCATCAGCACCGAGTCCTCAGGTGGCTCGATCACGTCCGCTCTGAACTCGAGGCGGACCGCTCCCAACAACAAAGCACGCCAGGACCGTAAGTCGGGACCGGCTACGCTTGACGCGATCTCGTCGCTGTGCTGGAGTGCGGTCAAGCGAGGTGCTCCAGCTTGTCAAGCAGCCCGGCCCGCTCAAGCTCTGCGCGGAGATCCTCCGCGTCGGGATGTGCGTAGATGTCAGACGTAGTTGCAGACGACCGGTGCGTGACGAGTCTGCTGACGACCTCAAGCGGTACGCCTTCGCGGAGTGCCAGTGTTGCGAAGGTGTGCCGAAACATATGGGCCGTGAAGTGAAACCCGACCCGGCGAGCAGTCCAGTCGATGACCTCGCGCACGCCGCCGTGGTAGGTCATCGGCGAGCCAACTTGCCCGCCCCACAGGTTCACGAACACATAGTCGGAGTCCAACGCGCCGTACTCCCCATGCATGTAGTCGGCGTAGAGCCGCACCGACTCCTTGGTCACGAACACCGATCCCTCGCCACGCTTGCCGCGCATGCCGTTGGCATTGTCGTCTCGCGGCTTGATGTAAATCCGCCGCTCTTGGCTGAAGACGTCCTCGTGCCGCAAACCCAGCAACTGTCCGACTCGCGCACCAGTCTCAAACAGCCACCGGAACAGCAGTTCATTGCGGCACCGTGTCTGAGCAAAGATCACAGCCCTGACCTGCGCGAGCGTCAGCGTCTTCGGCAGCCGCTTGGGCGCCTCCGCCAGACGCACGACGCGACCGCGCGGCCGGCTGCGCGCGATGCCATGTAGAAACGGTTTGTACGACCCGTAACCCGACCTGCCCCGCGCAAGCATCATCCCGGCCACGGCCACGCCGTTACGCTCCTGATAGTCGTAGAAGCTCGCGATCGCAGCGAGCTTGCGGTTCACCGTCGAGATCGAGCGCGCCGGTCGCGCCCCGTCGAGCATCACGACATTCGCCGCCGGCCGGCGTAGAGCCGCGACGAACTCGGCCAACGTCTCGACCGTGACCTGATCCCACCCGACTCCCGCGCCAGCGAGGAACCCAAAGTAGCCCGCCAGGTCAAACGCGTACGCACGAACAGTGTTGGGCGAGCGCTCGAGGCTGATCAGGAAGCCAAGGTAACGGTCGACTGGTTCAACCACACCCCCGTCCGGGCCTAGCACCGTCCACGACACCCGGCCAGCCACCAGGCACACCTCGCGCACTCGATAGCCCCGTTTGAGAGACAACGACTCGCTGACGCTCGCGACGTGCATGACAGTCCTCAGATAACTGACTGCGTCGGACGGAAAGGGCTCGATAGGCTGACGTCAAGGACGCTCGCAGCCGCCCTCAGATAACGATGGTCAACGTCTTCTGGTGCGTGAGCGCGAAGTAACTCGGCGTGTACCGGACCTGCACACCGTGCGATCTCAAATACGCGTAGGCGGCGGCGTTCTCAGACTCGTGCTCGCTGTAGTAGCCGCCGTTGAGCAGCACCTGCACGTCGACTCCACGCTTCTCCGCCACGGCCAGGGCGTGCTCGATCTGGGTGTCGTAGAGCTCGTACATCGTCAGCTCGACCGAGTGTCTGGCACCGTTGATCATTGCCAGGAACGGGGCGTTGCCGGCCCCCGGTTCCGCCACCAGCTGGAGCGGCGGGGCGCCGGCAAACGCCGCCGTCGGCAGGCCCAGGCAGGCTATTAACACGGTGATCAGGAGCGCCCAGCGTCGTGCCATCGCTCCAGCCTAAACTCGGCCAAGGATGATTGACGAACTCGTACAGCAGATCCTCGACCGCTTCCAGGCGCTCGAGTCAGAACTCTCGTTGCCGGAGGTGATCAGCGACCGTGACCGCTTCACCGCGGCCTCGCGCGCCTACCGGGAGCTCGAGCCGGCGGCCAAGCTGGCGGTCGAATATCAGCGCGCCGCTGATGATGCGGCCGGCGCACGCGAGCTGCTTGAGGAGGATGCCGACGATCCCGAGCTGCGCGAGATGCTCAGCACCTCGGTGGCGCGGATCGAGGAGCTCGAGGATGAGATCCGCCTGGCGATGGTTGAGCCCGACCCCAACGATGACAAGAACGTGATCATCGAGATCCGTGGCGGCGTCGGTGGTGACGAGGCTGCGATCTGGGCCGGTGACATCTACAAGATGCTGACGCGCTACGCCGAGCGGCTCGGCTACAAGCCCGAGTCGATGGACATCGGCGAGGGGACCTACACCTTCGCGGTCAAGGGCGAGGGCGCCTACTCGGTGTTCAAGTTCGAAGGCGGAACGCACCGCGTCCAGCGCGTTCCGGAGACCGAATCACAAGGGCGTGTTCATACCTCCACCGCCACGGTTGCGGTGCTGCCCGAGGTAGACGACGTCGAGGTTGAGGTCGACCCCAACGACCTGCAGATCGACGTCTACCGCTCCTCGGGGCCGGGCGGCCAGTCGGTCAACACGACCGACTCAGCCGTTCGGATCACGCATAAGCCATCTGGCGTCGTGGTCTCGATGCAGGACGAGAAGTCCCAGCTTCAGAACCGCGACAAGGCGATGCGAGTACTGCGTGCGCGGCTTTACGAGCGCGCGCTGGCCGATCAGCAGGCCGAACTCTCCGCTTCACGCTCAGCCCAGGTCGGCAGCGGTGACCGCTCAGAGAAGATCCGCACCTATAACTACGGTGAGCGGCGCGTCAAGGACCATCGCATCAACCTGCTCGTGCATAACCTCGAAGAGGTTCTGATGGGCGGGCTCGACGAGTTCACCGACGCGCTGCAGGACGACGAGAAGCGCAAGCGGCTGGAAGAGCGCGCCGGGGAGAACTGATGACGACGGTCCGCGAGGAACTCGCGAGCGCGACCGCTTCGTTGGCTGAGGTCGGTTGCGACACGCCGCGTCTTGACGCGGAACTGTTGCTGGCACGGGTGCTCGGCACCGACCGCGCCGGGCTGGTGATGGGCTCCGATAACGAGGTCTCGGGCGATCATCGCACGCGCTACCTGGCGCTGATGACGCGGCGGGTCAAGCGCGAGCCGATCGCCTACATCACCGGTTACCGGGACTTCCGGCGCCTGACGCTGGCGGTCGACCCGCGCGTGCTGATCCCGCGGCCTGAGACCGAGCTCCTGGTTGAAGTCGGGTTGGGCTTGCCCGTCGGTGCACGGGTTGCAGACATTGGCACCGGCTGCGGTGCGATTGCGCTGGCGCTCAAGGATGAGCGGCCGGACCTGCAGGTGATCGGCGTCGAGGCCAGCGAGGGCGCGCTCTCAGTCGCTCGCATGAACGCCTCGCGGCTGCGTTTGGACGTGGATTTTCAGCTTGGAGACCTGCTGCGCGACGTCAGCTGCGACGCCGTGCTCGCGAACCTGCCCTACATCGAGGTGGCAGCGATGCTGCCTCCGGATGTGGTGCTCTACGAGCCGAAGGTGGCGCTCTTTTCAGGGTTTGACGGACTCGACTTGATTCGCAAGCTTGTGGCGCAAGCCGGAGCGCGACCGCAGGTCGCGCTCCTGGGCCTCGAGGTCGGCGAGGGGCAGGCGCCAATCGTGGCTGAGCTGGTCTCGGAAGCGGGCTTCAGCGAGGTTGGGTTGCTTAAGGACCTGGCGGGCATCGAACGGGTGGTAGTTGGGCGCCGATGAGCGTGGAGGACGCGCTTGAGTTCGAGGCTGTGATCCTCGGCGGCGGAGTTGTGCTGTTCCCGTCTGACACGGTCTACGGGCTGGCCTGTTCTCCGCGGGACGCGGACGCGATCGGGCGGCTTTATGCGCTCAAAGGTCGTGCGCCCGAGAAGGCGGCGGCGGTGATGTTCTTCTCGCTGGACGCGGCCCTGGCGGCGCTCGCAGAGCTTGGCGAACGCACGATTGCCGCGATGCGGGCGCTGATGCCAGGCGCTGTGACCTTGCTGCTCGAAAACCCCCAGCACCGCTACCCGCTGGCCTGCGCCGGCGACCCGGCGACGCTCGGGGTGCGAGTCGTGGACGTCCCGGTGCTGCGCGGGGTCGGGGTTCCGGTGCTGCAATCGAGCGCCAACCATTCCGGTGAAGCCGACGCCAGGACCCTCGCGGCGGTGGCGCCGGCCATCCGGGCCGGCGCCGAACTCGTGATCGATGGCGGTGAGCTGCCGGGCGTGCCCTCGACGGTCGTTGATCTGCGCCGCTACGAACGCGACGCTGACTGGTCGATCGTACGCCAGGGCCTGGTCGAGTCCGAGGCGGTCGCTGGTAGGCTCGATGGCAATGAGTGACCTGCCTGCCGACTACTTCAACGCCCCGATCTCGGAAGTCGATCCTGAGATCGCGGAGCTGCTCGACCTCGAGCTGAACCGCCAGCAACGCACGCTGGAGATGATCGCGTCCGAGAACTTCGTTCCGCTCTCAGTGCTCGAGGCGCAGGGTTCGGTGCTGACCAACAAGTACGCCGAGGGTTACCCGGGCAAGCGCTACTACGGCGGCTGTGAGTTCGTCGACGTCGTTGAGCAGTTGGCTATCGATCGCGCCAAGGAGTTGTTCGGCGCCGAGTACGCCAACGTCCAGCCTCACTCGGGGGCACAGGCGAACATCGCCGTCTACCACGCTCTGCTGACGCCGGGCGACACGCTGATGGGCCTCGAACTGGCCCACGGCGGCCACCTTACGCACGGCATGAAGCTCAACGCCTCGGGGCGGCTGTACGACATCGCCACGTACGGAGTTGACCGCGAGACCAGCCTGATTGACATGGATGAGGTCGCCCGGATCGCGCACGAGCGCAAGCCCAAGATGATCGTCGCCGGTTGGTCGGCCTACCCGCGCCAACTCGATTTCAAGCGCTTCCGTGAGATCGCGGACGAGGTGGGGGCGTACCTGTTCGTTGACATGGCGCACTTCGCCGGCCTGGTCGCGGCCGGCGTACACCCCTCACCGGTGCCGTACGCGGATGTGGTGGCGACCACGATCCACAAGACGATCGGCGGGCCACGCTCGGGCATGATCCTCAGCCGCGAGGAGTACGCCAAGAAGATCAACTCGGCGGTCTTCCCCGGTCAGCAGGGCGGGCCCTTGGAGCACGTGATCGCCGCCAAGGCGGTCGCGTTGAAGATCGCGGCCTCCGACGAGTTCCGTGAGCGTCAGGAGCGGACGGTGGCCGGCGCGCGGCTGCTGGCCGATGCGCTGCTCGGGGCTGGGCACGGCGTCTCGGTGCTCACAGGCGGGACCGACGTGCACCTGATCCTGGTCGATCTGCGTGAATCGGAGCTCGACGGCCAGCAGGCCGAGGATCGGCTCGACTCGATCGGCATCACCGTGAACCGCAATGCGATCCCATTCGACCCACGGCCGCCGATGGTCACCTCGGGCCTGCGGATCGGTACGCCGGCGCTCGCGACGCGTGGCCTTGGCCTGGCTGACTTTGAGGAGATCGGCCAGATCCTGGCTGCCGCCCTGAGGCCCGGCGATTTTGACGGCGAAGCAGGGGATTTGAAGGCGCGTACGGCTGCGATCGCCGACCGCTACCCGCTGTACGCCACGCTGCGCCCGCACGCCGCCGTCTGAGGCCGCCGCCCGCTCTCGCGGCCGGCAACATTGCCCTAAACCTGTCACGACTCTGTGCCAATTTCGGGTGACCGAACTCGGTGGGCGCATAGTGACGTCCCGTGACCCACGCGAACCGGCCTTCGACAGACATTTCAGGTCTCGCTGAGTCAGAGGTTCTGTTGGATGCCGAAAAGCGGCCTCGAACGGAATCTGTAGCTCTCGCCGGAGCGGTTTGTCGGTTCGAGGCCGTTCGGGCCCGGGGTGATGCTGAAGTGCTGAGGCTCGCCAAGCTGCAGCACGGTTGCGTGCATAGGAGTCAGTTTCACGCCGCCGGATTCAGCAACAAAGCTTTGGCGCGCCGCGTCGGCCACGGTCATTTCGACCGTCTTCAACCTGATGTCTTTCTGGTGAGACGGCAGTCGCCGCCGCTGCTCGAACGGGCGATGGCCGCGGCGCTTGAGCTGTGCGGGGATGCCGTCATCGGCGGCCGCACTGCGGCAAGCATCTGGGGCTTGGTCGATGGCGCACCCAGCGAGATAGACGTGACGGTTGTAGGGCGCAACGCGGGGCCGCGGCAAGGTGTCCGCATCCGCCGCACGCAGACGTTGACCGGGAAGGACATTCGCTGGCGTTCCGGCATCCCGCTGAGTTCTCCCGCCCGGACTTTGATCGAGCTGGCCGCGGTCCTCTCACGGATGGAGCTGGAGAACGCGCTTGCGGAGGCCAGGTTCCGTTCACTCGTGCGGGACTCCGAGTTGACCGGCGCGCTCGCGCGCGCCTCGTCGCGGTCAGGGGCACCCGCGCTCAGCAGGCTTCTCACCGATATGCACGCCCAAGGAACGGATCCCGCACGCACACGCTCGGTCTACGAGCAGAAGCTGCTCCAGTTGATACTCGATGCAGAACTGCCGAAACCGTTCACCAACGCAAGGGTCGAGGGGCACGTGGTCGACATGATCTGGCCGGCGCAGAGGCTGATCGTCGAGTTCGACGGCTTCGCCTACCACAGCGACCGGAAGGCGTTTGAGACAGATCGGCGCAGGGATCAGGACCTGGTGGCGGCTGGTTATCGCGTCATCAGAATCACGGCTCGCCAGCTTGATCAGATCCCATTCGCGGTCGTTGCGCGGCTCGCGCAGGCACTGCGCCCTCACGCCGCGGCCTAAGGGTCGCGTAAGGCATTGCGAGGTTCCGACCCGTCCGGTCGGGGGCTGATGGCATGCTATGGCCACGTTGACGCGCTATTGGGACGCCGTATTCGCTTTCCTCGCCGCGGCGGCTGTCGCAGGCGTGCTGACCCCTTTCGCCGGAAAGCTCGCGCAGCGCGTGGGCGCGATCGCGTTCCCGTCCGCGCGCGGACTCGCACGAAAGCCGACGCCGTTGCTTGGTGGTCTGGCGATCCTGGTCGGCTTTCTGGTGGCGGCGCTGATCTGGATGCCCGACACCTTCAACCTGCAAAAGGCGCCGCACTCCGGGACCATCGTCGGCGTGGTCCACACGTGGCCGCTGATCGCAGGAGCAGTGCTGATCGCGCTGGTCGGGGCGATCGACGACATCTGGGATCTCAAGCCGATCTTCAAGCTCGCCGGGCAGATCATCGCTGCGATCGTGGCGGTGCACGCCGGCGCCACGATCAACGACCTCACGCTTCCGTTTGTCGGCTCGCTGCAGTTCACAGACGCCGGTGGGCCGCTCGCTGTGATCTGGCTTGTCGCACTGATGAACATCGTCAACCTCAGTGACGGCGTTGACGGGCTTGCGGCCGGCGTCTGCACGATTGACGGGATCACCTTCGCGGTAATCGTGTTCAGCGTCCAGGGTGGTACCAGTGCCGCTGCCGTGCTAGCTGCGATCACCGCGGGCGCCTCCCTCGGATTCCTGGTGCACAACTTCTATCCCGCCAAGATCTTCATGGGTGACTCGGGCTCGAACCTGCTTGGCTATCTGCTCGGCGTGACCGCGGTGATCGGGACGATGAAGACCAGCGCCGTTCTGGCGCTGGCGGGACCATTGCTGATCCTCGCGGTGCCCTTCCTCGACACAGGCTTCGTCGTGGCCAAACGGCTCAAGTACGGGCAGAGGCCCTGGAACGCCGACGCGAACCACTTCCATCATCGGATGGCGCGCATCGGTTTCAGTCAACGCAAGACGGTGGTCTACCTCCNNGATCGTGATGGGCGTGATCCTGCTGGCGGGCGCGGCCGCCAGCGTGTACCTGGTCTACGTGCTTGAGATCCTCAAGTTCAAGTCGGCTCGCATGATCCAGCTGCGGCGCGTCGACCCCGACGTGACCGACCAGGACATCGAGAAGGCGGT
>PLES01000132.1 GCA_003137075.1 Solirubrobacterales bacterium
AGAACAGCCTCTCACTGAGCGACAAACGTTCTGGTCCGGGCGCGAAGCAGGTCATAAGATTCGGTTCTATGAAACGCCTCCTTACAGTGATCTGGGCTTGTTGGTGCGGCGCCTGTAGCCTCGCGGCCGTGGTCTTGTGCGGCGGGGCGCTCTTCGGGTTCTTCAGCGCGCAGGATGGGCCTCTTGGATGCCTCTTCCTGACGGTCTCCGTGGTGCCAACGTCAATTTGGCGATACCTCAAGGACCGCCGCAACGAACACATACCTNNCACCGCATCCGGCTAGCGGAGCCGTGCGCGCCGGGGTGCGCACGCGCCCCAATGAACCCCTTGACCTCGCCTGATCGACACGCCCGGGTTCGGGCGGAGATCTGATGGCTAGCCACGATCGCTTTCACGATTCCGACGGCTGGCGCCCCGCTATCGCATGGGCGACGATGAGACGCGCGTGCGGTGGGTGGTGGAGCATTTTGCGGACGGATTGTCTAGAACGATCAGGGGCAGCTAGTCGTTCTCTGGGCGGGGAGGTTTGATCGCGCCGACGCGTCGTATGTACGCCGCTTGGATCGCGGGTACTACGACGATGACCGACTCTTTGATCACTGGCTGACCGAACACCCAGACTGGCTGCGACTGCTTCTTACGGTGCCAGCCCTTGCCGGGGATTTGTCCGAGCGCACCGATCGCGGCACCGTTTTGTTCGAGCGTCAGGTTGAGATCATCACTCGACTCGATTGGTTCGACCGTGACCGACATCTCTGCCGCGGGTTCCAGCAGCTTCGCATCCATCTTTCTGTAGCTCCGCCGCGCATATCCGCCAAGTAGAACCACACCGGCGCCGAAGAACAAAGGGATCAGTACGAGAAATGTCGACCCCGGGTCCGGTAACCCGCTTGCGACGACCGCCCGACTCGGATCCGAACGGTCATAGACAACCCGGATCTTGTCGCCTACTGCCAGGTTGCCAGTCCCGAACCAGAACGAGATTGAGACGTACACCGGTGACGCCGGATAGCTCACGATGATGCCCGGATCCTTTGCGCCGGCTACCTGGTCCACACGAGCCCAGGCACGCACCCCGCTGCCCTGCANNACGTGAACCGTTATCCAACCGGCCGCGACGACACCAATGAGCAACCCAGCCGCGGCGAACCGAGCCATGTTCTTCGCGGACCGGTGGACCGCACGCGCCCCTAACTCCCGCAAGGAGTCGACGTCCGGCGGCCGACCCGAAGGATGACTCCGTTGTGGCTGCGAGATCTCCAAGGGGTCCATCCGGCGAACATATCGCGACGTACAACCAGGCCATACCGCCGTCGACCCGAAACTGCGTAACGCAGTCACCCCATTCCCGCAAGCGCTTTCGTCTCAAGCAGCCCCATTGCCACACGATCGCTGTGGCGACGATCGGCTAGTCCCAGTGGTGGGGCGCAAAGGACAGTCGCCAGTTGCCGCCGCTAGAAATTACGGCACGTAGAGCCGTCGCAACGGGACCAAGCTGCGCGTGTCTTGGTCGAGCCGCTCATAGGTTTCGAGCAACAGGTCGACTAGGCGGTCCATTCCAATGGTGTTGATGCGGACGACTCGCGCGTCGGTTTCGGCGTCGCGGGTGAAGCCGCCGGTTGAGACAAAGATGCCGCGTTCATCAGGCGGGGTGACAAACCTCGCCAAGGCGCGAATGTCGGTCGGGGTGGAACGCGTTGTTGGTCGGGCCTTGACTTGGACCTTGAGGATCGGGGGCTCGACACCGAGGGCGTCTTTGGAGGCAAGGATGTCAACGCCGCCATCTTTGCCTTCCGGGGCAACCTGGGTGTAGTAGCCCATAGTTCGCAAGATCCCGGCGAACAGGTCCTGTGTCTCATAGCCATCGGGATCGGCAACCTGACGGGCGATCAGCTCGGCGGTACGAGCGCGAAGGTCCTCATATAGCTCGATGGTCCCGGTCGGATCGTCTTCGATGCCAGCAGGATCGGCGGTGTCGTCTGCGTCGGCCTCGGGCATCGGCGCACCTTCCAGAAACGCGCCGAGGGCATCCTGGGCGGACGGCTTTGAGACCGTCAGCAGGCTGCCGAGCTGGTACAGGATGCGCTTGGAGAGTTCGTCGCGAGAGAAGACTCGCTCCCAGATGACGGTGTGGGTGTGCGGAAAGTCTTCAACCAGCGGCTCGCCTCGGAACTCATAGGCGCTGGTGACACGACCGGCGTGCAGCTCGCGCGTCTCTGAGTCAGGGGTCAGGATCCAATCGCTGATTCGAATCTCGTTGGCGAAGCGATAGAGCATGCCCCCGATGCCGGGAGCGGCCTTGTTGTCGCCATATTCGTTGCGAACTGCTCGAACTAGATCCTGACGATCACGAGCCGCGAGATCTCCGACCGCTCCCCAGCCGATCGCGATGATCCCGGCATCTACGAAGTCGGTCGCGTAGCGGCCGCGGCGTCCGGCACGAATGAGCCACACCGGCGGAGCAGTTGTTCCCTCGGTCACGCAGAGAATCCTAACCTCGCTCTCCGACCTGTCACACCCCCGCGCCTTTGGGCGCTCGTGCGACCGCTTTCGCAGCGAAGGCACCCCTAGGTTCGCGAGTCCTTCGGCGACATCTGGATGACGACCGCGGGACGCGGCAGGCTCGATTTCCGTTCCCTCGTATTGGCGAATGGTGGGAAGCTCTCTGGAGTCGCCCGTGCTCAATGCAGTAACGGAACAGAAATCGAGCAAGCCCTGTGGGACCTGCCGTTATCTAGTGATGCGACCCCCGAGATCAACAAGACAGTGCGGCTATCAGCTTGGATCGGCTATCTCCACGCCTACCTCCCTGCCTGCCAAGCACCAATGATCAGCATGCTCGTCCCGCCCCGTGACCTCTATCGAGACTAACCAGAACAGCGCCGACCAGCGAGCGCCCGCACCTGTCGGAATGTCGAATTCATCTCGCCCTGTGACGGCGGCCAGCGCTCCCACTGCAGAAGCCGCAGCGAGACCCGTTGAACAGTCGCATGCGAGGGAGTGAACCCTTGGGCCTTCTCCACCGCGATCATCCGGAAGGCTCGCCGGGTCTCTGTCTCCCCGGCGAGGAAGGCGCGGCTCCTTTGAGCAGATCACGCTCCGGCCGCAACCGGGCGTTCTCGCGGCGGAGGGCAGCGAAGAGCGGGCGACGTGAACGCTAGTCATTGCTGCAACGCTCTAGCGATGTGCTCTTGGTGCGGGTGCCTCAGTTCGCGGATCAGCTACCCCACCGTCCGTGACTGGCGAGTTGCTCTAGGCGCGTAATGTGCGGCGGCTGCGAGCGCTCCCGGACGAGCTCTCCAGGTGTGCTGTATGGCGGCGCTTTAGTCGGGTTGTTTTGCGCTTGGCAGATGATCGCGTCAGTCAGGCGGCGTGCCATGTCCAGGCGCGGCAGCGCCCGGTGGATCTCGGCGGCTAGCGTGTCGTCGATCGCGTCTGCGCCGGCTCCGAAGTCAAGCGCGATCCCGGCTCGCGTGAGTGCGACTTCGGAGGCCCGCCGTTCGGCGATGCCGGGAGATGTGTGGAGCGCGATCGCCTGCCAGACGATGTCGGCACGGTCGACGTCGAGGCCCCGGGCGCTCAGGAACTCGACGGCGATGTCGGCGCTGTCGACCTCAAACCGCTGGTCCCCGCTATGGCCCCCTGCCAGCCCAATGTCGTGCATCAGACACGAGACGAACAACAACTCGTCGTCATAGTCAACGGCCGGAGCTAGCTGCCGCGCGCGAGCCGAGATGGTCGCGAACAGGTAACTGCGGACACTGTGGTTAAACAGAAACGGCTCCTCCTGACCGGCAACGTACTCCCTGGTCTCGCGTGCTAGGCCACTGTCAGGCAGCCAATCCTCAAAACTCATCAACAGCCCCAAACTTCCGTGGATGTCCGCAGCCCGAGGATGACTTGACAGGTAGGGCCTGCCCCACGCTTGAGCTCGACGTGCGGGCACGCTCGGCAAGTGCTGTCGGGCACGTCGTGACTGGGCGTCACAGGCCGACGTGCCCCGCAGGCGTGGCGACAGGAAGCAGAACCGGCCCCACCGGACGGTGATCGACGCGGTCGGCTGCGGCGCTGCCGGCCGCGGGCCCGAGGAATCGACTGACGAGGTGGACGGCCAGATCAAGTCCGGCGGCCGGCCCANNGGCCCGCCACAGGTGAGCAAGTCACCGTCGTCAACAACCCTAGCCTCAGGGTGAACGCGAGCACCCGCCGCCGCGAGGTCATCCAGCGCGATGCGATTCGTCACCGCCCGGCGCCCAGTGAGCAATCCGGCTGTGGCGAGCAACATCGCACCGGTGCAGACCGACGCGAGCACCGTCCCCTGGGAGTGCATCAAGACCAGTTGCGCGGGCAGCTGTCCGTCAATCAGATCACGCACACCGCCGTTGTCGTCGCGCCAACCGCCCCCCGGGATGATGACCAGCTCAGCTGCCTCGTCGAGCTCATCGGAGACCTCGATCACCAGGCCGTGGGCTGTGTGGATCGTGGCGGAATGGCCGACGGGGCGCACCGCTTTGGTGGGCAGCCCCGCGCCGGTCAATACCTCGAGCGGCCCAACCGCATCGAGGTCATCGACACCATCAAAAAACAGGATCTGGGTGTTGGGAGTCGCTGTTGGCATAGCTCGACGATGCCGTAACCATCGATCCTCGACAAGTGGCAGAGAAGACAACTATCATCGAATTCGTGCCACATCGAGTCGTTGCGCTAGCAATCCCCACCGTGGTCCTACTCGATCTCGCAGCCCCGACCCACTTGTTCGGACATTGCGGTGCAGACCACTACAGCTTCGAGCTTGCCGGTCTACGCCCCGGCCGGATCCCGAGNNGCCGGCGCGCGACCACCCACTGGGACGCGGCGAGTGAGTTCGCTCAGCGCTTCCCGGCGGTCGACGTGGATCCAGATGTTCTCTATGTCGACGAGGGCTCGGTGTTGACGAGCGCCGGCGTTGCGGCAGGTCTCGATCTCTGTCTGCACGTCATTCGTCGAGACCTCGGATCCGCGATCGCCGCTGAAATCGCGCGACGGACCGTTATCGCTCCTCACCGCGAGGGTGGGCAGGCGCAGTTCATACCCACGCCGGCGATGGGCATGACCCGCACACTCATCTCCGCCCAGCCCACCGAGCAGGCCCGGATGTGGGCTCTGGCGCACCTCGATGAACCGCTCCCGATCGCGACACTGGCCGCCCACGCGGCAATGTCACCCCGCACGTTCGCCCGGCGATTCCGCGCGGAAACAGGCACGACCCCCGCCCGATGGGTGCTCGAGCAGCGGCTGCGCGCCGCGCAGTCACTGCTCGAGACAACAGCCGAACCAATCGAGCATGTCGCCCAGCGCAGCGGCTTCGGCAACGCTGCAGCATTGCGCGCTCACTTCGCCCGGCGCCTACGGACAACCCCCACCGCCTACCGCCGCACCTTTGCAAGCCAGAGCAACTGACCTCGATACTCGCCCAGAGCTCTCGAGCGTCATGCAGCGCACATCGGTTAACTGTGACCAAGCGGCCCGAGGGCCGTGCCCACCCCATCTCGTCCTGGGCCTACCTCGACGTGAACAGAAGCTTCTCAGGTGCTAGCTCGCCGATGTCGGCACGCCCCGAGAGCCGCCGCACGCTGCGCAAGAGGTCTCCTCCGAGCGACGCGTTCCGTCGATGGCCGACCGAGAAGGTCACCTCGATGACCTCGGCTTGGTCGCTGACTTTGCTCGGACCCTTGAAGAACTCGTAGATGGTTTGGTCGTTCTGCAGATGTTTGAGCAGGTCATGCGAGGGTGGAGACCTACCCGGATCGCCCGATCGAGACTGCCCTAGTCCTGACGAGTGCCTTCTTGCGCCTGAGCGCTTCTTGGGCGCCTGTCGCTCTTATCTCAGGACACGTCTCTGAGCTCGACGCCGAGCTGTCCCGCTTTGCGGACGGCTTACGGGCTCGTGGCGAAGCGCTAGCGGCGAACTGAGCAGCCAGCGCCGAAAGCGAACGTCCAGTATCCCTGTCAAGTGGTGATGCTCAGAGGCGAGCAGACTGCCGGAAGTTCGAGCAGATCCAGGCGAGGTGTCTCACACGACGGCCCTCGCGATGGTCATGGCTCCTGTCGCGAGGAGGAGCAGGTCGACGGCCCAAATGAAGTGGGCGGTCTGCATTCGAGCGCAGATCAACGACCCGAGACCGATGCCGATGCCGATGCCGATGACGCACGACACCAGTGACGCTCCGCTGGCGCTGGTAGCCAACGAAGAGCCGCGTGGCGCTTCAGTCAGGCGTCGTGAACGGGGAGGTCTGGTTCTCGCACAATGAGCAGCACCCCGGCGCCGGTCGGGACGAGCGCCTCGGTCATGTCAGGCGTGCGCTGGACGATGGCACGGAACTCGCTGACCTGCTCAGCGTGGGAGACGACGTTGTCGACGGCGAGCAGACCGCCGGGTTTGAGAGTGCGGTGCAGGTCGGGCCAGTAACCGGCGTACGCAGGACGTTCGGCGTCGAGAAAGACCATGTCCCACTGAGCGTCAGCCGAGCCGCGTAGGGCCTCCGCTGCGTCCTGGACGCGCAACTCGACCTGCGGACGCAGGCCGGCTCGCTCGAGGTTGGTTGCGGCCTGAGCGCTACGCGCGGGGTCGGTATCGACGGTCGTGAGCCGTCCGCCTGTCGCACGAACTGCGTCAGCCAGCCATACGGTGGAGTAGCCGTTGGACGTGCCGAGCTCCAGCAGCGTTCGAGCTCCGGTCGCGCGTACGAGCAGAGCGAGCAGCGCGGCACTGTCTGGTTCAACGTTGCGCAACCGCTCCAGACGATCGGGTTTGGTCGCGTCGTGCTCAACGCCGTGGTGATGGACCTCGGCCAGTAGTGCTGTCAGCTGCTCATCCATCCAAACCTCCATCAACTACGTCACTGTCTAAGATAGTGACGCATGCTAACAACTGGGCGAACCAGCGACCACAAAGCGGCTGATTTCTCGTTCCGAAGCGAGCGGCTGGCACTCGACTTCGCCGCCACGCTGATGTACCGCGATCGGCCTGACTCTCCCGTCGAGTTACTGGACTCGACCGCGCGCCTTGAGCAGTGGGTTCAGCAGGCAGGGGTGCTGTCAGTCAGTGCGTCAGCGAGTGCCGTAGACCTTGAAGCAGCGATCACGCTGCGCGAGGCGATCTACCGCTCATCGACCGCACGGATCGCCGGCTCGCGGATCGCTGCCGCGGATGTCGCCCTGCTGAACGGGAGCGGCGAAACGCCACCGCCCGAAATCGCACTCGCCCCCGACGGGACGGTCGAGCGCAGAGGCTCGATCCGCGCTGCGATCAGCGCGATCACGCGCGACGCCATCGAACTGCTCGGCGGCGCAGACGCCACACGCCTGCGCCAGTGCGGTCGCGACGGATGCACCCGAATGTTCATCGACCGCTCCCGAGGACAGAACAGAACCTGGTGCGGGATGGCTCAGTGCGGCAACCGCGTCAACGCCGCCGCCTATCGCAGACGCCACCGCGCCCACGGCGACGCTGAATAACCGACTGCCGACCTCACGATCGCAACGGAACGCCGTTGTGAGAGACCTG
>PLES01000145.1 GCA_003137075.1 Solirubrobacterales bacterium
GGCTGCAAACCCGACCAGGGACGCCGGGACCACAATGGTGATCGGTTACAGATTGAGGATCTAGGAGCTGAGCATGAGCACGAGCGTGACGGGCAAGTACCGTCGCCAGCTGATCGGTGGCGAGTGGGTTGAGGGCCATGGCGGCGAGCTGGAGTCGGTCGACCCGTTCCGCCAGGAGGCCTGGACGGTAATCACCGAGGCCAACGCCGACCACGTAGATGCGGCGGTGCGCGCCGCTCGGGCGACGTTCAAGACGTGGCGCAAGGTGACGGGCTATGAACGCGCCAAGCTGCTCTTCCGCTTCGCGGACCTNNACGGACCTGCTCGAAGCCGAGGCCGACTCATTCGGTGAGACCGAGACGCGCGACAACGGCAAGATCGTCCGCGAGAACCAGAACCAGATCCGCTTCGCGGTACGCAACTTCCGCTTTTTCGCCGGCTTGGCTGACAAGTTCGGCGGCGAGACCAAACAGCTCGACAGCTACGACACCATCGACTTCACCACGCGCGAGCCTCGCGGGGTAGTGGTGCTGTTCGCACCGTGGAACTCGCCGATTCAGACGCTCTCGAACAAGTTGGCACCGGCACTGGCGGCGGGCAACACGGTGATCATCAAGCCGTCCGAGTACACCNNGACATCGACATGATCTCCTTCACCGGGGGGATCGAGGCGGCGCGCAAGATCGCCGTGAGCGCCGCCGCCAACGTAGTGCCGCTCGTGTTCGAACTCGGCGGCAAGGGCGCCAACATAATCTTCGAGGATGCCAACTTGGACCGGGCCATCCCCGGTGCAGTCTCCGGCATCTTCGCCGCCGCGGGTCAGACCTGCGTGGCCGGCTCTCGCCTGCTGGTGCACGAGAAGATCTACGACCAGGTGCTCGACGGCGTTGCGAAGCGCGCCGCGAACGTGCAGATCGGCGACCCGATGCTGCCCGAAACCCAGGTCGGACCGGTCGCCAACGTGGAGCAGTACAACCACATCACGCGGATGATCTCCGAGGCCAAGGAGGATGGTGCCGAGCTCTATATCGGCGGCAAGAATCCCGACGCCTACCCCGAGAGCTGGTTCGTTGAGCCGACGATCTTCTCTGGCGTGACGCCCGATATGCGGCTCTTCCAGAACGAGGTCTTCGGGCCCGTCCTGGCCGCCATCAAGTTCTCTGACGACGAGGAGGCCGTGGCGCTGGCCAACGCGACCTCCTACGGCTTGGCACACGGGATGTGGACCGAGAGCGTGACCCGGGCTCACCGCGTGGCCAAGGATCTTGATTCTGGAACTGTCTGGGTCAACACCTACCGAACCTCTGCTTCGCAGGCACCATTCGGCGGCGTCAAGCGCAGCGGATATGGCCGGGAGCGCGGGGTGGAGGGGCTGCTGGAGTACCTCCGCGTCAAGAACACGATGATCGACCTGTCCACCGACGTGCGGGACCCGTTCCTGCTCGGCAACTAGAGAGCGCGGAGTCACGAGCAGATGGATACCACCTTGAAGATCGGTTTCATCGGCCTGGGCGCGATGGGCCTGCCGATGTCGAAGAACCTGGCACGTGCCGCCGGAGTGGACGTCACCTTCTACGACGTACGCCCAGAGGTGCTCGCCGACGTTTCAGGACTAGGTGACACGGCGGCCTCGGTCGCGGATCTGGTCGCAAACGTCGACATCGTTTTCACCGTGCTGCCGGCAGACCAGCAGGTCAGCTCGGTTGCCGCCGAGATCGGCGCGGCCGGCCGGCCTGGCCAGCTCTATGTGGACTTCTCCACGATCCATCCGGAGACGATCAACCAGGTGGCGTCGCGACTCGCCGAGGCTGGGATAGAGACCGTTGGCGTGGCCCTGACCCGTTCGACTGCGGCCGCCCAGGCCGGAGAGCTGGCGCTGTACATGGGCGGGCCTCGTGATTGGATCGAACGCCTGCAGCCGGCGTGGGACGCGATCTCGACAGAGGCCCTTGTGTTTGCCAATGCCGGCGCTGCCAAAGCGATGAAGCTGATCAACAACATGGTCGTGTCGACGATTGACCAACTGGTTTGCGAGTCGATCGTGCTCGGTGCCAAGCTCGATGTGGAGGCTGCCGAGACCTGTCGCGCCCTCGCAGCCGGCGGCGCGGACAGCTGGGCGCTTCGCAACCACATCGAGCGCTACGTACTGCCCGAGGATCTCGGGCCGGGGCGGTTCTCGACCTTGTACATGGCCAAGGATGTGCGGCTCTGCGCCGAGCTCGCGCGGACCGTAGGTTTGCCCGCCTTCTTCGCCGGCCTCTCACGCGCCTACTATCGCGGCTCGGTATCCCATGGCCACGGCCAGGACTACCACATGATTGCGATTCGCTTGATCGAGGAGTGCGCCAACCTGGACCGCCTTTCGACCGCGCCGACCCCGGGGGTGGCTGACCCCGAGTCGGGGCCGACAATCGCCGCCGGTGCGGCGGCGATTCAGACGTTGATATGCCTCGAAGCGCTGGCCATCGCCTCGCGCTGCTCGCTTTCGCCTGCAGAGGCCGGCAATGGCATGGAGGTCGGTTCCGGTGGCAATCAGGGCCTGCGACAGCTGATCGGTGATGACCCTGGCCCAGAGAGCTGGACGCTTAGTTCGTTACTCGCTGAGATCGAAGGGACGATGGCTTTGGCCGAAGCGGCAGAGGCGCCGGCGATGATCTTCGAGCTCGGCCGCCAGGTCGCGCTGTCACTGATCGATCGCCACGGTCCCAGCGCCGAGGTGACCGGACTGGTGAGCGCGGCAGCAACAGCCTGATGGATAAGACCGCCGCGAACGAGGACGTCCTGCTGGAGTGGGCCTCGCAGTTGCGGTTCTCGGACCTACCGGCATCGGCGGTCGAAGCGACGCTTGCCCTGATCCTGGATCACTTCACGTGCATACGGCTGGGTTTGGAGATGCCATGGACCCAGGTGCTCATGCGCGTCGCGCGCGCGGACAATAGCGCCGAGACACGGGCGCTGATCAACGGCACAGCCGGTCACGGCTTTGACTTCGACGATCTGCACTTCCCAACGATGAGTCATCCCGGCTGCGTGGTGATTCCCGCCGCCGTCGCGATGGGGCAGGAAACCAACGCGACCGGTCACGAGCTGATCGCGGCAGTCGCTGCCGGGTACGAGCTGATGCTGCGGCCCGGCATTGCTGCGGGGCTCGCTTATGGGGAGCTGGGATGGCACGCCACCGGGGTTCTAGGCCCGTTGGGTGCGGCCACCGCCGCCACGAAACTGCTGGCAGGGCCCGACGCCGTGCCTGACGCGGTGGGATTGGCGGCGTCGATGGGGGCCGGGATCAAGGCGTTCAATGAGTTCGGCCCCGGTTGGGTCAAGCGGCTCCACGCCGGGCGGGCGGCTGAAGCGGGGATCTTCGCGGCGCGCCTTGCCCGGGATGGCTATCTCGGACCCCGCCGTGCTCTCAGCGCTCGGTTCGGGCTCGCGCGGGTGCTCGGGCTCGGCGATGCTGATATTGGCGCGTTGGACCGTGGGCTTGGCGACCCGTTCCTCGTTGAGGACATCTACATCAAGCCCTACGCGGCCTGTGGGGCCGTACACGGTGCCGTGCAGGCGGCCACGCAGATCGCCGCGACCTGCCCCGGCTTGCAGGAGCGCAACATCGCCTCAGTGACGGTGGGAATCTCGCCGCGGGCGATCGCGCAGAACTCAAACACCGATCCGGCCGACGCGATGGCCGCCCAGTACAGCACCGAGGTCTCTGTCGCCATCGGGCTGCTCGGTGGTGCTGAGGATCCACGCCGGTTCATGGCGGCGGGCGACGATTCCGCGGATCCCGCGCGGGTGCTGGCCCGACGGACCGTCCTAGAGCTCGACCACCGGGCATCCGCGGCCTATCCGGACCCGAACGAGGGCGTGGTGACCGTACGGCTGGCCGATGGCTCGTCGCTATCGCGGCGTGGCAGTTCGAGCCCCGCGTCGAGCCGCGGCTGGCAGGTCGCCGCTTCCAAGTTCACAGCTGTCTCGCGCGGCCGGCTCTCCCCCAGAGAAGTCGATGAGGCGCTCTCCGCGTGCCTCCAACTCGCGCAGGAGGTGGGCGCGTCCGCCCTCCTCGCCGTGCTCGCCAGGCCCGCGTCGGTCACTTCCTCCAGCTGAGCTAAGCGCGCTTATGTCGCGTCGTAGCCGCCCGTCTGCGTGCGGCGCCGGTC
>PLES01000043.1 GCA_003137075.1 Solirubrobacterales bacterium
TAGTAGAGGTCGATGTGGTCGACGCCCAGGCGTTTGAGCGAGGCCTCGCAGACACGACGCGCGTTCTCCGCGCTGCCGTCGGTGCCGCGGTCGTACGGCCGCTCCGGGTTGATGACGAAACCGAACTTGGTGGCGATCTCGAACTGATCACGGCGCCCGGAGATCGCGCGTCCCACCAACTCCTCGTTGACGTACGGCCCGTAGGCCTCGGCGGTGTCCAGGAAGGTCACGCCGAGCCCAAGCGCCCGGTGGATCGTGGCCAGGCCGGACTGCTCGTCGCCGGCCCCGTAAGCCCATGACATGCCCATGCAGCCGAGACCTTGCGCGGAGACCTCGAGTCCCTGAGTTCCCAACTTCCTTCTAAGCATTGAGTCTGTCCTCGTAAATCGTGATCTTTTGGTCGAAACCTACCGCGACACCCGTAGTTCGAGCATAGGACTGAGAGCGCGCTCTAAGTCAAACGTGGCCGCCCTGTCGCTTACCGGACTGGACGGTCCGTTTGGCTTTGGGCTGTACCGGACCGGGCGGTCCGCTTCGATTCAGCTCGTACCGGACCACTCAGTCCGGTACGATGTGCGCATCGCTGAGGTTTCTGCACATCCGCCACAGCCTGAAGGTCTCGACCGCGAGACCATGATCGTCGCTGGCGTCGTGATTCTCGGGGCGGTCATGTCGATCCTCGACACGACCGTCGTGAACGTCGCGATTGACCACCTCGCGGTCGCGTTCCACGCGACCCTGACGACCATCCAATGGACGATCACCGGCTATACGCTGGCGCTGGCGACGGTGATCCCCGCCACCGGTTGGGCGGCAGACCGCTTCGGCACCAAGCGCATCTACCTGTGGTCGCTGGTGCTGTTCACGATCGGATCGGCGGCCTCTGGACTGGCTTGGAGCGCCGGTTCGCTGATCGGCTTCCGCGTCCTGCAGGGCATCGGCGGCGGCATGATCATGCCCGCGGTCATGACGATCATGACCAAGAAGGCAGGCCCGCACCGCATGGGCCGCGTGATGGGAATCCTGGGCGTCCCGATGCTGCTCGCGCCGATCCTCGGCCCGATCCTTGGCGGCTGGTTGATCGACGACGTCTCCTGGCGCGCGATCTTCTTCATCAACCTGCCGATCGGCGTCGTCGCCTTCGTGCTTGGGCTGATCGTGCTCGATCCCGATCAACCGCAGCCGGCGCATCGGCTCGACTGGCTGGGAATGGCGCTGCTCTCGCCGGGGCTCGCGGTCTTCATTTACGGTTTGGCCGAGTCCTCGAGCTACGGCTTCGGCTCGGGGCGCTCATGGGCGCCTACGGTGCTCGGACTGGCGCTGATCGTCGGCTGGTTCGTTCACAGCTGGCGCACCGATAACCCGCTGATTGACCTGCGGACCTTCGCGCACACCCGCGCCGGCGCCGCCGCGGGCACGTTCACGCTCTTCTCGATCTCAGTCTTCGGCTCGATGCTGCTGGTGCCGCTCTACTTCCAATCGGTGCGCGGGGACTCGGCCTTGACGGCTGGCCTACTGATCGCCCCCGGCGGCGTCGGCGCGATGATCCTGATGCCGGTCGCGGGGCGTCTCACCGACAAGTACGGCCCCACCTGGCTACCCGCTGCAGGCCTGCCGTTTGTGGCGCTCGGTCTGATTCCGTTCCTGTTCGTCGGCCCCCACACGTCCTACGTCCTGCTCTGCAGCGGCAGCTTCGTCCAGGGTCTCGGCATGGGGTTGGCGATGATGCCGAACATGACCGCCGCGATGCAGGCGGTGCCGCCCGCGGCGATCGCCCGAACCAGCACCGCGATGAGCATCATTCGCCAGGGCGGTGCCTCGATCGGCACGGCTGTGCTCTCGGTGATTTTGGCGTCTGCGATAGCGAGCAACCTGGCCGCGTCGCTCGGTACTCACATCTCCGGTGGCGGTGGGCTCGCGAGCCTGCAGCGCCTACCGGCGGCAGAACACGCGCGGGTCGTGGCGCCGCTGGCCAGCGCCTTCGCCTCGACCTTCATCTGGGCACTGGTGCTGATCCTCGTGGCATTGATTCCCGCCGTCGGAATGGCGCTTTCCGGACGCCGCAATCCGTCCGTCAGACCTACCGGTGAGCGCATCCTGGCGATGGAATAGCGGCTCTGCGGCGCTTGCGGACAGCGCTGCGATCAGCCGCCGAGGTTGAGCGCGAACTCCTGCAACAGGCCGCGGCGCCCAGCGTCGGTCACGCGCAGCGCTCGGGTACCGGGCACGCGGGTGAACCACTCCAGCTCCAGCAGTTGCCCTGCGACCGCGGCGCCGAGCGCGCCCGCCAGGTGGGGCCGGCGCTCGGTCCAGTCAAGGCAGGGCCTCGCGAAGGCGCGCCGCTCGGCGCGTAAGACCGGTACGTCTATTCCGAGCGTCGTGAGCCGCCGTTCCCCGAGGCTCGTGAGTTGATACGAGCCGTCGCCGGTGTCGAGCAGGCGCTGCCGCTGCAGGCTCTCGGTGAGCGCCACGCCGATCTCGCCGGCTAGATGGTCGTAACAGGTGCGAGCGCGGCGGATCGCATCGCCGCGACGTGATTCGCGCAGGTTTGTCGCCATACGGGTGGGGGCGATGCTCAGCATCGCCTCGATGACCCCGGCCACTTCAGCGTTGGCGAGTCGGTAGACCCGCCGGCGCCCGTGCTGCTCGACCTCAACCAGGCCGCCGTCGAGCAGGCGTGAGAGATGCGAGCTAGCGAGCGAGGGCGAGATCCCGGCACGGGTCGCAAGTTCGCCCGCGTCGAGCGGCCGCCCCCCGATCAGCGCCAGCAGCATGCTCGCGCGGTGCGAACTCATCAGCTCTGCGACTCCGGAGAGGTCTGCGTCAGCCAGCATACGTAGACCGTACCAAAGCGATATTTCAACTAGGGTTGAAATATCGTGCATGTAGATTGGATCTGGTGAAAAACCGCTGGACAGTGATTGCTACGAGTCTCGGCTTTGCCGTCGTGCAGCTGGACGTGAGCGTCGTCAACGTCGCGATCAGGCCGATCGGTCTGTCGCTCGGCGGCGGCGTGAGCGGTCTGCAATGGGTCGTGAGCGCCTATACGGTGGCGTTCGCCGCGCTGATCCTCAGCGCTGGGGCGATCGGCGACCGGACCGGGGCAAAGCGGCTGTTTGTAGGCGGATTTGCGCTCTTCACAGGCGCTTCGGTCGCGTGCGGGTTGGCCCCGAGCCTCGGCATCCTGATCGCCGCCCGCGGTGTACAAGGGATCGGCGCGGCTGTGCTCGTGCCCTGCTCGCTGACGCTCTTGAACCACAGTTGCGCGAACGACGCGGAGCGCGTTCGTGCGGTCGGTCTCTGGGCGGCCGGCGCCAGCGCAGCGCTCTCAGCCGGTCCGCTGGTCGGCGGCGCTCTGGTCGCCGCGCTGGGCTGGCGCGCGATCTTCTTCATCAACGTGCCGATCGGCCTGGCGGGGATTTTGCTGACCATCCGATACGCCGTCGATACCCCGCGCTCGCCTGGTCGCGGCGTCGACCTCTGGGGACAGCTGCTCGCGATTCTCTGCCTCTTGGCGCTGGCAGCGGCGACGATCGAAGCCGGCGCCCACGGTCTGGGCAACCACGGGGTGATGCTCGGTTACGTCGTGGCTTTGGCGGCCGGGCTGTCGTTCGTGGCCGTTGAGGCTCGCGGGTCACGGCCGATGCTGCCACTGGCGCTGTTCCGCTCACGGACGTTCAGTTGCGCGACGGCCATAGGGTTCACGGTCAATATCGCCTTCTACGGGCTGATCTTCGTGCTGAGCCTCTTCTTCCAGCGCGCCCAGCAGCTCTCACCGCTGCAGGCCGGCCTGGCCTTCGCGCCGATGACCGCGGCCGTGGTGGCCGCCAACCTTCGCGCCCGCTGGCTCGTCACACGGATCGGTACCGCGCGGCTGATCGGCTTCGCGGCGCTGCTGATGGCGGTCGGGGCGATTACCCTCATCGCGACCGGGAGGGAGACCGGTTACGGCGCGATGGTCGCCCAACTCGTGTGCATCGGCGCCGGTCTCGGCCTGCTCGTGCCGGTGATGACCTCGGCGCTGCTCTCGAGTGTCGAGCTGTCGCGCTCGGGCATCGCGTCCGGGGCGTTGAACTCCGCGCGCCAGACCGGGAGTGTCGTCGGCGTCGCCGTCTACGGCGCGCTGATCGCGCACGGGAACCTCGTACACGGCTTCCATGTGGCGCTCTTGATCTCTGCCGTGCTGGCGCTGACGGTGCTGGCGCTCAGCCGCGGCCTCGGGTCCCGGTAGGCCCTGTATCCGCAGTGTTCACGCGGGTCCTCGGAGTGATCCAGTTAACCAGTCAGGCGATTTGCCAAACCCAGGTGCAAAGGATCCTGCGAAACCGATCAAGTGGTCGGGATTAGGTGTCGATAGAGCCCTGCTGCAGAGATTCGCAGCCACTGCACCAGCTCGACACAAGGGGACCGAAAGATGCTTGGACGTTCAAAGATCGAGAGAGCCGACCAAGCTGGAGGCGGCGTCGACGCCGCCTCGGTGGAGAAGGTCAAAGCAGGTTTGCGAAGCCTGCATGACAACTGCTTGACCGACCTGGGCGGGGCATTGGGTGCGATGAAGTCCGGGGACCTGACGGTTGAGGTACGACCGGTCACCAGTCCGATCGCCACACACGAAGTGGACCCGAGCGCGGCCGAACTGGTCGAGCTGTTCAACTCGATGCTCGAGAAGGCTCAGGCCGCGATCGCCGACTACAACGAGGTCCGCGAGGATCTGCGCCAGGCGCTGGGTGACCACTCATGCCTGAACGATCTGCGCGGACGCATGCGCAGCCTCGACGATCACTGTCTGACGGGCCTGGGCAACGGCTTGAACGCCGCCGCCGAGGGCGACCTCACGGTCGAGGTGACACCGGTGACCACGCCGATCGTCGCATCCAGCGGCGAACGGGTCGGCGAGCTCGGTGAGGTCTTCAACTCGATGCTGGCCAAGGCTCAGGGCGGCATCGCTGCCTACAACGCGATGCGTTCGCGCCTCAACGGCCGCGTCGGATCGATGGTCGAGGAGATCGGCGTGCTCGCCAGCCGGGTCGCGGCAGCGTCGCAGGAGATGACCGCAGGCTCGCAGCAGACGAGCGCCGCGATCGATGAGATCGCGCGGGCTTCGACCAGCGTCGCCGAGGGCGCCGAGCGTCAGGTTGGCTTGGTCGGCGCCGCTCGTTCCGCTACGGAGGAGGCGGCGATCACCGCTTCACGTGCGCGTGAGATCGCCGAACAGGGAGTCGCTCTGACCGCGGAGATCTCGAGCATTGCCTCGCAGACCAATCTGCTCGCGCTGAATGCCGCGATTGAGGCAGCTCGCGCCGGTGAGCAGGGACGCGGGTTCGCGGTCGTCGCCGACGAGGTCCGCAAGCTCGCTGAGTCGGCATCAAAGACGGCGTCCGAAACACGTGAGGCGTTCCACGGCCTTGCCGACAGCATCGCTGAGGTCAGCGTCTGTGTGGACCGCGTCGTCGAGGTGACCGCAGACGTCAGCGCCGTCGCCGAGGAGACCAGCGCGGCGACTCAGCAGACGGCGGCGAGCGCCGAGGAGTCTTCGGCGGCAACTCAGCAGATCACCGCGTCGAGCGAAGAGCTAGCCGGTATGGCGAGCGAGCTCAGCAGGCTCGTGGGCACGTTCAGCGTCTAGGAGCGGTCGAGGCCTGGGCGCTGACGAGTTCGTCGATGAAGCCGAGCTTCCCGATCACCGGCGGCGGCAGCACGAACGGGTAGATGTCGTCGGCGCCCATGCTGCGGTTCATCGCGTTGAGCGCGTAGGTCAACGGCAGCCAGGCGTCCATCAGGCCGCGAATCCCGTCCGCGGCGGCCGCCGGGAAGGAGGAGAGCGGAGCCTCGTCCTTTGAGAAGAGGGTGGGGCCGGCGACGGTGACGCCGTACGTGATCGCCGTCTGCAGCGAGTCGCGGATGTGCAGGTAGTGCGCGAAGGTCTCGGCCCAGTCCTCCCAGGGATGCATGGTCGCGTAGGCCGAGACGAACTCGTTGGGCCAGCCGTCGGGGGCGCCCTGCGCGTAGTGGCGGTCCATCGCCGCCTGATAGTCGGCGCGTTCGTCGCCGAACAACTCGCGGTAGCGGTCGCGTGCCGCTGATCCCTGCGGGCAGAGGATCGGCTCGTAGTAGTGGGCGATCTCGTGGCGCATGTGCCCGAGCAGCGTGCGGTAGGGCTCGCCCATCACGGTTCGCACGCGCTCGCGGTGCACGTCGTCTGCCTCAGCCAGGTCGAGCGTGATCAGGCCGTCGTCGTGCCCGGTGATCACGTCGGTGCGTTCGCTGTTGAGCATGTCGAAAGCCAAGCCGCCCTTGCGCTGCAGGTAGCTCTCCACCGGCAGGCCGAGCTCGAGTAATTCAAAGAGCAGTCTGCGCTTGGCGGCCTCGGCTTTTGCGAAGCGCACCGGGCCGTCATCTGCGTCGCTCGGGCGGGTCCGGGTCAGCGCGCAGCTGAAACAGAGTCCATTCGGAGCCGAGGCGACGCCGTTACAGCCGATCTCCTCGCGGTTTGCGCAGGCGAGACCGTCCGGCAATGCGACGATCTCCCGCCGATTCCAGTCGAAACCGAGCACGGTGTTGGAGTTCAGGCACTCGAGACTTTCGAACAGCACCAGGTGCAGGCAGTCGGGGCAGGTGAAGGCACGCATGCAGTGATCATCGCAGCCTCAATTATCAAAGCCGTGGGCGCAGCCTGGCGAGCACGACCAGATCGCCGCCTGAACTGCCGGCTATTGCTGGTCGCGCGGGATCAGCAGGCCGCGATTAAAGGCTTCGGCGACCGCCGCGGCGCGGTCGTTGACGTCGAGCTTTTCGTAGATATGCACGAGATGAGTCTTGACCGTTGCGGTGCTGATGAACAGCTGTGCGGCGGCGTCGCGGTTGCTCAGGCCTCGCGAGATCAGCGTCAGCACCTCCAGTTCACGCTGGCTGATCGGCTCCTGCGCGGGAGCGCGCATCTGCCCGACAACCTTGGTCGCGACCGATGGTGAGAGCGTCGCCTTGCCGTTGGCGGCGGCGCGTACGGCCTTGAACAGGTCCGCGGCGGGCGCGTCCTTGAGCATGTACCCGGTCGCGCCGGCTTCGATCGCGGAGAGCACGTCGCCATCTGTGTCGTAGGTCGTCAGTACCAGGACCCGCGCGGGCACACCCGCCGCGGCCAAGGCCGCGATCGCACTGACGCCATCCATCTCGGGCATGCGCAGGTCCATCAGGATCACGTCGGGCGCCAGCGCACGGGCGCGGCGTACCGCTTCGGAGCCATCGGCCGCCTCGCCAACGACCTCGAAGTCGGCTTCGCCGGCGAACATCCCGCTGAGGCCGTTGCGGACCACGGGATGGTCGTCCACGATCAGCAGTCGGATTGCGGCGCTCATCGAAGCTCTCCGACGCCCACGGCCGGGATCGTTGCGCTGATCGCGGTGCCGCCGTCAGGCTCAGACTCGATTTCGAGCGTTCCGTCGACGCCCTCCACGCGCTCGCGCATCGCCGACAGACCGAAGCCGCCCTGGGCGTCACGCGGGCGCCGCGGGCCACTGCCGTTGACGGTCACGAAGCCGACGCCGTCATCGCGGACGTCGAGCGTGATCAGATCCTCCATGTAGGACAGGGTTAAGCCAACGCGCGTGGCGCGGGCATGCTTGGCGACGTTGGTGAGAGCCTCCTGCGCGGCGCGCAGCAGCGCGACCTCGATCTCGGGGCGCATCAGCCGCACGTTGCCGGTCGTGGTGAACGCGACCGCGACCCCGTGCAGCTGCGACCAACGCTTCGCGACGTCGTCGATCGCCTCGGGAAGCCGGGCGCTCGCCAGCGGCTCCGGGGTCAGTGCCTGCACCGACCGGCGCGCCTCGGTGAGGCTCTCTCGCGCCAGCTGGATCGCGGAGTTGATGTGAGTCGCGCCGGCCTCGGTGCCGATCTGCCCGACCCCGGCATGCTGGGCCGCCTGAAGCTGGGTGATGATGCCGGTCAAGCCCTGCGCGAGCGTGTCGTGGATCTCGCGCGCCATCCGCCGGCGCTCCTCGATGACGCCGGCCTCGCGAGCACGGCCGAGCAGCTGCTCCTGCAGGTCGGCGTTCTGTCGCAGGCTCTCCTCGAGCTTGGCGTTCGCCTCGGTCAGCGCCGAGACCTCGCGGGCACGGTGCTCCTGCTGCTCGTTGCCGATCCAGCCGAACCAGGTGAACGCGCTCGAGACACTCAGGTTGACCAGGTAGACCGCGGCCAGCGCGATGATCTTGCTTGTGTCGGCGTAGGGGCCGCTTCCGGTCTGTGAGAACGCGGCGACCAGTGCGATCACCGCGACTCCGGCGAAGCGCCAGTGTCCGCGCAGCAGCCGCCAGGCCCAGATGTACCCGGTCCAGCTGTAGAAGCCGTAGAGCGGCTGGCGGATCACCAGCGCCATCGCGAATCCGGCCCAGGCGATGAAGATCAGTGCCGACGCCGCGCCACCGATTCCCAGCTGCGCGGCCAACCACGAGGTGCGCTGATCGAGCCGGTCTACCCAGAACATCAGCAGCGCCGTGGCGGCGACCAGCCCGAGGTCGATCAGCCCGGCCGTGTCGATGCCGTGGCGTACGGCTACGTCAAAGATTGCGCAGAGCCCGAGCAGCGGGTATGGCAGCGACCTGAAGAACGGCATCTCACGCCGCTCCCAGAACTCAAGCCGGGCGCCTGCACCCGCAGTTGGCGTGGGTTCGCTCATCGGTCCCAGCGGAACAATCTAGCTGCGATCGCGCAGAGCACAACCGCGTAGCCGGCCAGAACCAGCAGGTGCACGGTGCCCGGCCAGTGGCCGGCGGTCGCGGCCTGAACGGCCGGAATCGCGGCGCCGAGCGGCGTGTAGTGGCTGAAGTCGCGCAGGCCGCTGCCCATCTCTGCCTGCGGCAGCCAGAGGCCGGCGAAGAACATCAGTGGAAAAAACAGCAGCGATCCGGCCGCCGCGGCGACGCGTTGACTGGGAGCGACTGCGGCGACCAGCGTTCCCAGAGCGGTCGTGGCGCACGCCGCGAGCAGCACGGCGAGCACAAAGCCGCCGGCCTCACGCGGAAGCGGAACCGAGAAAGCGAGACGCGCGACGACCAGCAGCAGGATCACGACGCAGGCGGCAAGGCCGAGCACGATCAGGACCTGTGAGGCCAACAGCTGCACAGCTCCGGCCGGCGTGGTGGAGAGGCGCCGCAGGTAGCCCTTGTCGCGGTAGGACGCTAGCGCCGCCGGCAGCGCGCTGATCGAGAGGATCGTCAGCGTGAACATCATCACGGTCGGCGTGTAGACCACGATCAGCCGCAGCCCACCGAGCGAGTGTTCGGGCTTGCTCGGTGAAGCGATGCCGAGCACTACCAGCAGCCCGACTGGGAAGAGCAGCCCCCAGAACAGCAGCAGCGGCTCGCGCAGGAACAGCCGCAGCTCGGTCAGCATCAGCCGGCGAAAGCCGTGACTCTGACTCCGGGCGGCGATTGTGGTGGTGCTCATCGTGTCTCCTCTGCAGCGTTGGCGTTGGCGTTGGCGTTGGCGTTGGCGTTAGCGTTGGCGTCGGCTGTCAGCGCGACGAACGCGTCGTCCAGCGTGGACTGTTCGATTTGTGTCTGCTCGGGTACTACGCGCTCGCGGACAAGCACCGCCATCACGGCCGCCACCAGATCGCCGCCGCCGTCGACGAAGATGCGTGCGCCGTCGCGGCTGACCGTCCGTACCTCGGGGAGCTCGCGCAAGGCTTCGAGGTCGAGGGCGCGGGCCGGGCGGAAGCTGATCCGCTCGCCCATCCCGGCGCCGAGCGCCGCGGGCGTGTCAACCGCGATCACGCGGCCGTGGTGCAGCAGAGCGACGCGATCACAGAGATGTTCTGCCTCTTCCATGAAGTGCGTCACGAGGATCACGGTCACGCCCTCGTCACGGATGCGCTCAATCAGCTTCCAGGTTTCGCGGCGCGATTGCGGATCGAGTCCGGTGGTGAGCTCGTCGAGGATCGCCAGCTCCGGACGGCCGATCAAGGCGAGCGCGATAGATAGCCGTTGCCGCTGCCCGCCGGAGAGATTGGCGAAGCGCGTCTCGCGCTTATCGGTCAGCCCGAGCAGGCTCAGCAGCCGCTGCGGGTTCGCGGGCTCGCGGTAAAAGGATGCGAACAGCTCCAGCGCCTCGCCGACACGGAGCTTGTCCGGCAGCTCCGACGCCTGCAGCTGAATGCCAACGCGCTCCCGCAGTTCCTTTGTATTGCTGAGAACGTCGAGGCCGAGCACGCTGATTGATCCGGAGTCGGGCTTGCGGAGCCCGCCGATGCACTCAACGGTGGTCGTCTTACCGGCACCGTTGGGCCCGAGGATTCCGAAGATCTCGCCTCGGTTGATCGACAGCGACACATCATTCACGGCGAGCGTGTCGCCGTAGCGCACGCGCAAGCGGTCGACCGAGACGACCGGCCCGGCGGCCGGATCGCGTCGGACGCTCAGCGGGGGAGAGACGGGATTAGCGGACATGGGATCAGATTCCCAGAGCACAGATCCCCGTACATCGCACTTCCAGCCCTTTTTCGTCAGGCGAAGACGTAGCTCCGGGTCAACCGATCGGTTGACCCGGCACGACTCGGCTACGCGACTCTGGGGGAGTTAGTGGTCCATACGACGACTAACTCCCCCAGAGTCGAGGCAGACACCGCATCGAACGACCTGCCCCGTAGGATTAGCCGTCATGCCTGTGGGGATCATCAGCGGCTCAGGTATGTACGCGCTGCCGGACTTCAAGGGCGCCGAGTCGACGACCGTGGCGACACCGTACGGGGAGGTGTCGGTCACCTCTGGCAGCTACGCCGGCGAGCGGCTGCTGCACATCGCCCGCCACGGCATCGGCCATGCGCTGCTCTCGAGCGCCGTCAACCACCGTGCCAACATCTGGGCGCTGAAGCAGCTCGGTGCCGCTTGCGTGATCGGGCTGACCGCATGCGGCGCTGTGGACCCGGAGTTGGAACTCGGGTCGCTGATCATCTTCGACGACCTGCACTTCATCTCCAACCGGCTCCCGGACGGGTCGATCTGCACCTTCTTCACCGAGCCTGGAGACCCACAGCGCGGCCACTGGGTGCTGCACGGCGGGCCCTTTTCACCCCAGCTCCAGCAGGTCCTGGCCGAGGCCGCGAACGCGAGCGGGAACGCCTTCCAAGCCGGAGGCATCTACGGGCACGTTGACGGTCCGCGCTTCAACACGCCGGTTGAGATCGCGCAGCTCGCAGCCTGCGGCGTCGCCGCGGTATCGCAGACCGGTGGTCCGGAGACGGTGCTCTGCGGGGAGCTTGAGCTGCCGTTTGCGCTGGTCGGGTTCGTGACCGACTACGCGAACGAGGTCTTCCCGGGGGAGCCGACGCCGGTCGCGACGCTGATGGAGTTGATCGGGACGGCGCCGGGGCGGTTCGCGGATCTGCTGGCGCAGGCGCTGCCGCGGATCGCGGCGCTGCCCGCGCCGCCGGCAGCGGCCGGGACCATGTTCAGGTTCGGCTCCGCCTGACGTATACGAGTGACGGGGCGGTCCGCAGGTCGGTCAGCGGATAGAGCGCCGTTGCTGTGATCGCGCTCGACTCGAGCCGGAACTCACGCTGCAGCTGGGGGATAAGCCAGCTCGGCGCGGAATTGCCGTCGAGCACCACCGTCTGCACGTGGTAGCGGTTCAACGCATCCGGCAGCGAGGCTCGCAGGATCCGTGCGCCGCGCACCGCCTGCGAGCGCAGCGCGTCGGAGATGCCTTCCCCCTGAGCAAAGCTGCCCTTGCCGGCGAGCGTGCCGTACCAGGGGTGGCGCAGGATCAGGATCGGCCCAGGCAGCTTGCGCAGCGCCGTCAGCAACTCGCTTCCAGCAGCGCGATCTGCTCGGGTCGGGATCTGCGCGGCGACCGGGTAGGCAAGCACGACCAGCTGCATCACGACAGCCGCGGTCGCCAGCAACGCCGCGACCATGCCGTGACGCCGCAGCTGTCCGTAGGCGAGGCCGCCGATCAGGGCGCAGCCCGCATAGGCGGGCAGCAGCACGTTGAGGTAGCCGCCCGTATGCAGCCGTGAGAACCAGGCGGCCAGCAGTAGACCGGCGACCGCCGCGAGCTGGTATGTGAACGGCACCGCCGCCGCCGGCCCGGCAGTCCGCCGACGCGCCTCGGCCCGCGATCTCAACGCGAGCCCCAAGACCACCGACACGGCAACCACCAGCAGCACACAGAGCGGCCACAGATGCGAGAACAGGTCAGTGCGCCAGAAGTCGAGCCACTCCGGCGCCGCCCAGCCCTGTCCGGAGAGCTCGCTGAACACGTAGTAGCGGTACCAGCCTCCGGTCGCCGCATCGAGCACCACGGTCGAGATCACGACGAGCGCGGCCAGCGTCAGCGTCGCGCTGACCCCGACCGGCCGGCGCGTGAGCGCCAGCAAGACCAGCGCTGGAGCCAGCGCGATCAGCGCGGTCTGCTTGGTAAAGAACGCCAGGAAGGCGAGCAATCCGAGCATCAGACCGCCTCGCACGCCCTGCGCGCGGCGGCCGTAGGCGAGCGCTACGAGCGTCAGCGCCAAGAACATCGAGTCGACCCGGCCGACGTCGAACCACGAGCCGGAGAGCCTGTAGGTCGCGGCGAACAGGCCGGCTGCGACTGCTCCGGCAGTGCGGTCCCCGGTCTCGTCGCGGACCAGCTTGCCGATCATCGCGATCGCCACCAGCGAGCTGACGAACGAGACGATCCGCAGCGGCAGAAAGCCAAGCCCGGTGATCTGCGCCACGGCCGCGCAGGCGAGCCAATAGAGCGGGGGGTAGGTCCAGCCGACGAACTTCAGCGACGGCGCCACGTAGAGCGAGTGGCCGGCCAGAACCCGCCCGACGTTCCCGACCGAGCCGCCCTCCATCCAATCCAACTCGTACGGGTAGTCGAGCCGGTGCAGTGCGATCCAGAGGTAGAGCAGCATCGGCACAGCGGCGAGGGCGACGCCCGTCACGCCGGCGACCGCGACCACCCGGCCTGGCAGCGCCGCCCGACGGCCGCTCAAGCCGTGGCTGCGTGCGCCAGCAGGCTGAACCAGCGCTCCCCGCACGACCACAGCCGCATCACACTCAGCGCGGACTGAGTCGCGATCTCGTCGATCCCCGACGCCGACACCCGTGCCCACGGCAGCCACTCGCTCATCTCCCCGTTGTCCTCGATCCGCACTCTGGTCTCGTGTGACGGCGCCCCCGGCGCCTCCAGCTCCACCAGGATCTGTCCGTCGGGGCGCAGCAACGAGCGCAGCCGGCGCAGCAGCCGCGGCGGGCATCCGCCGATCCCGACATTGCCATCCAGCAGCAGCGCCGTACGCCAACTGCCGGCGCCCGGAAGCTCGTCGAAGACGTCGCCGACGATCGCCTGGGCGCCGACCATCAGCCCCCCGCCGCCGAGCCCCTGGATCGCGCGAAAGGCGATCAGCTCGGTCATCGTGTGGCTGAGACCAGAGAGGGCCGAGCCCGCGAGGAAGATCACGATCGACGCTTGGAAAAGGTACTTGCGGCCGTACTGGTCGCCCAGCTTGCCCCACACCTGCGTGGTCGCGGTGGAGGCGAGCATGAAGGCGGTCACCACCCAGGACAGGTGGGAGATGCCGCCGAG
>PLES01000146.1 GCA_003137075.1 Solirubrobacterales bacterium
GCGACCGGATCGTCGTAGGCCACGAGGAATCCAACGTCCGGAAGCGTCCGCAGTTGCGCCCCGGGAATCAGGTCCAGTGCCTCGCGTGCCCACTCAATCGGGGCTGTCGGATCGTCTTCGGCCCAGAGCATCAGCACCGGCAGGTTCAGCTCTGCGTAGCGGTCGATCAGCTCGTGCTGAGGGTTCGCCGGCCAGTGGCGGNNTTGTGTTGCCGCCGACGTCGGCGAACGCATGTCGCATCAGATCGCGCGCCTGCGGATTCCCCTGAGCGCTCAGCTTCTCTCCCAGCGCCGGGCGGAAGACCAGCCGCGCGCCATGCGACAGCAACAGGTCGAGGCCGGGGACGGTCGCGAAGCCGGTGACCAGCCGCCACGCCGAGCGTTGCACCGAATGCTGCGTGGCCCGGTGAAGGCGATTGGGCAACAGCACGAGTCGTGCCGGCCGCAGCGATCCGTCGAGGATCGCGCGCAGCGCCAGCTCCGCCCCGAAGTCGTGCCCGACGATCGACGCCCGCGGGCCACCGACCTCTGCGCAGAAGCCCGATACGACCTCGGTCAGCCACTCGGGGGTGTACGAGTGGCGTGGCCGCTCCTCCGAGTCGCCATGCAGCGGCAGATCCGGCAGCACTACCCGGAAGCGCTCCGAGAGCGCGGCGACGATCGGCTCGAACTCGCGGTGCGAGAGCCCCAGCGAGTGCAGCAACACAATCGCCGGCCCGGTGCCCGTCTCCCGGTAAGCCACACGCGCCCCGTCGTTGTGGTGGTAGAGGCGCAAGCGCATCTCAACAAGGTAATCCCTTCGCGGAGTATCTTCGCCCCATCGCCACCTGGGACGACGTACGCCGCCTGGCCCTCTCGCTGCCTGCGACGAGCGAGACGCTGAGCCGCGGCAGCCCACAATGGAAGCTCAAGGACAAGCTCTTCGTATGGGTGCGGCCGTTACGCAAGAGTGACCTCGAGGCACTGGGACCCGACGCGCCCACAGGCGAGATCCTCGGCGCGCGTACCGAGCATGAGGGAGCGAAGTTCGCGCTGATCGAGGAGCAGCCCGAGATCTACTTCACGACGCCGCACTTCCAGGGCTACCCCGCGGTCCTGGTGCGACTCGATCTGATCGCCGTCGAGGACCTGGAAGAGCTGATCGTCGATGCCTGGCTGGCACGGGCGCCGAAGCGGATCGCCGACGCATATCTAGAATCGGCCACCCGATGGCCTCCGGACACCGCCCAGTAGACCCACGCGCCTCTTTTCCGAGTCTTGAGGAAGGCGTGCTCGCGCGCTGGCGCGACCGCGATGTCTTCGAGCAGTCGATCGAGCGGCGACGCGGCGGACCGCGCTGGGGCTTCTTTGAGGGCCCGCCGACCGCAAACGGAGCGCCGGGCGTGCACCACGTGCTGGCGCGCGTGTTCAAGGACATCTTTCCCCGGTACCGCTCAATGTGCGGCTACCACGTGGACCGCAAGGGCGGCTGGGACTGCCACGGGCTGCCGGTCGAACTGGCGGTCGAAGCTGACCTCGGCCTGACCTCAAAGGTCCAGATCGAGGAGTACGGGATCGCTGAGTTCAACGCCCGCTGCCGTACCAAGGTGCTCAGCCACATCGATGACTGGATCAAGCTGACCGAGCGGATCGGTTACTGGGTCGACACCGACAACGCCTACAAGACACTCGATCCGAGCTACATCGAGTCGGTCTGGTGGGCGCTCAAGACGATCTATGAGAAGGGGCTGCTGTTTGAGAAGTTGAAGGTTGTGCCGTACTGCCCGCGTTGCGGCACGGCGCTCTCTTCGCACGAACTCGGCCAGCCTGGGGCGTACCAGGACGTCGTTGACGAGTCCGCCTTCGTGATCCTGCCGAGTGCCAGAGGCAAGCTTGTGGTCTGGACGACAACGCCCTGGACGCTTGTCTCCAACGCGGCGGTCGCAGTTGATCCTGAGCTGAGCTACGTGCGTACCAGCGAGGACCTGATCGTCGCCGAGGCCCTGGCAGAGAAGCTCTTTGGCCCCGAGGTCGAGATCGTCGAGCGCTTCCCGGGCTCGTCACTGGTCGGGCTCGCCTACGAGCCGCCGTTCGACTTCATCCCGGCGAGCGCCTACGGCGACAAGGGCCACACGGTCCTCGCCGCTGACTTCGTAACCGCTGAGGATGGCACCGGGCTCGTACACACCGCGATCGCGTTCGGCGAGGATGACTTTCAGCTGGGCGAGAAGAACGGCTTGGCTGCGATCAACCCGGTGCGCGGCGACGGCACCTATGACGAGCGGATCGGGAGCTACGCCGGACGCAACGTCAAGGACGTCGACGCCGACCTGATCCAGGATCTGCGAATGCGTGGCCGGCTGTTGAAGTCCGAGCCATACGAGCACTCCTACCCGCACTGCTGGCGCTGCAACACGGCTCTGCTCTACTACGCCAAACCCTCCTGGTACATCGCCACCAGCCAGATCAAGGACCGGCTGCTGGCCGCTAACGAGTCGGTCAATTGGCAGCCGCCCGGGGTCAAGCACGGGCGCTTTGGAAAGTGGCTTGAGGGCAACGTCGACTGGGCGCTCTCCCGTGAGCGCTACTGGGGCACGCCGCTGCCGATCTGGCGCTGCTCGGCTGGGCATCTGCACGTGATCGGCTCGCTCGATGAACTGCGCTCGCTGGCCGGCGTTGAGCTCGACGACCCACACCGCCCGTTCGTTGACGACGTCACATTCGGTTGCACGCAGGAAGGCTGCGCGGCCGAGATGCAGCGCGTGCCGGAGGTGATCGACGTCTGGTTTGACTCCGGCTCGATGCCGTTCGCGCAATACGGGTCGCCGCACGCGGGAACCGAAGAGTTCGAGGCGCATTTTCCGGCCGACTACATATGCGAGGCCCTCGACCAGACACGCGGCTGGTTCTACTCGCTGCTCGCCGTGTCGACATTGCTGTTCGATCGGAGCGCGTATCGCAATGTCGTTTGCCTGGGCCTGATCAACGATGAGAACGGCCAGAAGATGAGCAAGTCCCGCGGCAACATCGTCGAGCCCTGGGATGTGATCGACCAGTTCGGCGCAGATGCGCTGCGCTGGTACTTCTTCACTTCCAAGTACCCGTGGGACGGCTACCGCTTCTCGATGGAGGCCCTCGGCGAGACCGTACGCCAGTTCATGCAGCTCTGGAACACCTACGGGTTCTACGTGCTCTACGCGAACGCCAACGGCATTGAGCGGCACTCTCCCTCGTTGGACGAAGTGCAGGCCCGGGACGACCTCACCGAGCTCGATCGTTGGGTGCTCTCGCGGCTACAGGCCACGGTCGCCGCCGTGCGAGAGTCACTCGATGCCTTTGACGCGACGCTCGGCGGGCGCATGATCGCTGAGTTCGTCGATGAGCTCTCGAACTGGTATGTGCGCCGTTCGCGGCGGCGGTTCTGGGACGGTGACGCGGCCGCCTTCGCGACCTTGCATCACGTCTTGACCACCGTCGCGAAGCTGCAGGCGCCGTTCACCCCGTTCATCGCCGACGAGATCTACGACAACCTCGATGGCTCCGAGCCGAGCGTGCACCTCTGCGACTTCCCGGTTGCCGGCGGACGCGACCGCGAACTTGAGGACGCGATGGCGGTGGCCCGCGAGACCGTGCGGCTTGGCTTGGCCGCACGCGGACAGGCCAAGCTCAAGGTTCGACAGCCACTGCACGCCGCGGTGATCGTCGCCACCGGCACTGAGCGCGAGGCGATAGAGCGGCTGGCGGAGATCGTGCGCGACGAACTCAACGTGCGCGAGCTGCGATTCGTGTCCGAGGCCGACGAGCTCGGGGAGGTCGAGGTCAAGGCCAACTACCGGACGCTCGGCCCGCGCTTCGGGAAGCAGATGCCGCTGGCAGCGGCCGCCACCGCGGGGCTCGACGGTCGTCACGTATCGGCGGCGATCCGTGACGGCGGCACGATCGGGATCAATGTCGGCGGCGTTGACCACACCCTCAGCGCCGAGGATCTGCTGATCTCAATGAAGCCTCTGGAGGGATATCAGGTTGAGCGTGAGGGCCAGCACGGTGTCGCGCTCGAGCTCGAGATCGACGAATCGCTGCGGGTCGAGGGCTGGGCCCGTGAGATCGTGCACGCCGTCCAAGCCGCCCGCCGTGGCGCCGATTTCGACATCTCAGACCGGATCGACCTCGGACTGCTCGGCGATGAGAAGCTGCTTGGCGCCGCCCGCACCCATGAGCAGTACATCCGCGGCGAGACACTGGCTCGGACGATCAGCTTCGGCGTCTTGCCGGCCGAGGCCGTCGAGTCGGACGCTGCGATCGACGGCCTCGAGCTCCGAATCGCGGTCAGGCGAATCTAGGTCCGATGCCACCGGCGCGCGTGATCGATCTGAACGCGGACGTCGGGGAGCGGCCTGGGAGTGCTGGTATCGCCCTGGACGCGGCGATCATTGCGGCGGTTTCGAGCGCGAACGTCGCCTGTGGTTTCCATGCCGGTGACGCAGCGACGATGCGCGCCGTCTGTGAGATCGCAGTCGCCAAGCGCAAGTGTCTCGGCGCGCATGTCTCCTACCTCGACCGTGAGGGCTTCGGACGCCGCGACCGGGAGCTTGACCCCGGGGTCCTGCGCGAGCACATAGCCCAGCAGATCCGCGCTCTGCAGATCACCGCCACAGCCGCCGCAGGCAGAGTTCTGTACGTGAAGCCACACGGGGCGCTCTACAACCGAGCGGCCCTCGACCGGTCGTGTGCGGAGACGATCGCTGAGGCGATCGTCTCCGTCGACAGTGAGCTCAAGCTGCTCGGGCCGCCCGACTCGCAGCTGCTCGCCGTAGCCGCGGCCCACGGCCTCGAAGCCTTTGCCGAAGGCTTCCCGGACCGCGGCTACGAGGACGACGGCACGCTCGTGCCGCGCGGCGAACCTGGTGCGGTGCTCGAACAAGCGGCCGCCGTGGAGCAGGCGCTGCGGCTCGCTGATCAGGGACGCGTGCGCTCGCTCTGCATCCACAGCGACACGCCTGGTGCGCCCGAGCTCGCGGTCTCGGTACGCAACAGATTGATCGGCGCCGGCTTTCAGATCCGCCCCTTCGCATGAGCGAGACCTTCGAGATCCGCGCGATGGGAGACCAAGGCGTGCTGATCGAGCTGAAGGACAACGTCGCCGTGCACGCGGTAGCCGCGGCAGCACGCGAGCGGTTTGGCGACCGGTTGACCGAAATCGTGCCCGGGCACCGCACGCTCTTGCTGGTCACTCCTGTCGAGCGGGCGAGACCGGACTTTTCGCAACTCGCGAGCGTTGCCGCCGCTGCCTGCGGCGCCGTGAGAGACGACCCCGCCGGTCAGCCCAACGCCAGCGTGATCACGATCCCAGTCCGCTACGACGGTGAGGACCTGGCGGCGGTCGCGCAGGCACTCGAGGTCGACCGCGAGCGGGTCATCGAGCTTCACTGCCAGGCCGTCTACACGGTCGCGTTCATGGGCTTCGCACCGGGCTTTCCTTATCTGGTCGGACTTGCGGCGGAGCTCGAACTGCCCAGACGCCACGTGCCGAGGCTGGAGGTCCCAGCCGGTTCGGTTGCGGTGGCCGCGGCGTATTGCGGCATCTATCCACGCGCGTCTCCCGGCGGATGGAACCTGTTCGGCCGGACCGACGTGACGCTGTTTGACCCTGGGCGTGACAGGCCGGCTCTGTTGGCGCCGGGGGATCGCGTCCGCTTCGAACCGGCATGACGACGATTGACGTCATCTCACCGGGTGCACTGACCACGATCCAGGACCTCGGGCGCCCGGGCTGGGCGTACGTCGGCGTGCCGCGCTCGGGCGCGGTCGATCGCAAGTCCTTCAAGGGCGCGAACCTGCTGGTTGGCAACGACCTGAGCGCGGCCGCGCTCGAGACCACGATGGCCGGGCCGCGACTGCGGTTCGGCGGTCCTGCGACGGTGGCGCTGACCTGTGCGGTCGTCGACGCCCGCGTCGACGACCGCCCCGTGTCGATGAACACCGCTTTCGAGGTGAGCGACGGCGAGACCTTGAAGGTCGGTAACGCCAAGTCCGGTTTGCGAACCTACATCGCCTTCGCGGGCGGGGTTGAGGTGCCGCTGGTACTCGGCAGCGCCGCCACCGACACGCTCACCGGCCTGGGGCCGGCGGCGCTCGCGCGCGGCGACCTGCTGAGGCTCGCGGTGGCACACGGCTCACCTCCCTCGGTGATCTCGCCGGCGCTCTCACTGCCCGCGGTACCAGAGCTGCATGTCGTGCTCGGCCCTCGCGAGGACTGGTTCACAGCCGCCGCCGTCAGCCGACTGACGAGCGAGCCCTTCACCGTGACCCCCGCTTCAAACCGCATCGGCCTGCGTTTTGGGGGCCCGCCGTTGGATCGCGCACGCACCGACGAGCTGCTCTCCGAGGGCCTGGTGCCGGGCGCGATCCAGGTCCCGCCTGCCGGTCAGCCGATCCTGTTGCTGGCAGACCACCCAACCACCGGCGGCTACCCGGTCATCGCAGTGGTGGTTGAGGCCGACATGCTGATCGCCGCCCAGCTGCGCCCCGGGCAGCCGGTGCGCTTCGCGCTCTAGAAGCGTCTACAGCCGGGTTAGGGGTTTGCATGAACCCGGAGCAGACCGGCGACGTCGACTCTGGGGGAGAAACTCGCTCTGGGGGCGGGTTTCTCCCCCAGAGTCAGCGCTAGCGTCTAATCCATGACGCTGCTCGGCCTTGATCACGTCCAACTCGCCGCGCCAGCCGGATGCGAGGCCGAGGCGCGACGGTTTTTCGGAGAACTGCTGGGCCTGCCTGAGCTTCAGAAGCCGGAGCCGCTGCGCGCACGCGGTGGTGCTTGGTTCGCTGTCGGTGCACAACAGTTGCATGTCGGGATCGACAGCGAGTTCGCTCCTGCGGTGAAGGCCCACCCCGCATTTCGCGTCACGCTCGCACATCTGGACGAGCTGGCAGAGCGGTTGGGGGAAGCGGGCGCGACGGTGATCTGGGACGAGGAGCTTCTTGGCTCGCGGCGGTTCTACACCACCGACCCGTGGGGTAACCGCATCGAGATCCTGGCGGCGACGGAGACGGTCACCGTCTAGCGGGCGGTCGGGGCGCTGGCCCGCAGCGCGTGCCACTGCTCGGCACGGATCGCCCAACGCTCGTGGTCACGCCATTCACCGTCGAGCTTGAGGTAGTTCTCCGAGAAGCCTTCGCGCACGAACCCTGAGCGTCTCGCCAGGGCGATCGAGCGCTCGTTGGCCGGCTGGATGTTGGCCTCGATGCGATGGAGATCGAGCTTTGTGAAGGCACGCGCCAGCAGCAGCTGCATGCCCTCGGTCATGTAGCCCTGCCCGGCGTAGGCGGCGACTGCGCCGTATCCGAGGTAGGCGCTCTGAAAGAACCCGCGCACGATCTCACCGAGGTTGAGGAAGCCGACGATCGCGCCGTCCTCCAGACGGCAGACGAAGCTCGGGTCGAAACGCTCGTCCTGTGTGCGCTCGATCAAGCGGGCGAACTCGACCGGCGTTCTGACTCCGGTCATCCACGGGTAGTGGAGTTGCTCGCTGGCGCGCATCGCGGCAATGAACTCATCGCGGTCGCCCTCATGCGGCGTTCTCAATAGGACTCTCAAGGCCACTCCTGCAGAAATCTCGCATTTTTCTCACACCATTTTCAACTCAGTGCTGGATCGTTGCGCGCGAGGGTAAGCGTGGCTGACGGCTACCCGCGCTCCAGATCATCCCCGTTGTCCAACCCAACCGAAGGAAAGGATGTAGATGACGATTGACGCGATCAGCACGGCCAGTATTTGGCCGGCCTCGGCGCAGACCGGAGCGACCGGTCAGAGCGCTCAGGGGCCGCCGGAACCGCCCGCGATGACCAGCACCGCGTCGCTCTTGGGCATCTCCACGAGCGAACTGAGCAGCGACATGCAGTCCGGCACGACGCTCTCCAGCCTGGCGTCAGAGAAAGGCATCTCGAGTAGTGATCTGCTAAGCGCGGTTGAGCAGGACATGCAGGCGAACGCTCCCTCAGGGGCGTCAAGCCTGTCGTCAACCCAGCTGCAGCAGATGGCCACGAGCCTGATCAATGGCACGCGGCCAAGTCCCCCGTCGGGCGGTGGCGATTCCTCGCGGGGCGCGAGCCCTGCGGGTCCTTCGCTGACGAACACCGCCCAACTGCTCGGCGTCTCGCAGAGCCAGCTGAGCAGTGATCTTCAGTCAGGGACCACCCTGTCGGAACTGGCTGAGGAGAACGGGGTTTCGAGCAGCGACCTGCTGAGTTCGGTCGAGTCGGATCTGACGGCCGATGCTCCGCAAGGCGCCCCGAGTCTGTCCTCCGACCAGCTTCAACAGCTGGCAACCAACATCATCAACGGCACCGGCCCGTCAAGCTCAAGCTCGACGGCCAGCAGCAACCTCAGTGCGCTCTCGGACGCCACCGGGGTCAACTCAAGCGTGCTGCTGACCCAACTCTCGTCGGGCACTGACCTCAGCAATCTGCTCGAGGCGCCGGGCCAGACCGGCTACGGGAGCACCGTGGCCGACACGCTGGACGGCGGCGTCGCCGTCGACGAATACGCGTAACCCCAACCCCTAGCCAACGCACAACCACCGCTACCGGACAACCACCAGCTACCGAAAAGGCCCTCGATCCAGCAATCGGATCGAGCCTTAAACGCAACTGGGGGGATCCCCTAAGCCCAATCGCGGCAGCGCCTTGGGCTTAGGGGATCCCCCCAGAATGCGAAAAAAAAGGACTAGGCGAGCGCCGGAGCGATCTCAGCCTCGAGGCGCTTCTTGGGGTATGCGCCCGTGACGCGCTTGACCTCCTGGCCATTCTTGAAGACGATCAGAGTCGGGATCGACAGCACGTTGTACTGGATCGCCGTCTGCTGATTCTCGTCGGTGTTCATCTTCGACACCTTGAGCTGACCGGCCTTCTCCTCAGCGATCTCCTGGACAACCGGGGCGACCTGACGGCACGGCCCGCACCAGGGGGCCCAGAAGTCGACGAGCACAGGTACGTCTGACTCAAGAACTTCAGCTTGGAAGTTGTTGTCGGTGACTTCAGAAACGCTGCCAGCCATGGGGGCTCCTCGGAAAGCTTTTGTTGTACTTCAAAAAGTGTAGCGGGGGTGTTACAGACCTCGACATCGAACCCCGGCAAGCGTCATGCTGTTGCGGCAATGGCACCTGCCGCCGGCGTATCCACCGGAATCATCCGCTTCCGCAAGCGTCCTGTCCGAACTACCGGGACGCGCTCGCTCTGGTTGCGCGAGGAGCTCGGCAACTCCCAGCCTTACGAGTACAAGCACTTCGAAGGCCATGAGACGACCGACGTATGCATCGTCGGTGGCGGCTTTACGGGACTGTGGACCGCACTGGAGATCAAGCGGATCGCGCCGGGCACCGACGTCACGCTCGTTGAGGCCGACATCTGCGGCAGTGGCGCCAGCGGTCGCAACGGCGGCTTTGCACTTACCTGGTGGGCGCACTTCTCACACCTGCTGCGCCTCTGTGGCCCCGACGATGCCCTGAAGCTCTGCCAGCGAGCCGAACGCGCCGTTCAGCAAATCGGCGAGTTCGCGGATGCCAACGGCATCCCGGAGGCGGTGCAGATGAGCGGCTGGGTCTGGGCCGCGACCAACGCCAAGCAGGTCGGCGACTGGGAGCAGACGCTTGAACTGCTCGAACAGTTCGGCCAGACGCCGTACCAGCGGCTCAGGCGTGAGGAGGTTGCCAAGCTCGCCGGGTCGCAGCAGCACCTCGACGGAGTGTTCGAGCCGATCTCCGCGTCAATTCAGCCGGCCAAGCTCGCACGCGCGTTGGCGCGCGCGGCGCGCGACGCCGGCGTCCACATCTACGAGCACTCGCAGGTTGCGGCGATCGAGTACGGACCGCACACAAGCGTTGTGCTTGAACGCGGCTCGATCACCACCGACCAGGTGGTGCTGGCGGTCAACGCCTGGGCCGCGCAGATACCCCAGATCGGTGCCGGCTTGATGGTGGTCGCCAGCGATGTGATCGCGACCGAGCCGATCCCTGATCGACTGGCAGCGATCGGCATGGATCGTGGCGTCTGCGTCTCCGACAGCCGGCGGCTGGTCCACTACTACCGCCCGACCCTGGACGGACGGATGGTCTTTGGCAAGGGCGGAGGCGCGCTCGCCTACAACAACCTGATCACCGCGAAGTTCGACCATCCCGGACGTCGCACGGCGATGCTCCGCAGCCAGATGATCCGGACCTATCCGACGCTCTGGGACGTGCCGGTTGCGGATGCCTGGAGCGGACCGATCGACTACTCGCTGAGCGGCCTGCCGTTCTTCGTGCGGCTCCGCGACGCGCCGAGCGTGGTTGTCTGCGCCGGCTTCTCCGGAGATGGCGTCGGCCCCTCGCGACTGGCGGGAGAGGTGCTGGCCGAGATGGCCACCGGCATCGGTGATGGCGGCATGCCGAAGGCACTGCGCACAGTGCCGAGCGCGCAACTGCCGCCCGAACCGCTGCGTTACATCGGCGGGCACCTGGTCTATGGCGCGATAGTGCGCAAGGAGCGCGCCGAGGATCTCAACCTTAAGCCGAGGCGGCTCGACACGCTGCTGGCGTCACTCGACCCCACTGGCTAGGACAATCCCGCAGGACCGACGTTGACTGATCCGACCAACACCGAGATAGCCGCCGCGCTCGATCAGCTCGGCGATCTTTACGAGCTTGACGGCGCCGTGATCCACCGCATCGTCGCCTACCGCAACGGGGCCAAGGCAGCGCGTGAGGCATCCACCTCCGTCAGTCAGCTCGCGCGCGAGGGTCGGGCCACCGAGCTGCCCGGGATCGGCTCGACGCTGCAGGAGAAGATCCTCGCGCTGGCGGAGACCGGCGAGATCCCGGCGCTCGAGAAACTGCGCGCGAAGTTCCCACCCGGGCTGGTGGAGATGACCAAGCTGCCCGGGCTTGGTCCCAAGCGAGCCCGACGCCTGTACGAGGAGCTCCAGATCGACTCGCTCGCCAGCCTGCGCGCGGCCGCCCAGGAGGAGCGCATCCGGGCACTCAGCGGCTTTGGCGCGAAGGCCGAGGAGCAGCTGCTCGCAGCGCTCGATGCCTATGAAGCGAGCGGACCTCAGACCCGCACGGTCCTGAACAAGGCGCTGGCCGTCGGCGAAGAACTGCTGCAGGCGATCAGAGAGCACCCGGCAACGGTCCGCGCTGAGTTCGCGGGGTCAGCCCGGCGCATGGCGGAAAGCGTCAAGGACTTGGACATCGTCGCCACGGCGTCCGATCCGGCGGCGCTGGCGCGCGCCGCCGTCGAGCTGGCGCAGGTCGAAGCGGCCTCGAATCCCGGTGAGAACGCCGTGCGTCTACGCACGCACGCGGGCCTCAACGTGGACCTGCGCATCGTTGAACCAGACCAGTTCGGCAACGTGCTTCAGCATCTGACCGGCTCGAAGGAGCACAACGTCGCGCTGCGCGATTTTGCCGTGCGACGCGGCCTGCACATCTCCGAATACGGCGTGCTCGACGACGCCACCGGGATCACGCACCGCTGCCCAACCGAGCAGGAGGTCTACGCACTGCTGGGCATGGCCTACATCGAGCCGGAACTGCGCGAGAACCGCGGCGAACTGGAGGCAGCGCTGGAGGGCAAGCTGCCTGAGCTGATTACGCTGGCCGATCTCAAGGGTGATCTGCACGCACACACAACGGCATCCGACGGCACCGCGTCGATCGAAGAGATGGCTCTGGCCGCGAAGGGCTTCGGCTACGAGTACCTCGCGATCACCGACCACTCCGCGTCGATGGGCTTTGGCGCCGACGTCTCCGACGATCAGCTCCGGCGTCAAATTGAACTCGTCCGCAGGGCGGACGTAGAGATCGACGGGATCAAGCTGTTGGCCGGCTCCGAGGTCAACATCTTCCCGGACGGTTTGCTCGACTACCCGGACGAGCTGCTGGCGGAGCTCGATTGGGTCGTCGCCAGCGTTCACACATCGTTCCGGATGAACGCGAAGGAGATGACCGAGCGGGTCATCGCCGCGATAGAGCATCCGTATGTCGACTGCATCGGGCACCTCACCGGCCGCAAGATCGAGCAGCGGCGGGCGTATGAACTCGACTTCGAGGCGGTGGCCGCGGCCGCGGCCCGCACCGGAACGATGCTCGAGATCAACGCCAACCCCGATCGCCGGGACCTGAACGAGCTACACGCTCGGGCAGCGTCGGCGGCCGGGGTGCAGATCGTCATCAACACCGACGCTCACCGAGTGGGTGGCTTTGCGGTCGCGCGCTACGGGGTCGCCACCGCGCGCCGCGCCTGGCTCACTCCGGGCCAGATTGCGAATACGCGGCCGTGGGCGGAGTTTGCACCGCTGCGGTGCCGCGTGCGCCACGAATCTGGATCCTGAAGAACCAGGCAAGACCCCCCAGCGTGCCGATCAGCGCGATCCAGAAGTTCAGGCGCATGCCGAGGATATGAACCGAATAGTCGATCCTCAGCGTCTCCTCGAAGATCCGGAAGGCAGAGTACCCGGCGACATAGAGCGGGAACAGCGCCGGTGGCCGAATCTTGCCGCGGTTGTCGAGCCAGATCAGCACCGCCGCCAGCGAGAGATTCCAGATGATCTCGTAGAGGAAGGTCGGCTGGAAGGTGGCGTACTGGGCATAGCCGGGCGGGCGATGGGCATAGGAGATCCGCAGCGCCCAGGGCAAGCTGGAAGGTTTGCCGAACAACTCCTGATTGAAGTAGTTCCCGATCCGCCCGATTGACTGCGCCACGAGCAGCGCCGGCGTGCAGGCGTTCATGAAGCGGTAGACGTCCTCCCACGGGAGCTGTTTGCGCAGGTACCAGACCCCGACCGCGGCGCCGCCGGCGATCCCGCCCCAGATGCCCAGGCCCCCGTCCCAGATCGCGAACGGGCCCCACCAGTGATCGGGCATCTGGCTCGGCGTGGTGATCAGAAAGTAAATCCGTGCGCCGATCAGCCCCGCTGGGAAACCCCACTTGGCCACCTCGTAGACGATGTCCGGGTTGCCACCGGCCTTCGCCCATCGTCGCCGGGTGATCAGGATCGCCGCGGCGACCGCGAAGACGTAACAGATCCCGTAGGCATGGAAGAACAGCGGCCCGATGTAAAAGCCGTTGTCAGCCGGGCTGGGGATCGATGCGAGCGGCGTCATTCAGACCGATGCTGTCACGCATGCCGCCCAGCGACACCGCTCGGTCGCTGGACCCCACTGAACTCGGTCAGGTTGTTGGACCTGAAGCCGGGGGTGCGAACGAGCTTGATCGGCCGCAGCGGTGAGGTGTGGACGATGTAGAAGCGGGCACCATCACGCTCCTCAATTGCCGTTACCGCAGCCGACTGGCGGCGCCAGGCGAGCGCCGGAATGATCGCGAAGCCGGCGGCGATCGCAGGTACCTGCGGATAGGCAAACGCGATCACGCCGGGTCCGACGGTGACGATCAGGAGTGGCCAAAGACGGTTGAGCATTGTCCGCCCCGGGTTGACCTCCGGCAGGCTCGCCTGCGTGCGGGCGCTGGCGAGCAGGGTCGCGATCTCGCGCGTGGTCGAATGTCCGCGCCCGAACCAGACACCGAGCACGATCGCGGCGAGCCACCAGATCGCCGCAATCGGTACGAGCAGGGAGTCGCTGTTGTTGTTGGCCCCAATCAGTGTCAGGACGGCGAGCAGACTGGCTGACGCTCCGCTGAGCAGGATCGTGCTACGCAGGAACTCAGGGAACCGCATCTCCTAGGCGCCATCACCGACGAGCGCGGCCAACAGATCCTGCATCCCCCCAGGGCCGTCGACGACGATGTCAGCCTGCTGTTCGATCTCCGGCGGGCCATCTGCGGAGCGCACGCCGACGCAGATCGCTCGGCCGATCTGCCCCCGTTCCTGGAGGGAACGAAGTACCCGGAAGGCGTCGAGGTCGGTGGTGTCATCACCGGCGTACAGGGCGGCGCCGATTGTCCGCCCCTCCAGCAGCGAGGCGATGCCCTGGCCCTTGTCGATCCGCACCGGAGGGCGTACCTCCATCACCTTGCGGCCCCAATGGACCTCAAGGCCATGATCTGAAGCATGAGCGGCGATCGCGTCTACCGCCTCGCGAGCAGCTTGCTCGTCCGGCGCACCGCGCCAGTGAAAGGCGATGATCGCGCGCTTGTCCTCTATGCGAACCCGGCGACGTTGCAGTTCCATCGTGTCGGCCTCGCGACGAAACGCGTCGATCTTGGGGCACCAGCTTTCCAGTGCGGGATCGAGCACCGCCTCCGTCCAACCGGCACCGAGCATCTCCGCGCCGTGCGAGCCGATGTAGGTGATAGCTCCGATCGCAACCATCGCACGGGCATCCGAGGCGCGGCGGCCGCTCACGCAGGCCAGTAGCCCGTAGCGCCGTGAGATCGAAATCATCAACTTCCGAGTCGCTTCCGGCACGCCGGCTTCAGCGGCGTTGTCGACGATCGGCGCGAGCGTCCCGTCGATGTCCAGAAGTACTGCCGACCCGGTGGGGTCTGATCTAAGCGGCGCTAGCGCCTCATGGAAGAGCGCTGACGTCACAGTAATAGTATGCCCGCTCGTGAGCTATCCAGATCCGGTCGTGCTGCTGCATGGACAGCCTGGTAGCGCCCGGGACTGGGATCTTGTGCTTCCTCACCTGATCAACCAGGCCCCGGTTCTGGCGTTCGACCGTCCCGGTTATGACGGCATCAGCGAGCCCGGTGGAATCGAACACAGCGCTCGCGCCACCGTGACGCGCATGGATGCCGAGGGCATCGAACGCGCCACGATCGTCGGCTTGAGCTTCGGCGGCGGGGTCGCCGCCTGGCTCGCCGCACACGATCCTGAGCGAGTGCAGGCACTGGTACTGATCTCGGCCGCAGCCAATCGCGCAGCACTGCTTCCCGTCGACCGCGTCCTCGCAGCACCGCTCGCCGGCCGCATCGCCAGCGGCGCGCTGGTATCAGGGCTCGGCCTCGCACTCAGCTCGAGACGGTTTCGCGAGCGCTTCTCAAAGCGACATGCCATACCCGCTGACTTCCTGCAGATAACCGGCCAGCGCATGCGGACCGACGCAGCGAGGCGTGCGTTCCTGGTAGAACAGCGCGCAATGCTGAAGGAACTCCCCATCCTGGAGGAGTTACTGCCGACGATCACCGCGCCGACGACAGTGATCGTCGGGACCGCGGACTCGGTGGTCGGCGCCGAATCGGGACGCCTGCTCGCGACCCAGATCCCGGATGCGACGCTGGTCGAGATCCGGGGCGGGAGCCACGCGCTGAGCGCCACACATGGACCGCGCGTCGCCGAGCTGATTCTTGACGCGATGGCAGCCGCGACGCAGACGTTATGAACGCTGTGACCGAAGACCCTGCCGCTGCCACCGCCCACAAGAGCGTGGCGGTGGTCTTCACGGGCTTGATGCTCGTGATGCTGATGGCGGCGCTGGACCAGACGATCGTCTCAACCGCGCTCCCGACAATCGTCGGCGACCTCGGCGGCCTCAGTCACATCTCATGGGTGGTAACCGCCTACCTGCTGGCGCAGACCGCGGTCACGCCGGTCTACGGCAAGCTTGGCGATCAGTACGGACGCAAGGTGGTGCTGCAGTTCGCGCTGGTGCTGTTCCTGATCGGTTCGGCGCTCTGCGGATTGGCGACGAGCCTGACCGAGCTGATCGCCTTTCGCGCCCTGCAGGGGTTGGGTGGCGGCGGCCTCATGGTCGGAGCGATGGCCGCTGTCGGTGACGTCGTCTCGCCGCGCGACCGTGGCAAATACCAGGGCGTGTTTGGCGCGGTCTTCGGGCTCGCCAGCGTGATCGGCCCGCTGCTCGGCGGTTTCTTCACGAGCAGCCTCAGCTGGCGCTGGATCTTCTACGTGAACGTGCCTGTCGGAATCGCCGCCTTTGTGGTTCTGGCCGCGACGCTGCCGTCAAAGCGCGGCGACGTCCACCACCGGATCGACTACGTTGGCGCGTCACTGCTGGCGGCGGCACTGATCGGAATCGTCCTGCTCTGCACGCTCGGCGGCGTCGACTACAAGTGGCTCTCACCCACGATCATCGCCTTGGCGGTCGCCTCGGTCGTGCTCGTGATCCTGTTTGTGATCGCGGAGAACCGAGCCGCCGAGCCCGTGCTGCCACCACGGCTGTTCGGCAACCGCGTCTTCAGCGTCACGAGCGCAGTCGGCCTCGTGGTCGGTTTCGCGCTGTTTGGATCGGTGACCTACCTGCCGCTGTTTCTACAGGTCGTAGGCGGCGCCACACCGACCGGCTCCGGCTTGCAGATCCTGCCGCTGATGGGCGGCCTGCTGATCACCTCGATCAGTTCCGGCCAGATCATCAGCCGTACCGGCAAGTACCGGCCATTCCCGATCTGCGGAACCTTCGTGATGATCATCGGTCTCTTCCTGCTCTCGCGGATGGATGCAAGCACGACCCGCCTGGTCTCCTCGGCGTACATGTTTGTGCTCGGTCTGGGACTCGGCATGGTCATGCAGGTACTGGTGCTCGCTGTCCAGAACGCCGTCGACTACAAGGACCTCGGTGTCGCCACCTCGGGCGCAACGCTGTTCCGCTCGGTTGGTGGTTCGGTCGGCGTGGCGATCCTCGGCTCGATCTTTTCAACCCGCCTGAAGCACAACCTCGCGGTCGGTTTGGCACACAGTGCCGCCGCCGCCAAGTTGCCGCACAGCGAGCTGGCCAAGCTTGGCGACGCGGCCGGCAATCCGGCGTCGCTCAAGGCGCTGCCGAAACCAATCCACGACATTTACATCGGCTCGTTCACCAACGCCCTGGACCGCGTGTTCGTGGTCGCCGCGATTGTCGCGGCGGTCGCGTTTCTGTTGAGTTGGCTGCTCGAGCAGCGTGACCTGCGTGAAAGCGTGTCGGCGGGCGCAGGCGTCGGCGAGCGGATCGGCGAGAGCTTCGCCGTGCCCAAGCCATCTGACTCGCTGGCGGAGATCGCGCGCGCCTTGAGCGTGCTGATCGGGCGTGACGGCCGCAGGCATCTGGTGGAGCAGATCGCAGCCCGAGCTGGTGTCGACCTCTCGGCCGCGGCCAGCTGGCTGCTGGCGCGGACCTACCGCGAGCCCGAAACGAGCGTCGTGGATCTCTGCCGTAGGTGGGACGTGCCGCTCGAGCGTGGTCATCAAGGGCTCAAGGAGCTGGTCGACCGAGGCATGGTGATGCCGGTCGCCAAGGACGATGAGGGCCTCGGTCCATATGAGCTGACCGAGCGCGGCCGCGAGGCCGCGCAGAAGCTGGTGGCGGAACGTCAGGCGACGCTCGAGCGTCTGCTCAGCGGCTGGGAGCCAGAGCAGCATCCGGACCTGGTGGCGCTGATGTCACGCCTCGCTGATGAGGTCGGGCACGAGCCCGACGAAGAACTCGTCGCTCGCTGACGGACTCCCTACGCGACGACCAACTGCGTCAGGTGGCGGTCGGCGCGGTCAAGCCCCTGCCAAACGCGCTTGAGCCGGAGCACGGCGTCGGTCAGAGCCTCAGGTGAGTGCGTGTAGGGAAGCCGTAGGAACCGCTCAAGGGTTCCGTCGACGCCAAAGCGTGAACCGGGCACGATGCCGACCCCGACCGAGCGCGCCAGCAGCGTCAGCGCAGTGGACACGGGAGCGCCAAGGTCGAGCCAAAGCGACAGCCCGCCCTGGGGATGCGCCGCGGTCCACTCCGGCAGAGCGCGCGCCAGAGCCTCAGTGAGCACGTCACGCTTGCGTTCGAGTTCGTCGACGCGTGCCGAAAGAATCCCATCGAGCTTGGCGATCAGCTCCACGGCAATCAGCTGTTCGAGCACGGGGCTGCCGAGGTCGATCGCAGTGCGCAGGCCGGCCAGCCGCTGAACGATCTCAGCGGATGCGCGAATCCAGCCGATCCGGAGCCCTCCCCACACCGATTTGGAGAGCGAGCCAACCGAGATCACCGCCGGATCGATCGCTGCGGACGCGGTGGCGTCGGGTACGAACCCAAGGCCAAGGAAGGTCTCGTCGACCACCACCGTAGTCGACGTCTGGCGCGCTACGGCGAATACGACCTCGCGGGCCTCGTCCGCGATCAGCACACCCGTCGGGTTGTGGAAGTCCGGGATCAGATACGCGAGTTTCGGCGAGCTCTGGCGAAGCACGGCCTCCAGCTGCGACACGTCCCAGCCGCCCTGCGGAGCGAGCGGCACAGGCAGCAGTCTGCCCGCGCTCGCGCGGATCGCATCGAGCGCGCCAGGATAGGAGGGCAGCTCAGTGAGCACCCGGTCGCCTGGGCCGATCATCAGCCGCAGCAACAGGTCGAGGCCATGCAGCGCGCCGCCCGTGATGATGATCTGAGCAGGATCAGTTGGAACACCGCGCGCCTCGAACCTGGCGGCCACCGCAGACCGTAGGGGCACGAGCCCAAAGGCGTCATAGCCGCCGCTGCGGTAGGCGTAGGCCGGCAGCTCCGCTGCGGCTGTAGCCAGGGCCTCGACAACGCTTCCCGGTGGTGCCGTCAGCGCGGCGAGTGTCAGGTCAATCGTCTCGCGGTCCCTACCTCCCTGCGGCCAATCTCGAACCACCGTGCGTTTTACCTCACCGGCGGGCAGCACCACAAAACTTCCCGACCCGCTGCGGCTCTCGAGGTACCCCCGGCTTCGAAGCGCGTCGTACGCGACCGTCACCGTGGCACGACTGAGGCCGACCGCTCCGGCGAGCTCACGCTCCGACGGCAGCCGGCTGCCAAGCGCGACCCGTCCGTCGAGGATCAGCGACGTGATCGCGGCGGTGAGCACGCCGTACTTGATTCCCGCGACGGTCTGCATATCGGGCAGGAGACGGGCCAGCGCATAGCCCGAAATTCGTGGTTCGCCAGACATGGCCGAAGGATGACACCTACCAGGCCGTGAAGCAAGCCACTTATTGCAAATTGGCATGGCTATTGGACCGTTAGAAGCTGCTGAAATAGCCTGCACCATGACTTCTGGACTGCTCAGGCGCCTGGCCCAGCTCTACATTGGCCTGCCGCTCTATGGGCTCTCCGCAGGACTGCTCGTGCGGTCGCGTTTAGGTCTCGATCCGTGGGATGTGCTGCACCAGGGCATCGCCAGGCATACCGGCATCAAGATCGGCACCGTCCTGATCATCGTCGGCGGGTTGGTGCTGCTCGCCTGGATCCCGCTGCGCCAGCGCCCTGGGCTTGGAACGCTGAGCAACCTGGTACTCATCGGCGTCGCCCTGAACATCTCACTCACCTACATCCCGAGCGGGGGATCGTTGGCGGTCCGGGTGGCTGAGATGCTCGGCGGCATCGGCCTCTGCGGCGTCGCCACCGGCATGTACATCGGGGCCAACTTCGGCCCTGGGCCGCGCGACGGACTGATGACCGGGCTCGCACGACGGAGCGGACGCTCGATCCGCTTCACACGTACGACGATTGAGCTGACGGTGCTGACGAGCGGCTGGCTGCTGGGCGGAAACGTCGGCATCGGCACGATCCTCTTCGCGCTGCTGATCGGGCCACTCGCCCAACGCCTGCTGCCGCTCTTTGATACTTCAGCGCGGCCGACCCTCGGCGTAACGCTCGAGGCCGTCGTCGGGGATCGGCTCCCAGGGGGCGGCGTAGACAACGAACTGGCGGTAACTCGGGCGAGCGCCGGGATCGACGTCAAAGGCACCCATCCTCACGCTCATCTGCGACCCGTCCTCGTTCCTGGAGAAGAGATGCGCCCCGCACTCGCCGCAGAAGCATTTCTCAAAGCCGCCGTCCGGAGAACGCCAGCCACGGACGTGCTCATCCCCGGCGAGCACTTTGAGGATGGTTCCGTCGATCCTTGCCTGGACTGATGCCGCCGTGCCCGTACGCCTCTGACAGCGCGTGCAGTGGCAATAACCCACCAGCTGCGGCAACTCAGTCAGCGCAAACCTCACCTTGCCACAGAGGCAACCGCCGTGAATTGGATATCCGTCGGCTTCGCTCATCGCTGATCTGGAGTATGTCGCGCCGCACTGCGGTCGGCGCCGGGTCTGACCATCAATCGTCGTCGACCGGGATCTCTTTGAGGCGGTGAGTGTCGACGTCGTAGACGAATCCGCGCACCACTTCTCGATGAAGGATGAAGTCCGAGCGCCGGACCCTGAGCACGGACTGGCGCACGTCAGCTTCGGCGTCGATGAAGGATTCGATCGCAAACGCGGGCGAGACGCCAGTCGATGCCTGCAGTTCGGCACGGAACCCGTCGTCGGTCAGCTTCTGCATGCCGCAATCGGTGTGGTGAATCAGCATCACCTCGCGGGTTCCGAGCCTGCGCTGCGAGACCGCCAGCGAGCGGATCACGTCGTCGGTGATGACTCCGCCGGCGTTGCGCAGGATGTGAGCCTCGCCGTCACCCAGCCCCAGCGCCGCAAAGACGTCCAGGCGCGAGTCCATGCAGGTCACGATCGCAAGCCGCCTACTCGGGTGGACGTCGAGGTGGCGCGACTCGTAGCCGTCCGCGTAGGCGCTGTTGTTCCGTACCAGCTCGTCAATCGTGCTCATCTAGTTACGACCCTCCTCGCCAGTTCCGAACCCGTGCTCGAGAACGCCCTTGACGCCGGCGTCCAATGCGTTCACACGGTAGAGGGCAAGCGCTTCCGGTGACGCGAAGCGGCCACCTGGGGCGCCGGAGGCGCCGTGGTGGCTGAGTACACAGTGCAGCAGTGCCAGTTGGCGGCCCTCGTCCAGGGCGGCGCCGGCGGCGCCGCCCTGGTGCACCAGCATTGCGAACCGCTCCGCCAGCATCTGCTGCCCGAGCGCGAGATGCCCCAGCATCCGTCCCTGCTCGGTAAGGCCGATCTCGGCGCCATAGGTGAACTCACGCATGCGACCGAGGTCGTGCACGATCGCCGCGGTCAGCAGCAGGTCGCTGTTGAGGCGGCGATGCAGATCACAGAGCTCGCGGGCGAGCGTCGCCACCGCGACTGTGTGCTCGAGCAAGCCACCGAGGTAGGCGTGGTGGCCGTTTCGCGTACACGGAGTTCGGCGGAACGCGTCACGCAGCTCCGCATCGGCGAGCAGCGAGTCGAGCAGCGCTTTGTAGCCGAGGTCGTAAACCTCATGGGCGAGGTGCTCGAGGAAGCCGTCGAGTTCCTCCATGTCGCGATACGCGACAGGCAGGAACTCCTGCATGACGAGCGTCTGCGCCTGGTCGCTGCCCGCTTCGCCGGCGCGCCGGATGTCAGAGACCTCGACCGTCAACTCGTCGCGGAACCGCTCGACACGCCCGATCACCGAGACCAGATCCCCACGCTCGAACAGTCCGGCCAGCGCATCGGCGTCGCGGAACGCCCGCGCCTGGACGCTCCCGGTCTTGTCGCGTAGCTCCAGAGCGAGGTAGGCGCTGCCGGTTCGCGTCTTCAGCCGGTCCTTGCGTACGCAGGCAAATACGCCGCGGACCTCGTCACCGGCGCGTAGGGAAGAGATAGTTGCCACCAAGCGCATGATGTACGGTGAAGCGGATGCAGCCACTGCAGTGGAACTACCGTCCCGATGGCTTGCGTGCCCCTGCACTGGTCTGCGCGTTCAAAGGCTGGAATGACGCCGGCGACGCCGCCTCGGCGGCGGTCAGCTTCGTCGGCGAGTCACTCGGTGCTCGCCAGTTCGCGAGCATCGACCCTGAGGATTTCTACGACTTCCAGTCGGTCCGACCGCAGATCAAGCTGGTCGAAGGTCAGGCACGCTCGATCGAGTGGCCCGAGGTCAAGCTCTACGAGGTTCGTGTCCCCCGCGCGCCGCGCGACCTGGTGCTACTGGCCGGCTTTGAGCCGTCGTATCGCTGGCGCACGTTCACCGGCCTCGTCGTCGAACTGGCCGAAGTGATCGGCGTGCAGTTGGTGGTGACGCTCGGGGCGCTGCTTGCCGACGTGCCCCACACCCGCCCGGTCTCTGTGACCGGCTTCGCCTCCGAGCCCTCGCTGGTGCAGCGTTTGGCACTCTCTCAATCCTCCTACGAGGGACCGACCGGGATCATCGGCGTCCTGCACGACGCCTGCACACGCGTGAGCATGCCGTCGGCAAGCCTGTGGGCAGCGGTCCCCCACTACATCTCCGCCGCACCAAACCCGAAGGCGGCGCTGGCGCTGATCCGCAAGCTCGAAGGCCTTGTAGGGGTAGCGGTCGACGCCGGCGATCTTGAGGGTGCCGCAGCCGACTACGAGCGCCAGGTCAACGCCGCGATCCAGCACGACCCGGACATCCAGGCGTTTGTGGAGAAACTCGAGGCGGCGGCGGGCGACGAGGAGTCGGACGCGTTCGAGCTGCCCTCGGGTGATTCGATCGCCCGCGACCTGCAGCGCTTCCTGCGCCAGCGCGGCGAAGACGACCCCAAGACCTGACTACCGCTCGGCGGCCGGGCAGACGAGCCGGTAGTCACACCAGGAGCAGGCACGCTGTGACGGTGTCGGCTCAAACTCCTGCGCCTTGATGCCCTCGGCCACCTCGACGGCGACGTTCCGGATCCACTCGGCACGCGCAGGATCCCCGGAGATCGCGACCTTCTCATCATCGAGCAGGTAGTGGTATGCGCCGCGGGTTGACTCGAGGCCCCACGCTTCGCGGGCGGCGATCGCGTAGAGCGAAAGCTGGACGTCGTCCGCCAGTTGCTCAACCGGCTTCGGGCGGCCCGTCTTGTAGTCGATCAGCTCGTAATCGCCGGACGGCAGCCGATCGACGCGGTCAACACGACCGCGGACCAGGTGCGGACCAAGCTTGAAGCTGAACTGCCGCTCGAACCACACCGGCTGGCCCTCGTCCGACTGAGCCCGCTCGTAGTAGCGGGTCAGCGCGGCGGTCGCCTTCTGGCGGAGCTGGCGCTCCTCCTCAGAGTCGCCGAAGCCCGAGCGCCGCCAGCCCTGGTCCAACAGCAGATGCAGGTCCGTCAGTGGGCCGAGCTCCTCGCCCGCGGCGTGGTAGCGCTCCAGCACCTGGTGAACCACGATCCCGAAGCGCTGATGGATAGTAGGTTCCTGCGGGATCCGGAAGACGCGCGCGAACTTGTACTTGAGCGGGCACGAGCGGTAGGTGTCGATGTCCGTAGCCGAGAGCAGTACGCCGTCGCCGCGCATCGGCAGGAAGCGTTCAAGTGAGGGCTCGTCGCGCGCGGCGATCACCTTCTTGCGGCGACTGACGTCGCGCTCGACACCAAGCAGGTACTCGTCGAGCGGTGAGGTGGCGAAGATCTCGCGCTGTTCGGCCGTGACCGCCTGTTCGATCCGGACGTTGATGTCGCGCAGCGCGTCATGCACGCTCTGTTCATCGGGACGTGCGATCAGGGCGGCGAGCTTCAGCAGTTCGACGTAACGGACAACCGCGTGGGCGACGTCAAGGTCGGTGTCGAGCCGCAGTTCGGCGAGGCGGCCGCCGGCTCGCATGGTGCCATCGAGCAGCTCGTCGCGGAGCAGCCGGTAGGTCGCCTGCAGCGCTTCGCCGGGACCGAAGAGTTCCTCCTCGAACGACATCCACTCCTCGTCAAGCGCGGCGCGCGCCGCCTCAACGGGCTCAAGTGGAGCGTTGCCGGAGTAGGTCAGCACGGCACGCCGGCGCGCTCTCGAGACCGCGACATAAAGCCGCTGACGCAGACGCGAGCGGCGCGCCTGATCGTCATCGGCCGGCAGCGACTCGCGCAGCAACGCGTCCGGGATCGGCTCGGAATCGAAGGCCTTGGAGCTGGCAAACGAAGCCTGCAGGCCGAGTACGAAGACGTGATCAACCTCAAGCCCGCCGGCAACGTCGAAAGCGAGCACCTGAACGCCGTCAGAGTGCGTGAGCCGCGGCTCATCGCGCTCACTGAGGCCGTACTCGGCGATCGCCGCGATCGAACGGGCGAATTCGCGAGCGCTCGATTGCGGAGAGCGGGCAGCGTAGGCCGAGGCGAGTTCACCGAACCGAGCCAACGAGCGCAGGCGCTCAACCGCATCGGCCTGAGCGGCAAACAGCTGTTGCTGGCGCAGACCGAGGCGCTCGATCAGGCGGTGTACGTAGAGATCGGGTCGCATCGTGTCGATCTGCGCCATGCAGGCCCGGTAGAGCTTGAGGAAGGCGCGGATGCGCTCCCGTGCCTCCGGCGGCACCTGGGGCGATTCGGTTGCGGCGGCGAGCGCCGCGATCATGTCGAGCTTGCGACGGCGAGCGATCTGCGTGCAGCGAGCGATGTCAACCGAGCGCAGCTCGATCGGCGGCCGCGCGAGCGCCCGGACCACAGCCGAGGCGTCGCTCGGATCGGCCAATAGGCGCATCCAGGCGAGCAGATCACGCACCTCGACGCGCTGGAAGAGGGCCGACTCGCCGACCAGACTGTGCGGCACCGCGCGCTCCTCGAGCGCGTCCGCGACCGCGCGCCCCTCGCGCCCCGTCTCCGGGACGATCACCGCGATCTGACCGGGAGCGACGTCCTGGCGTGAGACCAGCCGTTCGATCTCCGCGGCCACGGCCTGAGCTTGGGCGCGCTCGCTGGCGCAGTGCCAGAACTCGACCTCGCCCAGCGGGGCGAGGTCACGAGGATCGGCTTGTGACGGCGCCCCGATCGCCACGGCCCACGCCGCCTCGCTGACGCGCGTAGGGCAGCGCAGGGAGTGCAGCAGCCTGACGCTGCGCGTGCCGTCGCTCGCGAACGCTTGCAGCCGTGCGGCACCGGCTCCGCGGAAACGGTTGACAGCGGCCAAGGGGTCGCCTGCGACCGTCAGCTCGCGACCCGCCACAGACCGCGCGAGCGTCGCCGGTCCCAGGTCGAGCTCCTGAGCGTCATCGATCAGCACGTGTTCAAAGGGTTGGCGACTGACCGGGTTGTCGGCGATCTGCCGCAAAGCCAGCCGCACCAGATCACCGTCGTCGCAGGTGCCCTGTTCGCGCAGCATGCGGTTGTGCGCTTGGAAGATCTCGGCGAACTCTCGCTCACGCAGGCTCTCCTGGGTCTGCGCCCACGCGGCGAACTGCTCGGCGCCGATCAACTCTGCCTTGAGCCGATCGATCCGGCGGATCACGCTGCCGAGCATCGCGCCGGCATTGCCGCCGAAGTCGTGGTGGCGCAGCGGCAGCTCATCGATGCGCTCGGCCAGCATCGCCAGCCGGTCGCCGGCTCCAAGGACTGAATCGGCCAGGTCCGTGTGGCTAGCGGAGCGGCGCATGATCGTGGCGGCGAACTGCGATGGCGTCAGCACCAGCAACTCGCTGTAACCGTCCTGGATCTCCTCTTCGAGTGTCACCCGCGCCGCGTCCGCGCGGCTCTGGGATGGCGTCAGCAGCACGAGGCGGTCGAGGATCGCCCCCTGCAGGGCCAACCAGCGAAAACGACTGGTGAGCAAGCGGGTCTTGCCACTGCCGGCGGAGCCCTGGACCAGCAGCGGTCCGCCCGTGTGGCTGATCAGCGAGGCCGGGTCAACACCGGCTGTCAGGGTCTCAGTCACGATCTCTGACAGCATAAGTCGCGAATGGACCTCACCCCCTCGGCGACCGACGCAGACTGGCTCACCGTCTGTCGGCGTGCCGTTATCGGGTTGCGCGAGATATTTGTCGGGCGGGCAACGACCGAGCAGCGCGCGATCGAGACCGGGAGCCGGGGCGAGGGCGGTGACCGCACTCTGGAGATCGACGCCGAAGCGGAAGCGATCGTCTTCATCGAGCTGCAACGGCTCTACGACGAGGGATTTCGCTTTCACGCGCTCTCCGAAGAGCGCGGCGAGGTCGACTTCGGCGGCGGCACCGGCGACGGCGCCGTGCGGATCATCATCGACCCGCTCGACGGCTCGCTCAACGCCAAGCGCGGACTGACTCACTACGCGCTGGCGCTCGCGGTCGCGACCGGGACGACGATGGCGGACGTGGTGTTCGGGTACGTGTACGACTTCGGGCCCGACGAGGAGTGGCGCGCGACGCTCGGCGGTGGCGCCTACCTCAACGACGTAGAGCTCGATCGCACGGCCGGCGAACTGCGAGCGCACGACGGCCGGCTAGAGGTCGTCGGGATCGAGGCAGCCGATCCGCGCTGGGTGCGGAACTCAGTTGATGAATTGGTCGACCTCGCCTACCGGATGCGGGCGTTCGGCGCGATGGCGCCATCGCTCTGCCAGGTCGCCGCGGCGCGGTTCGACGGACTCGTATCGCTGCGCGGCTGCCGCGCAGTCGACGTGGCCGCGGCCCAGCTGATAGTTCGGGAGGCCGGCGGGTTGATCAGCTTTCCGCTTTACGAAGACCGGCTAGGGGCGCCGCTTGATCTTGCCCCCCACTCGCCGATTGTGGCCGCCCGCAGCGCCACCGGCCTCAAGGAACTGGAGTCCGTATGCCGGCCCCGATAATCGACTGGGTGATAGCTGACTGGGTGGCCGACCGTATGGCCAGCCGCGGTGACGCGGCGAGCCCGCAGGTCGCGGGCATTGACCTGCGACCGCTTGCTGCCGACGCCGAAGCGCGAGTCGTGGCGTACACCGGGATGGTGCCGTCGGGGCCGCTACCGCCCCCCGAAGGGATCGACCGCGGCGAGTGGGCCAAGACCAACCTCGCCAGTACCCGCGCGATGATCGAGCCGCTGCTGGACGCCGCGGCCGGCAAGCTCGGCCCGGCGAAGGGCACCGCGCGGCTCTGGCTGGGCGCCGTATCGAGCGCTGAGATCGGGCTGCTGATCGGCTTCATGGCGCAGCGCGTGATGGGCCAGTACGAGCTGATCCTGCTCGATGAACTCGCCGACGGGCAGGAGCCGCGATTGTTGTTTGTGCTGCCGAACCTAGCCGACGCGGTCGGCCGCTTCGAGGCTGACGAGCTTGAGTTCGTCACCTGGGTAACGCTGCATGAGGTAACGCACGCGGTTCAGTTCGGCAGCGTGCCGTGGCTGCGCGATTACGTGGCTGCACAGATCCGGGAGCTGATGGAGAGCGCGCAGCAGCGCATGGACTCGCAGCGGAAACCCGGCTTCCCGTCACGCAGTGATCTTGCACGGGTCGGGCGCGCTGTGCTGCGGCTCGACCTCCTGGGAATTGTCGGCAACCAGCGCGAACGCGCTGTGATGGACCGCGCGCAGGCCGTTATGGCTGTGATCGAGGGGCATGCCGAGCACGTGATGGATGCGGTGGCACCGGAACTGCTGCCCTCGCTGCCAGAACTGCGAAGCTCGATGGACAAGCGTCGCAAGCAGCAGCGAGGTTTCGGCAAGTACCTCGGCAAGCTGCTCGGGATGGAGATGAAGATGCGCCAGTACACGCAGGGCAAGGCCTTCTGCGACCGGATCGTGGATGTGGCCGGAACCGGCGCGCTGAACCACCTTTTCTCCGGTCCGCAGGCGCTGCCGACGCTCGCAGAGATCGAGAATCCGGACGCCTGGCTGGAGCGCAACCGCGCCGATTTGTAACGATTTTGGGCAGCCCCGGGGATTTGCGTGTAACCCCGAAGCCGGAACGGTTTACAAACATGTGTTCGGTGTTCTACTTTGGTAGGAGCCGGGTATCTAGATCCAGATCCAAGCCCCAAGTCACCCGGATGGGAGTACAGGCACATGGCTACGAGCAAAAGCACCAAGACAACCGCTGAGCCGGAGACCGTTGAAGCGGTAAACGACGCAACCGAGACCGCCAAGACGATGGCGGAGCAGGTTTCCGTACTGGCCGAGAAGGCTGTCATCGTCCCGATCGGCGCCAGCCTGATCGTCCGCGACGACCTCACCAACGCACTGCGCAAGCTGCAGAAGAAGTACACGACCAGCGCCGGCCTTGAGAAGGAACTGACCCGCTACGAGAAGCGCGGCGCGCGTGCTCGGAACCGCTTTGAGAAGCAGGTCCGCAGCCAGCGCACGAAGCTCGAGCGAGAGATCAAGGCGCGCCGCAAGGACCTTGAAAAGCAGTCCAGTGCGGTCACTTCGCGGGTCGAGGGATTCGTCTCCGCCGCGCAGGGTTTGATCAGCTAATTTGATCAGCTATTATTGTTGACACAACAACTTCCCCAGTGTGACCCGATGGAGACCGGGACGCTCTGGAAGGGTTCGCCGACCTCATATCTTCGTCGGCGGATGTAGCACCCTCTCCTCCCTCAACCGCCGGGGCGCCATGAGAATGGTGTCCCGGAGGTCTTTAAGGCACAGGTTGTGGCTACTGCGAAACGGGCTTTGGTTTGTACCGCCGGACTGTCTCTGGCGGCGCCGAGGGCTCGGCGCCCTCTTCCAGCAGGCGCTCGTAGATCCGGCAGCGCTTGATGATGTGACCGCCCATCGCCTCGACCCCGCGATTCATGCTGGTGTTGGTCTCGAGGATCCAGCCGGGCTCGCCACCCTTGACCGTGCTGACCTTGCACATGTCGTAGTTCTCGATGTACAGCGCCGCGGCGATGCCGGTGTGTTGATAGTCAGGCAGCACGCCAAGGAAGCCGACTCGGGCACTGTCAATCGTGCTCTTGCGGCGCAGGTAGTGGTACCAGCCAAAGGGCAGCAGTTTGCCCTTCATCTTCTTGAGTACCTGGTTGATGTCAGGGATCGTCAGCGCCGCCGCGATCACCTCGCCTTCCTCATTCCTGGCGAGCATGAAGAACTTCTTGTCAAAGACCAAGCGGTAGGTGATGGCCAGATCGGCGATGTCGTGGTCGTCGTAGGGCTGAAAACCCCAGTTCTTTGACCAAGCCGCGTTGTAGACCTTCTTGAACTCCTTGAGATCGCGACCCAGGCGCCAGAACGACATCTTCTCGATTGTGATCCCGTGCTTCTCCTTGGAGCTGACGGCCAACTCCTCAAGGATCGGGAGCAGCTTGGTCTCGCGATCAGCCATGTTCAGGTGCCAGTGGAAGACATCCATCGCCTTGATGAAGCCGCCGGCCGCCTCCACGCGCTCCCGGTAGTACGGAGGGTGCCATGGCTGCTTGATCTGGGGGGCGTACTCATAACCCTCGATCAGGAGACCGCACTCCTCGTTGATCATGAAGTCGTAGGGACCCATCATGCGGTCGCGGTTCTGCTTGCGCAGCCACGCTTCCGCGGCAGCAAAGAGCGCATCGACGATCGCCTGGTCGTCCTCGAACTCGAGGAAGCCGAAGAAGCCCCAGCGGGTGCCGTGGAACTCGTCGAAGTTGCGGTCGTACTGAGCGGTGATGCGGCCGACGACCCTGCCATCCCGACGCGCCACGAAGTAAGCGGCGTCCCCGTGCTTGAAGAAGGGGTTGAGCGTGCGACTCATGAAGGCGTACCGCTCGAGCTTCAGCGGCGGGATCCACTGCGTACCGGCGTGCAGACGGTAGGGGAGCTCGATGAACTCTTTGAGGTCCGCGTGGCTGCGGACGGGAGTGACCTGAAGAGCCATGACGCGTGAACGTATCAGGGCGCACGAAGTGCGGCGTTGACACCGCCGGAGCGGGATTCGGCGTCTGCCAGAATGAACCTATATGCCGACAACAGATCAAGTAAACGAGGCGCTGCGCGCCGTCATCGACCCTGAGCTTCACAAGGACATCGTCACGCTCGGAATGGTCCGTTCGATCGATGTCCACGCCAACGGCGTGGTCGATGTCACGGTCTCACTGACAACACCAGGCTGCCCGATCCGCGATCACTTCCAGAACGGTGTCACCGACGCGATTCGCGCGCTCGACGGCGTCACCGGCGTCAACATCAGCTTCGACGTGCTCTCCGATTCGGAGAAGCAGTCGCTGCGTGGCAAGCTCGGGCGCGGCTCGCTGCCCGAAGGGGCGCTCGCCCAGGTCAAGAACGTGATCTGCATCGGCTCTGGTAAGGGCGGTGTCGGCAAATCAAGCGTGACCGCGAACATGGCCGCGGCCCTGGCCGCCCTCGGCAAGAAGGTCGGTGTGATGGACGCCGACGTCTGGGGCTACTCACAGCCGCGCATGTTCGGTCTGAACGGTGAGCGCGCCAAGATCAACGGGCAGCACAAGATCATCCCGCTCGACGGCGGTGACGGCATCAAGGTCGTCTCAATCGGCTTCTTCATCGAGCAGGACGCCGCCGTCGTGTGGCGCGGACCGATGCTTCACAAGGCGCTGCAACAGTTCCTTGAGGACGTGGACTGGGGCGAGCTCGACTATCTGCTGATCGACCTGCCCCCAGGCACCGGCGACGTCTCGATGACGCTCTCCCAGTTGCTGCCACAGGCCAAGTTCCTGATCGTCACGACGCCGCAGGCGGTTGCCCAGAAGGTCGCACGCCGCTCGGCCGACATGGCGACCAAGCTCAAGCTTGAGATCGCTGGCGTGATCGAGAACATGGCCGGCTTCACGACGCCGTCCGGTGAGCACTTTGAACTCTTCGGCGCCGGCGGCGGCCAGTCGCTCGCCGACGAGCTCGAGGTACCGCTGCTGGGTCAGGTTCCGTTGACGATGTCACTGCGTGAGCAGGCCGACGGCGGTCTGCCCGTGGTCTTCGCGAACCCACAGGACTCGGCTTCCCAGGCGATCACGCAGATCGCCAAGCGGCTGGTGGCGATGACGCCGGTCCAGTTGCCGGTGCTCGCGGCGATCGAGCCGGTCGCCGCTCCGCCGGCGCCCAAGCCGGTCGGTATGTCGCTGCCGATGGCCTGAGGGCCCCGGCAAGTAGGTCATCTCGCGAGTGAGTGGGCGTCGGTCGCGAGGGCGGTCCGCGAGACAGGTACTGGTTGTACCTGTCGCGGGCCGGCTGAAGTGAGCGGCGTCCAGGCGCCGCAAGGGACTACTTGCGGAAGTATTCGGCGTTAATGACCGTGAACTTCTGCCACTCGTCGGGCAGCTGGTCCTCGGCGAAGCAGGCGTCTACGGGGCAGGCCTCAACGCAGGCATCGCAGTCAATGCACTCCTCAGCGTCGATGTAGAGCATCTCAACCGTGTCGTAATCGGGCTCGTCCGGCGTCGGATGGATGCAGTCAACCGGGCAAACCTCGACACACGAGTTGTCCTTGGTTCCGATGCACGGCTCGGCGATCACGTAGGCCATTTGTCTTGTTCTTCCTGTCTCTGATGCTTACTGGGAGATTGGCGCCGGATGTTAGCGTTGCGGCACTTCGCGCCCCATCAGGACTTCCTGGCGACGAATCCTCAGCGACCGGACAGCGCCGGCTGACGGATTGCCTACGACGCCAAGAGGCCCGTCCCGCCGGATCGGCGAAACGGGCCACGTTGGGCCTACGACGCAGCTGTCTAGTTGACCATGCGAGGGTCGAGATAGAGGTTGTAAACCTCAACGTCGCCGACGGTGACCTGGCTCGTGACGGTGAAGTCCAGAGCGCCCCAGACGAACTGCGGAACAACGGTGCTCTTGACCGGAACGGTCAAGGTCCAGCCCTGTGTGCCCAGGACCGGAACCGGGATGCCCAGCAGGGACGTCCCCTGGGCAGTGGCGAAGATGGATGTCGTCGCCGCCGAGGCGGCAGAAGCCGGAATCAAAGCAATAGCTCCAGCAAGGACGAGCATCCGGGTCGCCTTGGAGCTGAAAAGGAACTTCTTCATGTGACGCACCTTCATGGTGTGCACTGGTAACCGAGCTATCTCACACCGTGTGAGACCTCTAGCTTTGCGTCGCCGGCTCGCGCCGGGTATGCCCTTTTCAGTTGGTTTCAAAACCTCATCGGTCAACGGCAGCCGCGGGCTTTAGCACGTACCGGGAATTGGACGCATGTTCTATCCAAACTTGGACCTGTGTCACACGGTTTACTGGGCGATCCCGCGCCTAATGCGAAGCGATCACAGAGCCGATACCGAACCCGATGTCTTTTAACCCGAGCTTTGAGCAGCAGGAACACCTTGCCGATGAGCTGCGCCGCCCACAGGAGTCGATGACCGCTGCCGAACGGATCGGCGAGACGGTTACCGCGGGCACCTTTCTGCTGGCCGCCGCGGCGATCTGGCTGCTCGATCCGCCTCAAAGCTTCCAGGTCTGGCCGGCGTTGCTCTGCATCGCGCTGCTGGCGATCGCCACACGAGTTCAGTTCGACACACCATTCGGCTTCACGGTCGCCACCCAGTTGGCGTTCATTCCGCTGGTCTTTGCGCTGCCCGTGGCGCTGGTTCCGTTTGCGGTTGTGGTCGCGCTGACGGTCGCCGCGCTCCCGGACGTCTATACCGGTCAGGTCCGGCCAAGTCGCCTTGTCAAGAAGATCGGCAACAGCTGGTTTGCGATCGGCCCAGTCGCGGTATTCGCGCTGGCCCATACGCAACCCGATCACGCAGGCGTCTGGCTGCTGCTGGCGGCACTCGTCGCACAGTTCGCCGGGGACTCCCTGACCTCGACCATCCGCCTGACGCTCACGCAAAACCTGACGATCCGCGAACAGCTTGAGGACTCGTGGGTCTATGTGATCGATGCCGCGCTCTCGGGCGTCGGGCTCGTGGTGGCTGAAGACATCCACAGACGTGGCTACGAGCCGCTGGCACTGCTGCCGCTGTTGGGCCTGCTCGCCGTCTTCGCGCGCGAGCGGCGTGGGCGCCTCGAGCAGCTGCTGGAACTCAACAGCGCCTACCGCGGTACTGCACTGGTCCTGGGAGACGTGGTGGAAGCCGACGACGGCTACACCGGGGCGCACAGTCGCAGCGTCGTGGCGCTCTGCCTGGACGTGGCTCAGCTGCTGCAGCTGAGCCCCGAACAGAAGCGCAACCTCGAGTTCGGAGCGCTGCTGCACGATGTCGGCAAGATCGCGATTCCCAAAGAGATCATCAATAAGCCCGGCAAGCTCGACGACGAAGAGTGGACGATCATCAAGACGCACACGGTCGAGGGTCAAAAGCTGCTCGACACCGTCGGCGGCTTCATGCGAGACGTCGGCCTGATCGTGCGCTCGCACCACGAACGCTGGGACGGGGGCGGCTACCCGGACAAGCTGACCGGCGAGCAGATCCCGCTGGAGTCCCGGATCATCGCCTGCTGCGACACCTGGAACGCGATGCGGACCGACCGCTCATACCGCAAGGCGCTGCCGTTCGATCTGGCCGCGACTGAGATGGAATCGGTGGCCGGCGACCAGCTCGATCCACGGATCGTGGCGGCGCTGCTGCAGGCGGTCCAGAAGGAACGGCTTGCAGAGGTTATGCCGGCGCCCGCGGCCGGGCGGCCGCAAGCAGCGCCGGTGATCGAACCCGCAGAACTTGCCGACCAGGCGTTCTCCGTAACTGCCGTCGTTCAGCTCGACACCGCAAGCTGAACGACGGAGGGCCGGCGCTTCGCGCCGGCCCTCCGGGAACTTCCAATTGGCCACTTACGCAGCCAAGCCAGGTGTGGGCTTACATCATTCCCGACATGTCGGGCATGCCACCGCCGCCACCGCCGCCATTGGAATCCTTGTCCGGAACCTCGGCGATGATCGCCTCGGTGGTCAGGATGTTCTTGGCGATCGACGCGGCGTTCTGNNCGGGTGACCATGGCCGGGTCGATGATGCCCTCGGTGATCAGGTTGACGATCTCACCGTTGGCAGCGTTGAGGCCGTGATCCTTCTTGGCCTTACGCACCTCGTTGACCACGACTGAGCCCTCAAGACCAGCGTTCTCGCTGATCTGACGGAGCGGCTCCTCGAGCGCGCGGAAGACGATCTTGGCGCCGGTCTTCTCGTCCGGATCCTCGATCACCTCGAGGTCAAGCGCCTTCTGGGCTACCAGCAGCGCGACCCCGCCGCCCGGCACGATGCCCTCCTCGAGGGCGGCGCGGGTGGCCTGCAGCGCGTCCTCGACGCGGTGCTTCTTTTCCTTCATCTCGGTCTCAGTGGCTGCGCCAACCTTGACGACGGCAACGCCGCCGGAGAGCTTCGCCAGGCGCTCCTGGAGCTTCTCCCGGTCGAAGTCCGAGTCGGTGTTCTCGATCTCGTTCTTGATCTGGTTGATGCGGCCCTTGATCGCGCCTGACTCGCCGGCACCATCAACGATGGTGGTGTTGTCCTTGGCGATTACGACACGACGTGCACGGCCGAGCTGAGAGATCTGGGTGTTCTCAAGCTTGAGACCCATCTCCTCAGTGATGACCTCGCCACCCGTGAGGATCGCGATGTCCTCGAGCATGCGCTTGCGGCGGTCACCGAAACCCGGGGCCTTGACGGCCACGCCGGTGAACGTGCCACGCAGCTTGTTGACGATCAGTGTCGCCAGAGCTTCGCCCTCAACGTCCTCAGCGATGATCAGCAGCGGCTTGCCGCTCTGGATCGTCTGCTCGAGGATCGGGAGGATGTCCCGAACGGAACCGATCTTCTGGTTGGCGATCAGGATGTACGGGTCCTCAAGGACAGCTTCCATACGATCCTGGTCGGTGACCATGTAGGGCGAGATGTAGCCCTTGTCGAACTGCATGCCCTCGGTGAACTCGAGNNTTGTCGATGGCGTCGGCGATGACGTCGCCGATCTCCTCATCACCAGCTGAAATCGTCGCGACGCGAGCGATCTGATCCTTGCCGGAAACCGGCGTGGACTGCTTGGCGATGTTGGCAACAACCTGATTCACGGCAAGTTCAATGCCGCGCTTCAGTGCCAGCGGGTTGGCGCCGGCCGCGACGTTCTTGAGGCCGTGGCGAACGATCGCCTGGGCCAGCACGGTCGCGGTGGTGGTGCCGTCACCGGCAACATCATTGGTCGCCGTGGCAACCTCACGCACCAGCTGCGCGCCCTGATTCTGGAACGGATCCTCGACCTCAACCTCACGGGCGATGGTGACGCCGTCGTTGGTGATGGTCGGAGCACCGAACTTCTTGTCGATCACGACGTAGCGACCCTTCGGGCCGAGCGTGACCTTAACTGCGTTGGCAACTGCGTCGACGCCGGCCTCGAGGGCCTGACGCGCTTCCGAGTTGAACTTCAGTTCCTTGTGAGCCATTTCTTCTCCTGAAAGTTCTTAGTCGCGGGCCCTTAGAGGACCTTCGCCAGAACGTCGGACTCGCGCAGGACGAGCAGCTCTTCGCCGTCCACCTTGATCTCGGTTCCGCCGTACTTGCTGTAGAGGACTTCGTCGCCCTCTTTGACGTCCAGCGGGGTGCGCTTGCCGGTGTCCTCGTTGATCTTGCCATCACCAACAGCAAGAACCTTGCCCTTCTGGGGCTTTTCCTTCGCCGTGTCGGGGAGAACGAGACCGCTCGCGGTCGTCTCCTCCTCCTCAATTGCCCGGACGATCAGACGATCGCCGAGGGGCTTGAGCTTGAGAGCCATCTAATACAACCTCCGAAAAGGGTTATCCGATTTCTGGCACTCTCGTGGGGAGAGTGCCAACGCCACAAGACTATAGCTTCTCGCTTGCGTCAATTGGCACTCTCTTGTGAAGAGTGCCAAGAATTTCGCGGTCCGCTCTCAGAGTCGACTACCTTCTGTGGCAATGAGCGAAGCACCGGCCCAGTTGCTGCCGTCGAAGACAAGCGTGATGCGTGACGAATCGTTCGCGTACGACGTCCTCAACGTCAGCGACGAGACGATCTCCTTCGGCACTCCGTACCGGCTGGAGCGGCTGCTCGAGCGCGGCTGGGGAGACATCCGCCACAACTACAAATTCAGCCTGCCGCTCTACCTGCTTGCGCCGGGGAGCTCGAGGGAGCTGAACGCTCGGGTGCCAGCCGACGCCGTCTTCGGCCGCTATCGGCTCGTGAAGAACGTACGCGCAAAGGCCAACCGAGCCGCGCTCAACCCGGTCGGGCCGGCGATCACCGTCAGCTTTGAGTTCGACGTGGTTGCGGGCTCGCAGCCTGCCGAGAACGCCCGCTAGTTGTTGGCGCCGCCGAGACCGTGGATGCGGTCGCGGAGCTCCGGCGGGTTCTCGATGATCTGAGAGAAGCGGACAACCGTGACGGTGTCGTCCATCGAGACCTTGCGGCCGTAGATCTGCTCCAAGAAGTGGACCATCTCATCGACGCGCCGGAACTCCGGGTTGTCGTGCTCGATGTCACGCGGCGAGAGCTCCTGCACGCGCTTGACCTCAACCTGGTCGATCACCGCCTGGAAGATCTTCTCTCGCGGTGAGTGCTGGTAGCCGATCGTCACCAGCACGCAATCGTTCTTTCGGTACTTGTGGGACTTGTCGCCAAGCCGGATCGTCGCCGTCTTACGGCCTCGCCGAAGCTGGTCGGCAAACACAGAGGAGTAGAAGTTCAGGACACGCACAGGGGGCAGCCTACAGCCCTGAGGGGCGGCGCGAGATGGCCCGCATGACGACTGCGCGCTCGCCCTCGTAGCTGAGCGCGTGAGCCGCCTCTGAGAGCGGCATCCAGCGTGCCTGTTCAACCTCGTGGTCGTGATCCGCGGGGTCACCGCCGCGGTACTCGATCAGAAAGAACTCGACGCGCTTGGAGATGCGATGGCCTTTGCGCTCGTATGTATAGGCGACCTCCCCCAGCGATTCGATCAGCTCTCCCCAGACGCCTGCCTCCTCGCGCACCTCACGCGCCGCCGCCTGCTCCGGGTTCTCTCCCGGCTCGGGATGACCCTTGGGCAGTGCCAGCACGCGAGTCCCGCCGGCGCCGCGCCGCGTGGGCACGATCACCACCACCTCGTCACCACGTACGACAACTCCTCCCGCCGAGAACTCGGCGTTGGCCGTGCGCGCGGGCTTGGAGGGCTCAGTAGACATAGCGTTCCAGCGCATGCGCGTCGTGCACGGTCAGCCGACCACGGCCCTGGGTGATGATCCCGGCTCGCTCGAGCACCGCCAGGAAGCGGCTGGCCGACTCACGTGACGATCCGGCCAGCTGAGCCAGATCAGCCTGGGTCGAGGTGATCATCACGTCGCCCTCGCCGGCACCATCGGCACGAGCGGCCAGGACCAGCTGCCCGAGCACGGCCGCGACCCTGCTCTGCACGGTCTGGAACGACTGCCTCGCCAGCCGCTCATTGGTGGCGCGCAAGCGCTTGGCCAGCGCGCTGATCAGCTTTACCGCGATCTCCGGATGCTCGCCCATCAAGCGCCGCATGTCACCCCCGAGAATCGCCACCACCTCGGTGTTCTCGAGCATGTCGACAGTCGCCGAGCGGCGCTCGTTGTCGAACATCGCGAGCTCACCAAAGAGTTCGCCCGGAACGAAGTTGGAAAGCGTGATCGAGCGGCCATCGCTGTGTTCACGGATCGCGCGCGCCAGTCCGGTGCGAACGATGTAACAGGTGTCGCTGTCATCGCCCTCACGGAAGACAACGGCGCCGGCCTCGAAGTAGCGGGGCACCGCCACCTCGGCGACACGTGCAAGGTCGGCCTCAGTGAGTCCTGAGAAGACCGGCACGGCGCGCAGCAGCGTGGCCGTCTCGTCGGTGGTCGGAGCTACCACGCCGCTAGACCGTCGCCGCGAGCCAGCCGATAGCGGGACCGAGCGCGGCGGGATCGATCTGGTGGGGACCGCCGTTCTCGAGGTATTCGACGGCTAGTCCGGCGGCATCGAGCTCGGCCCGGGCCTTGTGGGCAAAGTCAATGCTGATCACCTGGTCGCCGCGCCCGTGCGCGATGAAAACCGGCATTTGCAGCCGCGATTCGAGGTCTGGCGCCCAGTCGTCGACCGTCGGGATGAAGCCGGAAAAAGCCATGATCCCGGCCGGCCGGGGACGATCCCCGCCGAGGCCGGTGGCGTAGCTCATCACGGTACCCATCGAGAAACCGCCGAAGACTGTGCGCTCCGGCGCGATCCCGGTCCGCTCCCAAGCCTCGTCGTGGAAGTCACTCAGCAGCTTGTAGGACGCGTGAAAGGTGTCGTGGTCCGGATAGCCGACCTCCGGGACCTGGTACCAGTGGTAGCCGCCCCATCCGGGCAAGGTCAGCGGCGCGCGCGGGGTGATCACGTGCAGACGGCGGGAACGATCGAGCACGTCAGCAAGCCCGAGCAGGTCGTGCTCGTCGGCTCCGCGTCCGTGGTGCAGGATGAGCAGTCCATCCGCGTCCTCATGAGCTGGACGCTCTGTGTAGATCAACTCAGCCATGCCCGAAGGCTATACACCCACGAACAAGCAGTGATGATCGTCACACTTGAGGAGCCAGCCGCGGCTCGCACCAACGACCGGTCAGGCGGCGTCGAGCGCCTGCTGGCGCCGGCGCCGGCGCAGCCCGAATCCGATCCAGGAGCCCAGCAGCACCAGCAGCCCTAGCGGCACCAGCACGGCGAGCGCGATCAGCGCCACACCGGCGGCGACGACCAACACGCGGACCGAGTCATGAGCGGCTCGGCCGACCGTGAAACCGTGACTCTTTGCGCGCAGTGGATAGACGATCGGTCCGGCGTTGACCTGGACCTGCAATGAGCTGTAGCTGATCTGATGCTGGAGCGACCCGAGCGCCGCTTGGTCGGCGGAGAGCTGGCGCTCGGCCAGTTTCAGCTGTGCCTGAAGGCTGTCGATCGCGGACTGCGTGTAGGCCGTCTGAAGCTGGCGCAACAGCGCCGAGCGCACGGCCTTCTGGTCGGCGATGTGCCGCTGGTCGGCCCCGTACTGGCCACCGACGTTCTGTGCCCCGTCGGTACGCGAGGAGACGCTGGCGTAGCGCAGCGCTGACATGCGGGTCAGCGTTTCCTGCAGGTTTGAGGTCGGGATGCTGAGTGAGAAGGTCGCGTAGCTGCCTCCGTTAGAACCGCCCGCAGCCTGCGTCACGTCTGAGTGTTGAACCGAGCCGTTCTCCAGCGCGACCACGTTGAAGACCTCCTGTGCGACCGCATCGATATGCGCATTGGGCGTGCTCAGCTGCAGCTGAGCCGACTGAATCACGTGGTTGGCCGTGCTCGGCGCGGGCGTGGGGGCCCCGGTGACCGACTGGGTCAGGTTGACCGTGTTGTCGACTGCGGGACTGTGGAGGTTCTCTGCGCTCGCCTTGGCCGGGCCGAGCGTTGCCGGCGAACCGCTCGCTCCGCCGGCGGTGGTTGAGGTTGCGGTCACCCGCGGCGCCAGCTTGTCGACGGAGTCTCGGTTTGTCCCAGCCGCGAGGAAAGGCGCCGAAGAACCGTTGACGACGCGTGGGCTCGGCGAGGAGAGCGAGCCGCTGGCGATGACGCCTGCGGCGGCCACGACAGCGAGCCCGCCGACCAGCGCGGATGCGAATGCGGGGCGGGTCAACCACCGCGAAAACCCCGCCCNNCCGCTGGCGCGGGCTGGCGGGGGTCGGCAAGACGAAAAACCGGCGTGCGACACGCGCGTCGAGCTTCTGTGCGAACTCATCGGTGGGGAGCTCACGGGTTGCGGCGAGCAGGAGCGCCAGCTCCGCGATCTCCGCGTGGGCGGGATCTACCGGCTCGCCGGCGAGCGTGGCGTCGATCGCCTCGAGCTCCGCGAACACCTCGGGGTCCAGCGGCATGTCTTCAGACTGGCGCATTTACGGCCTTCCTCAGCTTCTGGACGGCGCGATGCAGCATCGTGCCGGCGTTGGATTCGCTGACGCCAAGCACCGCGGCAAGCTCAGCGTTACTGAACCCCGCCTGGAACTTGAGCGCCAGCAGCTCACGGTCACGCGCGGGAAGCTCCGCGAGCGCCGCGCGGACCGCGGTACGGCGCAGCAGAACATCGGCCTCATCCTCAGCGGTCGCGGGCTCTTCCTGGGTCGACTCGGGATCGACCACGAGCGCAGCGACACGGCGCCGGCGCCGCAGCTCATCGAGTGCGGCATTACGAGCGATCCCGAACAGCCAGGCACGCTGCTCACCGAGGTGCCGGTCGAAGGTCCGGCGGCGGCGGTAGGCGCGTTCAAAGGCGAGCGCGGTCACGTCCTCAGCCGCCGCAGCGTCGCGCAGCAGCGTCAGCACGTACGAATAGAGATCGTCACGGCTCGAGCGGTAGAGCTGTTCAAGCCGCTCCCAGGACTCTCGCTCCTCGTTGCGGTTCATGGTTGTACTCGCCCTCACACCCTTACTACGCCGCAGGCGGCGATCGATCACACGGATGTTGCGAACAATCTTGGATCGTTGCTGATGACGCCGGTGACGCCGAGCGCATCGAGCCAGCGGATCCGGGTCAGATCGTCAACAGTCCAGACGTAGAGCTCGCCTCCGGCGCGGTTGATCGCCCGCACCAGCCGCGGCGTCACCAACCGCCAGTGAGCCATCAGCGCGTGACAGGCTCCGCTCCTGATCGCGCTCGCCGCCCGCGAAGGCAGGACCGCGCGGGCGGCGAGCATCCCGGCGAACGCGGCCGGCAGCATGAGCGCCTCGCGGAACGGATCGACGGTCAGGTTTGGCACAGACCAGCCGACCCTGATGTCAGGTGCTTCGCGTCGGATCGTGGCCAAGCTCAGCCGGTAGGTGCTGGAGATCAGGACCCGCGCTTCGAGCTCGCGCTCACGCAGCATCTCGACCACCTGGGCCTCGTACCCCGGCATCTTCAAGTCGACGTTGAAGCCGATCTGAGAGAACGCGTCAGCGCTGAGATGGTCGAGACCTTCGGCGAGCGTCAGCTGGGCTTCATGCTGGAAGTCGTGTGCCAGCAGCAGGTCACCCTGCTTGGCGCGACGGCCCGTGCGCTTCGAATTGCGGCGTTCGCGCAGGACGTCGAACTCGATCATGTCGACACCGGCTGCGAGTGCCGCATCGAAGCTTGCGCGCGTATTGCCCGGGACGATCAGATCTGCGCCCTTGTGTCCAACCCGAAGCATCGGCCCGCGCTGCGTTGGCCTCATGCGCTAAGAGTAAGCCGCCGGGGCCCTTCCTGGAAACCGTTTGCGATCAGCGCCGCCCCGAGCGACGAGGAGAGTGCGGATTCACCATCGACCTTTTCAAGCGCCAGCCGTCGCAGAGCTCCACGCCCGGCGCGGACGTGCTCGACGAGTTTGGCCAGGGCCGGCTCCAGGCGCGGGTCGTCGCGTTGAACCAGCGTCTGCAGACTCTTGCCACCGCGCTCCAGGTAGAGGATCGGCTCGCCACCTGTCAGCACCACCTGCGCACCGGCCTGCCTGGACGGTGCTCTGGCGCCGTCACGATCGGCTCGCTTCGGCCACGGCAGCGCCGCGCCGTAAGGCTGCGCCGGGTCAACGGCGCAGAGCACCAGCGGCTGTTCATCCTGCAACGGTCGCTCCCGCAACCGCTCGACGGCCCCCGGGAGGGCGAACTGGGCGCCGCCCAGCCCTTCAACAAAGTAGCCCCGGCGCGCGACCCCCAGCGTCTCGAGCTGGGTCAGCTCCGGGTAGATGGCGGAGAAACCACCGCTGACGCCCTCAGCGCTGACCTGCTCCCGGGTCAGGATCCCGTAGCGCTCGAGCAGCAACTCGGCGAGCGCGCGACGCCGCGCGACAGGATCGGTCGCGGTGCTGGGGAAGAGCTGCGAGGTCAGCGACCAGCGGCCCTGGACGTGGGTTGCCGCGGCCGCGCGGCCGCGTTTCGAGAAGCGGCTGGAGCGGCTGGGTTNNGGGGTTGGCCCATGCGATGAAGCCCAGCGACGCCGCGGGCGACCGACAACCGTGGCGCTCGCAGCGGCGCTACGGCGTCATTGGTGACCTCGCCCGCCCAGACCAGATCCCAGAGCGCGTCGGTGAGGGTCGCGCTGTCGACCGCTTGCAGTTCAACCAGCAGATCCCCGAAGAAGCAGGCGCCGCGTGCGAGCCGTTCACGCAGGGCGTCGTGGGTCGGACCAGCCGGAGAGTTGGCGTCTGGCTTCGGGGCGGGCGCTAGCAGCGAAAGGTCCTCACGGAAGTACAGCGACACCCGACCGGAGCGCCCGAGCGCGCCGGCGCCGAGCCATACGACCTCGCCGGACGCGCAGAGCTGGTCGAGCCAGGTTGTCGAGTAGGCACCGACACGGCGCGGCAGGATCTCCTTCTCCCAGACCTCGATCGGCAGCGCGAGCCCCTGCAACGGGACCAGCGCATCACGCAGCCGATCGATTCCGGCCCCGGACGCCTGATGGCGATCGACGCCCTGCCAGAGCGGCAAGAGGCGCGCAAGCGCGCGCGCCTCGACAGGCTCAACCTCCTGGCGCAGCGCCGCCAGCGAGGCCCGGCGGATCCGCCGCAGCACGTCCGGGTGGCACCACTCGCGACCGCTGCCGCCGGGGCGCAGCTCACCGAGCACGAGGTCGCCGCTGCGCTCCAGGGCGCCGAGCGCGGTCGAGAGATCGACGCTGTATCGCTCCCGGAGATCGCCGGTGACGAACGGCCCATGTGTCGCCGCGAAGCGCCGCACGACCTTCAGCAGCGCGTCGGGGACGTCGGCGAGAAAGACTTCGGGCAGGCCGCCCGGCGGGACCACGCCGAGCGCGTCGCGGTAGAGCCCGGCGTCGGCCGCGTCGATCCAGCGAAGCTCGCCGCCGAGCCTGACCTTGACGGCGCGGCGTTCGCCGGCGAGCGCGGTCAGCATCGGTTCAAGCTCGACGCCGGCGAGTACGCGCGCCGTGAGCTCAGACTCGTTGAGATCACCGAGTGAGCGCAGCATGTCGTGCAACGCGTCACGAGTGGCGACGCGGCGATGCTCGGAGAGCCACTGCAGGTCGTCTTCGACGGCGGCCAAGGCGCCGGGGTCGATCAGGTCGCGCAACTCGTCCTGGCCGAGCAGCTCCCGCAGCAGGTCACGGTCGAGTGAGAGCGCGGCGGCGCGACGCTCGGCGTTGGGGGTGTCGCCCTCGTACATGTAGGTGGCGACGTAGTCGAACAACAGCGATGAGGCGAACGGTGAGGCGGTCTGGGTCTCAACCTCGACCAGCGAGACCTCGCGACGGCTGAGCTTGCTGAGCAGCCCGACCAGCGCCGGCAGATCGAGAACGTCCCGCAGGCATTCGCGGAAGGTCTCGAGCACGATCGGGAAGTCCCCGTACTTGCGGGCCACCTCGAGCAGCGACTGCGACTTCAGCCGTTGCTGCCAGAGCGGCGTGCGCTTGCCCGGGTAGGCACGCGGGATCAGCAACGCCCGCGCCGCGTTCTCGCGGAAGCGCGCGCCGAACAGGGCGCTGCCCGAGAGCTCGCGGACCACGAGGTCCTCGACCTCATCAGGCTCGATCAGCACCATCTCAGCCAGCCGCGCCGGATCGAGCTCCTCGGCATCGGGGAGGTGCACGATGATCCCGTCGTCAGACCAGATCGCGTCGGCCTCGAGCTCCAGCTCCTCGCGGATGCGGGCGCTCAGCGCGAGCCCCCAGGCGGCGTGAACGCGACCTCCGAAGGGCGAGAGCACGCAGAGCCGCCAGTCGCCGATCTCGTCACGGAAGCGCTCGAGCACGATCGCCTTGTCGCTCGGCACTACCCGGGTCGCGTCGCGCTGGTCGCGCAGGTACTCGACGAGATTTCGAGCGGCGCGGATGTCGAGGTCGTAGCCGTCGACAAGCACCTGCGGGTCCTGATCCACGGCCCAGCGCGAGAAGGCGCCGATCGCCTCCCCCAGCTCGCTCGGCCGCCCGATGCCGTCGCCCTTCCAGAAGGGGACCGCGCCAGGCATGCCGGGCGCCGGTGTGACGATCACGCGGTCTCGCCCGATCTCCTCGATCCGCCAGGTCGAGGCGCCGAGCAGGAACGACTGCCCGGGGCGAGCCTCGTAGACCATCTCCTCGTCGAGCTCGCCGACACGGCGGCCGTCGGGTAGCGTCACCATGTAGTTGCCGCGGTCCGGGATCGTGCCGGCGTTGACGACCGCCAGCTGCCGCGCGCCTGGCCGCGCGCGGATCGTGCCCTCGATCCGGTCCCAGATGATCCGCGGCTTCAGCTCGGCGAACTCCGAAGACGGATAGCGCCCGTCGAGCATGTCCAGAACGTTCTCAAACGAGGCGCGGCTGAGCTCGGAATATGAGTAGGTCCGCGTGACGAGCTCGAACAGCTCGTCGACCGCGAGCGATCCATCGTCTTGCGGAACGGCGGCGGCGATCGCCACCACCTGCTGCGCCAGCACGTCGAGCGGGTTACGCGGCACGACCGTGCGCTCGATCGCTCCTTCGCGCATCCGGCGGGTGACGACCGTGCACTCCAGGAGGTCGGCGCGGAACTTCGGGAAGATGCGGCCAACACTGACGTCGCCGACGTTGTGGCCGGCGCGACCGATCCGCTGCAGGCCACGCGCGACCGACTTAGGCGACTCGACCTGGATCACCAGATCGACAGCGCCCATGTCGATCCCGAGTTCGAGTGACGAGGTCGCGACCAGGCACGGGAGCTGTCCTGACTTGAGCAGCTCCTCAACGGTCGTGCGCTCCTCGCGCGCGAGCGAGCCGTGGTGGGCACGGGCGATCTCACTGGTTCCCACCACCCCGCCCCCAGCCACCACGCTTTCCGCAGCCTGATCTTCGGCAGCGGCCAGCTCGTTCAGTCGCAAAGCCAGGCGTTCGGCGCTGCGCCGCGCGTTGACGAAGATGATCGTCGAGTTGTGCTCGCGCACGAGCGCGAGCAACTCCGGATAGATCGCGGGCCAGATCGAGTTGATCGTCGGCTCGCCGCCGGCCAGCGGGTCGAGTTCGGCGCCCGGCGTATCTCCCGGAGAGGTCATCGAGTCGACCGGAACCCGGATCTGGAGGTCAAGCGGCTTACGCACGCCGGCGTCGACGATCCGGCAGCTGCGTCCCGGCCCGACCAGGAACTTCGCGACCTCCTCAAGCGGGTTCTGCGTGGCGCTCAGGCCGATCCGCTGAAGTTCGCCGCCCGCCACCTGCGTGAGCCGCTCGAGCGTCAATGCCATGTGAGCGCCGCGCTTGGTCGCGGCGACAGCATGGATCTCATCGACTATGCACCAGCGGGTGCCGCTGAACAGCTTCTGAGCCTGGCCGGTCAGCATCAGGTAAAGCGATTCCGGCGTCGTGATCAGGATGTCGGGCGGATTGCGCAGCATCGCCTGACGCTCCTTCTGCGGTGTGTCGCCGGAGCGCACGGCGACCTTGAGGTCAGCACCGATCCCGCGCAGCGGCACCGTCAGGTTGCGGTCGATGTCGTAAGAGAGCGCCTTCAGCGGCGAGATGTAGACGAGGCTGATGCCGCGTGACTCACCAGCCCCGGCGGTTGTGTGCCCGTCCTGCGCCGAGTCGGCATCCGAGCGAGCGCGCTCGGATGCGAGCGTGTCGATCGCCCACAGAAACGCGGCCAGCGTCTTGCCTGAGCCGGTCGGAGCCGCCAGCAGCACGTGATCGCCGGAGGCGATCGCCGGCCACGCCTGCTCCTGGGCCGGGGTCGGCGCCTCGAAGGCACGCGTGAACCAGTCGCGGGTTGCGGCGCTAAAGGCTTCCAGCGAAGGTGGCTGCCTCATCGTCGCCTGAGCGTAGCGACGGATGCGTCACCGCCAGGCGACTGCTGGCGCTATCCCGCAATGAGCTTGACGCCGAGGCGTCGTTGAGCGCCTCGAGCAGGGTGTCGCCGTCGATCAGGGCGCACTTGCAATCGCCCAGCGCGGTCACATTGGCGGTCCTCGGGATGTGTTCGAGGATGCCGATCTCGCCGAAGTAGACCGGCGCCTGCATCGTCCGGATCAGCTTGGCCGGACCGCCTGACTCGCCGCTGGCGGTGATCTCCACCTGACCCTCGACGAGCACGTAGAGATAGTCGGCCGCGGCCCCCTCCGTGATGATCTTGGCCCCGGCCTGGAAGTCCTGGTCCTGCATCACGGAGGCGAGCCGCTCGAGCAGGGGCCGCGACGCGGAGGCGAACATCTGGAGCTGCTCCAGCAAGGCGACGCGCGGAGCCAGGGCGGCGCTTGCCGCGGCGGTCGCGCTATCGACCGCGAGCAGCGCGGGCAGACCGAGCAGGCCGAGCAGGAACGGGCCGATCGCCATGATCCAAAGGGCGCCGTCGAGCCCAAAGGCTCTGGAGATCTGCGGCGTGATCAGCATGCCGAGCGCGATCACAGCGGTGATCAGCGCCCAGAAGACGCCCATCACGCGGCCGAGCTGGTCGTTCGGAGTCGCGCGCTGCAGGGCCGTGAACGCGAGCACGTCGACGACCAGCGTCGAGCCGCCGCGGAAGACCTCCACGATCACCGCCAGGACGGGCGTGTGGATCACGACCAGCAACGCCGTCGGCAGGCAATAGCCGGCGACACCGGCGATGATCACCCAGGCGAGGCGCGACCGCGACGCGAGCTTGTCGACCGCCGCCGCCATCAGCACGCCGCCGATCCCAAGTCCGACCAGCAGGTAGCCGTAGCCCTTCGGGCCGGTGCCGAGCTTTTGCGAGGAGACACCGATAAACAGCACGGTGTCGGTGCCGTAGACGAAGCTGACGAGCGCGCACAGCGCCACCAGCACCCGTGCTGAGCGGGCGCCCAGGATCGTCCGCATGCCGACGCTGATCTGCTGGAGGAATCCGATGGTCCCGCCTTCGCTGACGTCGACCTTGGCCGTGCGGTGCTTGATCTGCGAAACCATCAGCGCCGCGAATAGGAAGCTGGCGGCGTTGATAGAGAAGACGACGGAGGCGGAGCCGGCGATCAGCAGCAGCGCTCCGATCGCCGGCCCCACAATCACGGTCAGGTTGTCGATCGTCGACTGCAGCGCGTTGGCCGCGACGAGGTTGCGTTCGGAGACGAGCGTCGGCATCGTCGCCCCTACCGCCGGCTTCTCAAAGACCGTCGTCGCCGCGGTCAGGACCGAGAAGGCGATTGCCAGCAGCACCGGGCCCTTGGAGATCGCGGTGATCGCGAGACCGATCTGCCAGACGGCGGCGAGCGTGTTGCTGCCGAGCATCAAGCGGAAGCGGTCGCTGCGTTCGACCACCACGCCGCTGTACGGACTCAGCAGTAGCGACGCGAGCATGCGGGCGACGCCGGCGGCTCCGACCCATCCGAGCGAGTGCGTGCGTTCGTAGATGAACGCGAGCAGTGCCGTGTTGTAGGCCCAGCTGCCTGTCGTGGAGATCGCCAGGGCACCGAAGAGCAGACGCACATCCCGCTCCGAGAGCACCTCACCATACGAGCTGAACCAGCTTTTGAAACGGACCGTCAATTCTGATCCAACGTCAGGGTCACCCCGTGTTCAGGATCACGGTGGTTCCGGGCTCATGAACGCCACCGGCACGGAGAGCCCGGCTTCGCGTTTCAGGGTGGCGATCTTGCGTCCGGGCTGGACGGCTGGACCGATCGGGCCGAGCAGATCACCAAGTCGCTCTGCCAAAACGTCGAGGCTGATTACGACAAACGTCAGACCCCAGAGCCTCGGGTCGTCGTCTTCGATCTCCGGTCGATGGGCCAACTCCAGGATCGCGGGCCCGATCCGGCGGAAGCCGAGGCGCCCACGGCCCTCGGTGAACTGGTCACGCCGCAGTTCGACGCCGGCCTTAGCCAAGGCGGCCGATGTACGGTCGAAGTCCGGCGTCACCACAACCACGTGATCGATGCCGGTCGCACCGTTGGGGTGCGTGTGGAAGGGCGGCGGAACCACCATCCGTGGCGCCGTCGTCGGCAGGCCGTCGATCGAGCCGGAGGCGTTGACGCGGCGCAGCGACCACGAAGTGATGCCCTTGCCCTCAGCTCCCAGCCAGACGCGGACCATGCCGATATCCAGGCTGCCTTGATCGACATCAAAGCCCAAGGCGCTCCAGAGCTCGGGCGCGTCGGCGATGCTCAGCTCAGCCAGTTCGGGCTCCCTGGCAATGTTCACTTCAGGGAAGTTTGTCTCAGCACCAGTCATTTCAGGCTCAGATCATCGCCAATCCGCGAACTGAACGTATCCTGCTTCCCTTGTCCCCGAAAAAGCCACTGCGCGGTTCGGCCGCGGCGCTGGTGATTGTCGCGGTTGCGTGGCTGCTCGCGGTAGGTGCGGGCGCCGGCGATGCGCGAGCAGGTACAAGCAAATTGCCCCAGATTCCAGTCGGTGGTTCGGTCACTCTGCAGTGGGTCGGCGACATGGCGATGAGCACAGAACTCGGGCTGCCGCCGGGCGGCGTCGAGACGGCACTGCGTCCTGTGGCCAAGCAGCTGCGCGACGCCGACATCAGCTTCGGCAACCTCGAGGGCACGCTCTCGGTCGGCAGTTCTGGGTCCAAGTGCGGGGCGTCTGTGACCGGGACCGACTGCTATGCGTTTCAGGCTCCGCCGGGTTACGCCATGCAGCTGCGTGGGCTCGGCTTCAAACTCGTCAATCAGGCGAACAACCACTCGATGGACTTCGGCGCCTCAGGCCGCGCCCAGACAGTCGCCGCGCTCAAGCGGGCGGGTCTTGCCGAGACCGGCTACCCGGGGCAGATCACCTATCTGACCACCCACGGGATCCGCGTCGCGTTCCTCGGTTTCGCGCCCTACGACTACGACTCCAACCTGCTTGACATCGCGACGGCCGTTTCGATGGTGAAGCAGGCACGTGCACACGCAGCGTTGGTCGTGGTGATCATCCACGCCGGCGCCGAGGGTCCGCAGTACACGCATGTGCCCTACGGCCCGCAGTACTTCCTGGGAGAGGATCGCGGCGACGCGCGGGCGTTTGCGCACGCGGTGATCGACGCCGGCGCCTCGCTCGTGGTCGGCTCCGGCCCACACGTGATCCGTGGCGTCGAGGACTACCACGGCCACATGGTCGCCTACTCGCTTGGCAACTTCGTCGGCTATCACACGCTCGGCGGCAGTGGAATCCTCAGCCAGAGCGCGATCCTGCGCCTGCGGCTGGGTCGCGGCGGTGAGGTGCTGGCAGCGGAGTGGATCCCGATCGTGCTCGACGGTGGTCTGCCGCATCCGGATCCGTCGGATACGAGCGCCCATACGGTTGCAACGCTCTCGGCGCAGGACTTCCCCTCAGACCACTTCGACATCCTGCGCAGCGGGGTCTTCAAGCTGCCGCGCGTCAAGCAGCGGCGGTAGGCCGGGGCGGTAGGCCGGGGCGGTGCCAGGTCAGCCGCTGGCGAGCTCCACGGCGCGCGTGAATACCGCGTCCAGCATCGGCTCGGTGAGCTTGCCCGTGAAGGTGTTCTGTTGGCTCACGTGGTAGCTCGCGAGCAGCGTGATCGGGAAGTGATGGACGTTATGTGCCATATCTGGCATATAACGTCCATCACTTGCCCCGCGCGGCGGCGACGAAGCGTCCGTAGCAAACGAAGCACCGGGAGCGAGCAAAACCTCAGCCCCGTGCCCGAACTTCGGCTTCGGTCGTGGAGAGCCGAAATGCCGCAGCGCCGCCTCCCACGCGAACGCGCCCAGACAGACGACCACACGCGCTGCGGGAAGCAGCGCCAGCTCCGAGTTAAGCCAGGTACCGCACTCGTCGCGCTCTTCGACGCTCGGCTTGTTGGCCGGCGGTGCGCAGCGCACCGCGGCGGTGATCCAACAACCGGTCAGCACCAGCCCGTCGTCGCGCGAGACCGACTCCGGCGCACTTGCCAGTCCGGCTCGCCAGAGCGCCCGGTAGAGCCACTCACCCGAACGGTCGCCGGTGAACATCCGGCCGGTGCGGTTGGCGCCATGCGCGGCCGGCGCAAGCCCCAGCACAATGATCGAGGCAGCGGGATCGCCGAACCCGGGTACCGGGCACCCCCAGTACTGCTGATCGGCGAATGCCGCCCGCTTTACGCGTGCCACCTGCTCGCGCCACTGCACCAAACGCGGGCAACGGCGGCAGGCGCAGATCTCGGCCTCGAGCACGGCCAGGCCCTCACCGGGAACGGCTGACGCGGCTATCGCCCAAGCACCTCGTATTTGGCTTCGGTCTGGGCCTTCTGCGCGCGCCACCAGGACTCGTTCTGGCGATACCACTCGACGGTCGCCGCGAGCCCGCGCTCAAAGTCCTGGTAGAGCGGCCGCCAGCCGAGCTCGTCTCGCAGGCGACTGGCGTCAATCGCGTAGCGCAGGTCATGACCCGGCCGGTCGTTGACGTGGTCGTAGTCGCCCGGATCACGGCCCATCAGCGTCAGCAGCAACTCGACCACATCCTTGTTGCTCTGTTCACCCTCAGCGCCGATCAGGTAGGTCTCGCCGAGCTGCCCGCGCTCGAGGATCGTCAGCACTCCGGACGAGTGGTCCTCGGCGTGAATCCAGTCGCGCACGTTCTGCCCGGCGCCGTAGAGCTTTGGCCGCCGGCCATCGAGCACCTCTGTGATCTGACGCGGGATGAACTTCTCGACGTGCTGGTAGGGCCCGTAGTTGTTGGAGCAGTTGCTGATCGTCGCCTGCACCTCGAAGCTGCGCACCCAGGCGCGCACGAGCAGGTCAGAGCCGGCTTTGGTGCTCGAATAAGGGCTTGACGGGTTGTAGGGCGTCTGCGGAGTGAACTTGGCGGGATCGTCCAACTCCAGGTCCCCATAGACCTCGTCAGTTGAGATGTGGTGCAGGCGCACACCGTGACGGCGAACCGCTTCCAGCACCTGATAGGTGCCGATCAGGTTGGTCTGCACGAACGGCCATGGTGAGTCCAGCGAGTTGTCGTTGTGAGACTCGGCCGCGAAATGCACGACCGCGTCGGACAGCCGGACCGCGGCGTCGAGGCGATCGGCATCGCAGATATCGGCCTGGTCGAGCCGGACCTGCTCCAGCCCCTCGATGTTGCGGGCATCGCCCGCGTAGGTCAGCAGGTCGTAGACCACGATTTCCCAGTCAGGCCGCTCCCGAGCCACGTGGCGGACGAAGTTCGAGCCGATGAAGCCGGCCCCACCGGTGACGAGCAGCTTCATCAGGCCTGCACCTCCGTCGAATTGCGAACTTCCAGGTACTCAAGTAGGCCCTCGCGCCAGTCCCGCAGGACTGGCGCTTCGCCGCGGCCGCTGCGCAAGACGCTGTAAGCCGGCCGCGGCGCCGGACGCGGGAATTCCGCCGTGGTGCAAGGCGTGACGACCGCGCCGAGACCGGCGCGCGTGATCGTTTCCCGCGCGAACTCATACCAACTGCAGTCACCCCCGGCGGCGACGTGCACCACACCGAGCAGCTGCTGTGAAGCGACCGCCAGCAGTGCCGTCGCGAGGTCCGGGGTGAAGGTCGGGCAGCCGCGCTGGTCATCCACCACTGACAGCGAATCGTGGGTCGAGGCGAGCCGCAGCATCGTCGCCGGGAAGCAAGCACCGTGGTTTCCGAACAGCCAGGAGCTGCGCACGATCGTGTGTGAGAGCGGCGCTGCCTGCGCGATCGCCAGCTCGCCCTCAAGCTTCGAGGCGCCGTAGACAGATTGCGGTGCGGTCGCGTCGGACTCGAGGTAGGGGCCGGTGGTCTTGGCCCCGTCGAATACGTAATCCGTGGAGACGTGCACGATCCAGGCCCCGGCCATCGCCGCCGCCCCGGCTAGATAACCGGGAGCGACTCCGTTGGTCAGGTGCGCGGCGTCGCGCCCGTCGGTTTCTGCGTCATCGACCTTCGTATAGGCGGCGCAGTTGATCACGATCTCAGGCGCGGCGCCGGCGACGGCTGACTCAACGGCGGTGAGGTCGGTGAGGTCGAGGTCGGCGCGCGTGAGCGCGACGACCTCATGGCCCGCCGCCAAGGCCGCGGCTCGCGCGTCCACGCCGAGCATCCCGCCCGCTCCTGTGATCAGAACCCGCATCTTGCATGGAGCGTAAAGGGTCACGACGCGGCGACTAGGCTCCACTCGCATGTCCGCGGGCCCTCACATCCTGTTGATCTCAGGCAGCCTGCGTAGCGGCTCCACCAATACGGCGGTTCTACGGACTGCACTGGAACTCGGCGGCATCAAGGCGGTGTTCTACGAGGGGACGGCTGAGCTACCGCACTTCAACCCCGATCACGACCTCCAGCCTGTGCACCCGCCGCCGCGAAACTGCGGTCGCAGATAACCGAGGCTGATGCGCTGCTGATCTGCACACAGGCCGTGGGTCCTGAGGGCACCATCGTCGACCCCGAGATCCGCGCTCAAATCGGCGCCACACTCAGCGCGCTCGCAGCCCGCGCCGCGTAACGGTGACCGGGCTCTCACCGCGCTGGAGCGCGGAATCTGTTTGTCCAAGTGGCTAACGGCGGACTCATTGGATTAGCCGGAAGACGGTGGTACGAAGAGCGTGTACGCCCATAAGCTACTTAGAGTGAGTGGGGAGAACCTGATCGACGGGTACACGATTCCGGCTGGCTCGTGGGATGAGCTGATACGTGCCGACGGCTCGCCCCAACCGCACGTCACGGCCCTGATCGAAGCGCTGGAGCGGCTCGGAGCGGGCGCGCTGCAGGAGGCCGGACGCCGTCGCGACGCGATCTTCATGCAGCAGGGCATCACTTTCGAGGTGGCCGGCACCGACGGCGAGCGCCGCGATCGGCCGTTCCCGCTGGACCTCGTACCGCGGGTCCTGACGGCTCAGGAGTGGACTGTGATCAAGCGCGGCTTGGCACAGCGGATCCGCGCACTGAACGCGTTCGTGGACGACGTCTACCACGCTCGTGAGATCGTGCGTGCCGGGATCGTGCCGTGGTCGCTGATCGTCAGCCGCCCCAGTTTCCAGCGTCCGGTGCACGGCATCCGCGCCCCTGGCGGGGTTTACACACACATCTGCGGCTGTGACCTGGTGCGGGCCGGAGACGGCAGCTGGCGTGTGCTCGAGGACAACGTGCGCACGCCCTCAGGGATCTCCTACGTGCTGGAGAACCGCCTCGCTATGACGCGCCTGGTGCCAGAGCTGTTCGCGGGCCACCGCGTGCGGCCGGTCAACAACTACCCGTCGTTGTTGCTCGACGCGTTGCGCGCGGTCGCGCCCGCGGGCAACGAGACGCCGACAGTCGTCGTCTGGACCCCGGGACCGCTCAACGGCGCTTACTTCGAGCACGCCTTCCTCGCCCGCGAGATGGGCGTCGAGTTGGTTGAGGCTTCCGACCTTGTCGTCCGCGACGCCGTCTGTTATATGCGCACCACCGCCGGCCTGCAGCGCGTGCACACGATCTACCGCCGGCTCGACGACGACTTCATCGACCCGCTCGAGTTCCGTCCGGATTCGGTGCTCGGTGTACCCGGGCTGGTGCGCGCCTACCGCGCCGGCACCGTTGCGATCGCAAATGCGATCGGCACCGGCGTCGCCGACGANNGCGAGGAGCCGATCCTCGAGAACGTCCAGACCTACCTGTTGAACGACGAGAAGGTGCTCGAGCATGTGCTCGAGCGGCTGCCCGAGCTGGTCGTCAAACCGACCTCCGAGTCGGGCGGCAAGGGTGTCTTCATCGGTCCCCACGCGAGCAAGCAGGAGCTGGAGGAGGAGGCGCTGCTGATCAAGTCGGCGCCCGAGCGTTTCATCGCGCAGGAGCTCGTCCACCTCTCAACCGTGCCGACCGAGACAGCCGACGGCAGGCTCGCGGCGCGGCACGTCGACCTACGGCCGTTCGCGGTGTTCGGCGAAGAGATCAGGATCGTGCCGGGCGGTCTCACCCGGGTCGCGCTCAAAGAGGGGTCGATGATCGTCAACTCCTCGCAGGGNNCTCCAAGGACACCTGGGTGCTGGACGACGGCGAGGTGCTCGAGGCGACGCAGGCCGAGGTCGATATCCGCCAGCCGCCACGCCTGCCCGACGTCCGCTATGGCGGCTGGCAGGGGCAGGCCCAGCAGCAGCAGCAGACCGACGGCAACTGATGCTCGCCCGGATCGCACAGGAGCTTTTCTGGCTTGGCCGTGACCTGACCCGCGCCGAGCACACCGCCCGCATGCTCGACGGCGCCTTTCACGCCGACGTCGCCGGAGGGCCCGGTGAGCGAGGGATCGCGATCAGTTGGCGCGGTGTGCTGGCGGTGATCGGCGCCAAGCCGCCGGTTCCCGGCCAGGAGAAAAGCGACGATGAGCCCGGCGCATCGGTGCCGAGCCTGTTGACGCTCAGCCGTCGCGAGATAGCGCCGATGCTGACGCTCGATACCGACAACCCCGCGGCCGTGGTCTCGTGCGTCTACCGGGCTCGCGAACGCGCGCGCACCCTGCGCGATGTGATCTCGACCGAGATGTGGGAGGCGCTCAACGGCTTCTATCTCGCACTCGGGCGATACGACCTCGAGGCCGCGCTTGCGACCGGCCCCTACTCGGTCTACCAGGAGGTCAAGGAGCGCTGCGCGCTGTTCTGGGGGGTGCTCGACAAGACGATGCTGCGTGACGAGGCGCGCTCCTTCCTTGAGGCCGGCGGGCGCATCGAGGAGGCCGACATGGTCCTGCGGATGCTGCGGATCGCGGTGCCGGCGGGGTCGCTGCCGGACAACACGCTCGATGGCAGCACCACTCATGAGGCCGAGGCGCTGGCATTGCTGCAGGCTGTCGGCGGCTTCCAGGCGTTCCGGCGCTCGGTGCACCAGGTCCCGGACCTGCCGAGCGTCGGCAGCTTTCTCCTGTATGAGAGCGCATACCCGGGATCCGTGGTCGCGGCGCTCGCCGAGCTTCAGGCGGCGCTGGAGACAGCCGATCAAGCGCCGCGCTCCTCGCCGCCGGTGCTGCGGCTCGGCCGCCTGATCGCCGACCTCGAACTCCAGCAGCGCACCCAGCAGCCGACCGGCTCGCTGATTGAGTTGCTGGCCGGCGTCCAGGACGAGCTGGGACTGATCGACCACGACATAGACGAGCGTTACTTCACGATCGCGGGCATCGCGCCGGTGCATATATGAGCGAACGTGCCGATAAGCCTCAGGAGATGCACTTCGCGATCAGGTACCTGACCAAGTACAGCTACGACGCGGACGTGGTGGACAACATCAACACCCTGCGGGTGAAGCCCGCCGTCAATGCCCGCCAGCGCGTCGACGAGTTCAACGTGCGGCTGACGCCGGAGGTGCGCCTGCACCGCCACGACGACTACTTCGGAACAGAAGTGGTCGAGTTCGAGGTCACGCGTCCGCACCGCGAGATGACGATCGACGTGCGCGCGCGAGTCTCGACCCAGCCACAACCGGAGCCGGCGGGAACCAATTGGGAAGGACTCAGCGATCCGGTCTACCAAGCTGCCGCCGGCGAGTTCCTGCTGCCGACCGACGACGCCCTGGGCCACCCGGTGCTGGTGGGGCTTTACGCCGCCGTCAGCGAGGCGCCGACTCCGCTCGCTGCTGTTATGAAGGTCTCCGACCTGATCCCAGAACGCTTCGAGTACCGGACCGGGGTGACCTACGTCGACTCGCCACTATCGGTCCTGCTCGATGGCGGTGCGGGCGTCTGCCAGGACTTCGCCCACCTCGGCCTCAATCTTCTGCGCCACCAAGGCATCGCCGCCCGCTACGTCTCGGGCTACCTCTACACGACCGAGGGTGGGAGGGCGGCCGCAGCGGTACCGCCGACCACGATCATCGATGCCGGTGAGCGCAGAGCTCCCGGGCCCGGCGCAACGGCCGCCGAACCAGAGCGCAGGGCACCGGCGCCGCCGACAAGCAGCGCCGTCGAATCGGTAGAGGTCGACACGCACGCCTGGATCGAGGCGCTGCTACCCGGCGATGACGGCGAACCGTTCTGGGTGAGTTTCGACCCGACCAATCGCGGGCTCGCCGGCGAGCGTCACGTCAAGATCGGTCACGGCCGCAACTACGCGGACGTGCCGCCGATCAAGGGCATCTACCGCGGTGACGCCAACGCCGTGCTCGAGACGCGGGTCACGATGACCCGCGTCGAGGGTGCCGACCCGGTCGCCGCCGCGCGCGGCTAGCTCTGGACGCGCCTGGCGTCCCGCAGCGATCGACTAGAGCGGGCAGGTGACTCCGGTCAGCTCTTCCGAGACAGTCCAAAGGCGCTTGCCGACCTCCTCATCGAACGCGCGCTTCGAGCGGCCTACGAGCTGAGGGGCGCCGCGTAGTTCCTTGAAGCCGCCCGGCCCCGCGTAGGCGGCGCCCGGGACTTCCGCGACCGCTGCGTAAAGCGTCGGCAAGGCCCCAGCGTCCTGGTCCTGCGCGAACAGGCGATTGGCGATCTTGCCCATCATCAGCTCCGTGAGCCGGTTGCCTGAATGCGACTGCAGGTTCGTGGCCGCGTAACCCGGATGAGCCGCGGTCGAGATGACGTCGGAACCGGCCAGGCTCAGCCGACGCTGGAGCTCACTCGAGAACATCAGGTTGGCGAGCTTCGACTGGCCGTAAGCGGGCCAGCGGCGGTAGCGCTTGCGCTCCCAGTTGAGGTCGTCGAAGTCGATCCGGCCGATGCTGTGCATCCCCGAGGAGACGGTCACGACCCGGCCGCTGACCTGGGGCAACAGCAGATTGGTGAGCGCAAAATGACCGAGATGGTTGGTCCCGAACTGCATCTCGAAGCCGTCCGCGGTGCGTGAGAGCGGCGGGATCATGATCCCGGCGTTGTTGATCAGCAGGTATATCTCGCCCTGCCAGGCGGCTGCGAACTCACGCACGGAGCTCAGGTCGGCCAGGTCAAGCTGACGCACCTCCGCGTGGCCCTGCATCGACGCCGCAGCCTCATTGCCCTTCTCGACGTTGCGCACTGCGAGCGTGACCTGGGCGCCGGCGCCGGCCAGTGCCTGAGCGGCGCTGCGGCCGATGCCGCTGTTCGCGCCGGTGACTATCACGCGGCGGCGGCTGAGATCGGGAATATCGTTTGTGGAGAAAGTAGTCATGGACAACAATGTAGACGCCGACCACAATGCTGTCAACGGCAACATCCTCGATAGAGTGGGGCTCGTGAGTGAGAAGTCCTACCACCACGGCAATCTGCGCGCGGCCCTGCTTGAGCAGGCCAAAGCGACGGTCCGCGAACAGGGCCTCGATGGCCTCTCATTGCGCGACCTGGCACGCCAGGTCGGGGTCAGTCACGGCGCGCCGCGGCGTCACTTCCAGGATCGCCAAGCGCTGCTCGATGCACTCGCCGAAAGCGGCTTTGAGCAGCTGGGAGCCGAGCTGGCGGCTGCCTTCGAGCAGGCAGGCAGCGACTTTGGCACGCGATTGCGGGCGAGCGCAGCTGCCTATCTGCGCTTTGCGATCAACGACGCAGCGCTGCTCGACCTGATGTTCTCGAGCAAGGGGCATGACGCGGACGACCCGTTGCACACCGCTGCGATGGCGGCCTTCTCGCCGATGTTTGAATTGATCCATCAGGGCCAGCGGGAGGGCATCCTGGAGGCGGGCGACCCGGAGCGCATCGGCCTGGTCCTGTTCGCTTCGATCCAAGGTACGGCCGCGCTCTTCACCTCCGGCATGATCGAGTCCGCCCAGCTGGAGCAACTTGCGTCTGACGCAATCACGTATTTCGTACGCGGCGCCCTTCCCATCCCGTAAGAATGACGGCATGACCACATTCCCTGATTCCCATACGGATCTGCTCGATGCCCAGGTCGGCTCGCTCACGACGATCGGCGGCGACGGTTTCCCGCAGGCCACCGCGATCTGGTTCCTTTACGACGAGGGCAAGATCAAGATCTCACTGAACACTTCACGACTGAAGACCAAGAACCTGCTGAAGCGGCCCAAGGTCAGCCTCATGATCCTCGACCCCAAGAACCCCTACCGCTACCTCGAGGTACGCGGCACGGTAACCGCCACACCCGATCCGGACTACGCCTTCGCCAAGAAGGTCGGGGCCAAGTACGGCGGCGCCGATCTGAGTGAGCATGACGGGCCCGGCGACAGCCGGCTTGAAGTCGTGCTCGAGCCGACCAACGTCTACGCGGTGGCGATGGGCTGAAGCAGGCAAAACGAAACGCCGGGCGGTGTTGGCCGCCCGGCGTCGCTGCCCCTGCCTGGTGGGAGCAAGCTTTTAGTTGATTGCGCGAAGGCCGCGTGGTGGCGTGTACTTGTGATTCGTGTTGTGCTTGTGGTTCGTGTTGCGCTTGCGGCCAGGCTTGCGGGTCGGCTTGACGTGCTTGGCCTTCGCGTTGGCGCCGGTCGCCTGGATCGTCGGGGCCGGCGCATGAATCGCTTGCGTGAACGCGGTGCCGTGCCCGGATCCGTCGAAGGTCTCGGCGAAGTTGAACCAGAGGATCAAGCTGGCATGACTGTGCTCAAGGACCTGGTCGCGAAGCTCCTGTTGAACGAGCTCGGAGGGGTAGAGCAGCAGGCCGGCGCACTGGCCCTGGCTCATGTCGGGAGTGCAGACGCCAACCGCTTCGCCGTCGGAGAGGTTGTCTCCGAAGCTGAACGCCTGCAGGATGAAGGCGGAGGCTTCGTGATCCTCGGTCGAAACCGCCTGGGCCTGGGTGACCTGCTGCTGAACGCCTTCCCAGGCAGCAAGATTGTTGCCTTCGTTGGCGATGTTCAAAGCTGTCTCGGGGTAGATCTCGTTGCCGACGACCGCGCCGGCAGAGGCGTTGGTCTGGCCCTGCGAAGCGCTTGATCCGATCATGACCATCTGATTCGGATCCACGCTCTTGATCTCGTTCACATAGGCGGTGAGGCCGGGAGTCGAGCCGGGAGCGATGCTCTCGTCGTCAGCGGCGTAGTACCCGTAGGTACCCGGCAGCGAGCCCAGGAAGCTGATCATCGAGTCGAGCACACCGGCGGTAGTGGTGCAGCCGCAGGCAGTCGCGAACACCGGGTAGTCATCCGCGGCCGATGCCCCGAGCCAGGTGCCGCCCCAGAATCCAGGGTCGTTCAGCTGCCACATCACGCTCATGCCCACCGACTGTGCGTAGGCGGCGTAGCTCTGCAGGTTCTGTTCGCTGACGCCCGAGATCGTGTTGACCACGACCTTCAGCCCGGCCTGCGACATGACCTGGAGGTCCTGCTCGCAGGTCGTCAGGTTGGTGGTCAGCGAGCAGGAATCGAACATTCCCTGCGGCGGCAGTGTCGTCGTGACCGTCCGGGTCTTGCTGATGTGGCCCGCGGCAAGCGCGGATCCCTGACCCACGAACAACGTCACGGCGAGGACGACAAGCAGCGCGCTCAGACGAGCGGCACGGGCGGAAGCTCGGGCAAAGGGCATACCTCCGCATCGGGCCGCCAGTTACCAGCTGTAGATCAGCGCCGCACAAACCTGGACATCTGTACGAGCGCTGTCGCAAACCGCGGCTGAAATCCTGCAATCTGGCCCTGGCGCTAGCGTCAACGCAGCCATATGGGCTACGCGGCGCTGACCAACTTCACCCTCGAAGCGCTCAAGCAGACGCGGCATGCCGATGTCTTCCAGTGGTACGCGATCCCGTTACTCGCGTTTGTCGTTTACGTCTACGCAGTTGAGGTCGAGCGCGAGCGCTTGGACATCGTCGCCGCCGGCCTGGCGATCTGGTTCGCAGACATCCTCAACGAGATCATCAACGCACTGGTCCTGCACGCCTCGCACACCGCGGCGCTGTGGACCGAGACCGGCAGAACCGCGTATCAGTTCACGGTCGGACTCAACGTCGAGTCGATGTTCATGTTCGCGATTGCCGGGATCGTCTTTGCCAAGACGCTGCCCGCCGACCGCAGCATGAAGATCCTCGGGCTGCCGAACCGCTTTGTGCTGGCGCTCGGGTTGTCAGTGGTCAGCGTCGCGGTCGAGGTCTTCCTGCACGCCGCCGGTGTCTTCCACTGGCACTACTGGTGGTGGGGGCTGGACTCGCTGCCGATCATCGTGATCTTCGGCTACCTCTGGTTCTACCTCTACGCCGCCTGGGCGTTCGATGCGAAGGGCGCCCGCCGCTGGCGGATCGTAGGTGGCCTCGGCGCGATCGATGCGGCCGCGATTCTGGTCTTCGGTGTGATTCTCGGCTGGCTCTGAGAGCGGCGCGGCAGGGCCGGCCCTGTGGCCAAGATCGACTGCCAGACGGCAGCGGCCGGCGGCGGGACTGTAACGGCGGTCACACAGCGGGGTATCTCGGGCGGTGCCGCCGTCAGGAGATCAAAAGCTCACCAAGGAGCAACTGAGGGATCGCGTCAAGGACGTTGCCCTCGAGGCGGCCCAAAACGCGCCTGAGAAAGCTCGCGAGCTCAGCGGCGTCGCGATCGAAGCGGCGCGCGAGGCCGCCCAGAACGCACCTGAACGTGTGCGCGAACTGCGCAAGGCAGCCGCCGAACTTGACCTCCCGTGGGCACGCTCCTTCCCCGCGCGGTGGGTGCGCGAGAACTTCATGCGGTTCATCCTGAATCCGACCATGGACATCTACGCCGCGCGCAGGTCGGACGGCTTTGAAAAGCTGGCGGCGCTCGATCAGCCGGTGATCCTGGTCGCCAACCACGCCAGCCACTTGGACACGCCGGTGATCCTCTCGGCGCTCCCGCGCAAGCTGCGCAAACATACCGCCGTGGCCGCCGCCGCCGACTACTTCTACAAGAGCAAGCTGATCGCATCGCTCGCCTCGCTGATCTTCAACACGGTGCCGCTCGATCGCAAAGGCGGCGGCGGGCTCGCCAAGACGGCCGCTCATCTGGACACACTGCTGAACGACGGCTGGAGCCTGCTGATCTACCCCGAGGGCAGCCGCAAGCACGGGGACGGACGCATCCGCCGCGGCGCGGCGGTGCTCGCCTCCGAGCACAACCTGCCGATCGTGCCGATCCGGGTCGACGGCACGGCGGAAGCGATGCCCCCGGGCCAGTTCTGGCCGAAACGCCTGCGCGGTCGCCTCTTCTCCAAGCGCCACAAGATCCACGTTTCGTTCGGCGAGCCGATCCCGCCGCAGGGTGACACCGCCGCGATGATTGAGCGCGTGCAGAACTTCTTTGACAGCGGCCAAGCCGGCCCGCCCGCACGTACCCCGTACACACGCCGCAAGCCGGCCGACCACAGCGACGAGTGAGCAGCTCCAAAGACCGCGCCCCCGCGGGCGCGATTCCCGCGGACTCGGGCGGCTCGCGAGCTCAAGCCCCGGTTAGCTCCGCGGTACCGATGCCGCGGCTCTCGGAGTCGATGGAGCGAGGCACGATCGTGGTCTGGATGCGCACCGACGGCGAGCACGTCAGCATCGGCGACGAGCTAGTGGAGATCGAGACCGACAAGGCGACGATGGCCTATGCGGCCGAAGCAGCCGGGATCCTGCGAATCCTCGTGCGGGAGGGCGTAACGGTGCCCGTCGGTGAGCCGATCGCCCATATCGGAGAGGGCGCGCACCCAGCGGAGGCAGAACCGCCGAAGGTCCCCGGCGATGCCACTTCCCCGCCGAGAACGCCGGTACCGGATGCGGCGCTCGCGCCTTCGATCTCGACCTCTGACGCGAAGGGCACGGTGCAGCTCGAACCGCTCAGCCCGACGCAGAACATCGTCGCCCGGCGCATGGTCGAGTCCAAGGCGACAATGCCCGAATTCACGGTCACCACCGACGTTGATGTCGAGGCAGCGGTGGAGATGCGCGACCAGATCCGGGCCGCGGGCACCGAGCGCACACCCTCGCTCGGAGACTTCGTGATCAGGGCCTGCGCGCTCGCGCTGCGAGAGTACCCACGGGTCAACTCCAGCTTCCAGAACGGCCAGCTGGAGATCTACTCGCGCGTCAACGTCGGGATCGCCGTCTCGGCCAACGGCGCCCTGTTCGTGCCGACGATCTTCGATGTCGACGGCAAATCACTCAGCGCGATCGCCACCGAGGTGCGGTCGCTGGCCAAGCGAACACGCGCCGGCCAGCTCACCCCGACGGACGTGGGCGGCGGGACGTTCACCGTCTCCAATCTCGGCATGTACGACGTCACTCACTTCACCGCGATGCTGAACCCGCCGCAGGCGGCGATCCTCGCGGTCGGCAGCGCCGAGCAGCGGGCCGTTGTACATGAGGGCCAGATCGTCGCGCGCCGTCGCATGACCATGACCCTGACCTGCGACCACCGCATCCTCTACGGGGCGGACGCGGCAGCCTTCCTTTCGACGGTCCGGGCGAACGTCGAACGCCCAGAGCGGCTGGTCCTCTAGCAACGCGCGGCACGGCGGTGCGCCGGCGCGCTGCCGGAGCTCGGCGCCGGGGCGCGCTGAGCCGCTCTACTCCTCCAGGTCGTCGTCGTCGAGCCAGCCGGTGGCGCGCTCCACGGCCTTGTGCCACTTGCGGTAGCCGCGCTCGCGCTTACGCGGGTCCATGTCCGGCACCCATTGGGCAGCCATGTGCCAGTTCGATCTCAGCTCTTCGCGGTCGGTCCAGAAGCCGACCGCGAGTCCCGCTGCGTAGGCGGCGCCGAGCGAGACCGTCTCGGCCACGATCGGCCGCACCACCTTCAGATCCAGCACGTCAGCAAGCGACTGCATGAGCAGGTTGTTGGCAGTCATGCCGCCGTCAACCTTGAGCGTGTTGAGCCCGACGCCGGCATCGGCCACCATCGCGTCCAGAACCTCGCGGCTCTGCCAGGCCGTCGCCTCCAGCACCGCCCGCGCGAGATGACCCTTGGTGATGTAGCCGGTCAGACCGGTGATCACGCCACGTGCGTCGCTGCGCCAATGCGGCGCGTACAAACCCGAGAAGGCGGGCACGAAGTAACAGCCCCCGCTGTCATCGACGGTGCGTGCCAGCGTCTCGATCTCTGACGCCGAGCCGATCAATTCGAGGTTGTCGCGGAACCAGCGCACGAGCGCGCCGGTGACCGCGATCGATCCCTCGAGCGCATAGGTCGGCTGCTCGTCGCCGACCTGGCAACAGAGCGTCGTTAGCAGGCCACGGCTGGAGAGCACCGGACGTTCACCGGTGTTCAGCAACATGAAGCTCCCGGTTCCGTAGGTGCACTTGACGTCACCAGGGGAGAAGCAGGTCTGCCCGAACAGCGCCGCCTGCTGATCACCGAGAGCGGCCGCGATCTGGACCCCGCCGAGTTGCCCCTGCGCCTCGCCATAGACCTCGGCCGAGGGCCTGATCTCCGGCAGCATCGAGCGCGGAACGCCGATCAGATCGATCATCTCCTGATCCCAGTCGAGCGTCTCGAGGTTCATCATCAGGGTGCGGCTGGCGTTCGTGACGTCAGTCAGATGCTTGCCGGTCAGCTTCCAGATCAGCCAGGTGTCCATCGTGCCGAAGAGCAGCTCACCGGCCGCGGCGCGGTCGCGCAGACCGGGGATGTGGTCGAGCAGCCAGCAGAGCTTCGGACCCGAGAAGTAGGTCGCCAGCGGCAACCCGGTGCGCGAGCGGGTGTAGGAGTCGGCGTCAACTCCGAGCGCAACGCCAAGGCCGTTGACGAGTCCCTCGGTGCGGGTGTCCTGCCAGGTCAGCGCGCGGTGGACCGGGCGACCGGTCTCGCGATCCCAGACGATCGTGGTCTCACGCTGATTCGCGATGCCGATCGCGGCCAGGTCACCCGGATGTAGGTCCGCGTCAGCCAAGGCCCGCCCCACCACCTCCTCGACGGCGGCCCAGATCTCCAGCGGATCGTGTTCGACGGAACCGGGATGCGGATAGATCTGGCGGTGCTCCATCTGCGCGACCGAGACGATCCGGCCGGAGTGGTCGAAGACGAGGCAGCGGGACGACGAGGTCCCCTGGTCGATCGCCGCGACGTAACGCTCCTTCATCGGTAAGCCCCAGGCGGTGAGTCGATCGGCACGCCGCGCCCCGGGCTGCGGCTTACCACGGTATCGCGCCCAGCTCGCGCGATACCGCCTGAGCGTGCTCACGCACATGCGTGAGCAGCTCCGGACGCGGCGAGCGCGCCGCGAAGAGCCGTTCGGGTCCACCGAAGATGCCCATGGCACCAACAGTACGGCCTGTGCGATCGATGATCGGAGCCGCGAGTGAGCTGCGCAACCGCTGGAGTTCGCCGGCCTCCGAGGCCCAACCCCTTTCCCGGACCCGCTCGAGCTCGCGCCGCAGCAATTTGGGGTCGGTGATCGTTGAGTCCGTGTAGCTAGGAAGCTCGCGTTTCATCACCTCTTCGGCAACGTGTGGGTGAGTCGCCAGCAACACCTTGCCCAGCGCGGTTGCGTGAATCGGCATCAGCGACCCCACATCCAGCGTCTGCATGCTGTCGTCGGGACGGAAGACGTGATGCACGATCAAGACCCTGCCATCGTGCAGCGTCCCGATCCTGACCTCCTCGTGCGTGCGCGAGGCCAATGAGTCCGACCAGTTCAGCGCCCGGGTGCGGAGCTCGTTGCCGTCGAGGTAGCTCGATCCCATGTGCAGCAGCGCGGCACCAAGTCGATACTTGCCGCTCTCCGGATCCTGCTCGACGAACCCGACGTGCTGCAGCGTGCGCAGGATCCCATGGACGGTGCCCTTCGGCAGTCCCAGCTCATTCGCCATCTCTACGACGCCGAGCCGACGCGAGCGCCCTGAGAGCAGGCGCAGGATCGCTGCGGCTCGTTCGATCGACTGGATTCTTCCGGGCAACGGACCTCGTCTCCGACCAACGCTCAGACAACGTACAGACGGTGCATCGCGGTGGATCTTCGCCGACTCAGCCGTCAGACGGCGTCACGACTTGGTTACAAACCTCGTTTGACAATGTCATACGCGGTTACTAATGTCACAAATTGCCGTTGGCGCAGCCACGGCCAGGACATCCAGGGAGAGAGACAGCGAGCTTCGAGTTCCGATGCGAGCCGTGGATACACATCGTTGGTGGCCGTCGACGCGCGCCACATGGCCGTTTTCGCGCGGTCTGAGCGTCGACGCGGTCAGACCGTCCGAGGTCGGCTCGCCGCCGTTCCACTCCTCGAGCTGCGTCCTGCAACCAGCTTCTGTTAAGGAGGTCCCGTGGCCAGAGACGTAAGCGGAGCAGCAACCACCAAGGTTTTGCCGCAGACGTGGCGAACCGGGGTGATCGGCGAACTCTGGGCAGAGTTCTTCGGCTGCTTCATCCTCATTTCTTTCGGCGACGGAGTGGTCGCCATGCTTTGGGCCCTGATCGGCTCGGGCCGTAGCGCCGTTCCCGCACTCGACTCGGCCGGCGACTGGATGCTGATCACCTGGGGCTGGGGCCTGGCAGTCTGCTTCGCCGTCTACGTGAGCGGCGGCATCAGCGGCGCTCACCTGAACCCGGCGGTGACCCTCGCGATCGCGGTTCGCAAGCAACTGCCCTGGAACAAGGTCCCCAAGTACTGGGTCGCTCAGGTGTTCGGCTGCTTCATGGGCGCCGCGCTGGTGTTCCTGGTCTACAACAACGCCATCAACCACTACGACCAGGCACAGCACATCATCAAGGGCACTGCGAACTCGGTATCTACCTACAGTACGTTCGCGACCTTCCCCGCGCCTTACTTCCACAGTGTTTTGGGGCCATTGGTCGATCAGATAATCGGCACCTTCTTCCTGGTGCTGTTCGTCTGCGCCGTCACGGACGAGTTCAACTCGCCGGTCAGCGCCGGCATGGCTCCGTTCATCGTCGGCATGATCGTGCTTGCGGTCGGCATCTCCTTCGGTGCGAACGCCGGCTATGCGATCAACCCGGCACGTGACTTCGGGCCTCGAATATTCGCGTGGATCGCAGGCTGGGGCAAGATCGCGTTCCCGGGTAACTACGGGAACATCAACGATTACTTCTGGATACCGATCATCGGGCCGCTGATCGGCGGCGCGATCGCGGCCGTCACCTATGACGTCGGCATCCTCAGCGTGCTCAAGGCACGCAAGGCAGCCGAGCCAGGCGTAGAGGGCTTCGGCGAGACCGTGGAAGAGGATCGGCCCCCGGCCTCCTAGCCAGCAACGCGGGTGGCGGGGATACCCCGCCACCCGCTCGGCACTCGAAATCACGAGGAGCAAACGATGAAGAAGCTCATCAACGAACCGGACGACGTTGTGGCGGATGCACTGCGCGGGATCGAGGCGGCGCACGGCGACCGTGTGCGGGTGACGTTTGACCCGTACACGATCGTGCGGGTTGACGCACCGGTGAAAGGCAAGGTCGGACTGGTCTCCGGCGGTGGCTCCGGGCACGAGCCGCTACACGGCGGCTTCGTCGGGCCAGGGATGCTCGACGCGGCCTGTCCGGGCGAGGTCTTCACGTCGCCGACGCCCGACCAGATGCTGGAAGCGACCAAGGCCGTCGACGGCGGCGCCGGAGTCGTGCACATCGTCAAGAACTACACAGGCGACGTGCTCAACTTCGAAATGGCCGCCGAGCTGGCGAAAGCCGAGGGCATCGAGGTCGACACGATCCTCACCAACGACGACGTCGCGGTCGAGGATTCGCTTTACACGGCGGGCCGTCGCGGTGTCGGCGTGACCGTGCTGGTCGAGAAGATCGCCGGCGCGGCCGCAGACGCCGGCAAGTCCCTGCAGGAGGTCACCGAAGTCGGGCGCCGCGTCAACGCGGCGGGCCGGACGATGGGCATGGCGCTGACCCCCTGCATAACCCCAGCCTCGGGCGAGCCGAGCTTCGAGCTCGACGAGGACGAGGTGGAGATCGGGATCGGGATCCACGGTGAACCCGGCCGCTTCCGTGAAAAGATAGGTCCGGCCTCGCAGATCGCCGAGCGGCTAATGACGCCGATCCTTGAAGACCTGCCGTTCTCCTCCGGGGACAGCGTGCTCGCGTTTGTCAACGGCATGGGCGGCACACCGCTGATCGAGCTCTACATCGTCTACGCCGAGGTGGCGAAGATCGCGGCGGCTCACGGTCTCAAGATCGAGCGCAACCTGGTCGGCAACTACATCACCTCCCTGGAGATGCAGGGCTGCTCAATCACGCTGCTGCGGCTCGACGATGAGCTCACGCGGTACTGGGACGCGCCGGTCAACACGCCGGCACTGCGCTGGGGGGCTTGAGCTTGATCAATCGAGACACGACCCTGCGCTGGATCGAGCTGTTCGCAGCCCAGATGGATGAGCACCGCCAGGATCTGATCAGGCTCGATACCGCGATCGGTGACGGGGACCACGGTACGAACATGAACCGTGGCATGCAGAAGGCACTCGAAAAGCTCCAGGCGGCCGAGCAGGCCGATCCCAGCGCCGTGCTCAAGACGGTGGCGATGGCGTTGATCTCCTCCGTGGGCGGCGCCGCAGGGCCGCTCTACGGCACGCTGTTTCTACAGCTGGGCACCGCGTTGGCCGGCCACGCGGAGGTCGATCTGCCGACCTACGCGGCGGCCTGGCGCACAAGCGTCGAGGGCGTGCAGGCCCGCGGCAAGGCCGAGCCAGGCGACAAGACGATGGTCGACGCCCTGCTGCCCGCCGTGGCAGCGCTGGAACAGGCGTCGGACCTCAACACAGGACTCAGGGCGGCGGCGGACGGGGCGGAGCAAGGGATGCTCGCGACGATCCCGCTGATCGCCCGCAAAGGTAGGGCCAGCTACCTAGGTGAGCGCAGCGCCGGCCACCAGGACCCTGGCTCGACCTCGACCTATTACCTCTTCGAGAGCGCCGCTGCGGCGTTCACGAGCTGAAAGGAAAAGACATGGCCAAGTACGCAATCGCGATCGACCAAGGAACCACAAGCTCCCGCGCGATGGTCTTCGACCACTCCGGGCGTGTCGTCGCCGTGGATCAGAAGGAACACGAGCAGATCTACCCGAAGCCGGGCTGGGTCGAGCACGACGCCAAAGAGATCTGGGCCAACTGCCAAGAGGTCCTGGCGAACGCGCTCAAGAAGGCTGACGCCACCAAGGACGACATCGCCGGGCTCGGAATCACGAATCAGCGTGAGACCGCGCTGGTCTGGGATAAGACCACGGGCGAGCCTGTCTACAACGCGCTGGTCTGGCAGGACACGAGGACCGACAAGATCGTCGACGAGCTGGCCAAGGTCGGCGGTCAGGATCGCTTCCGCGACAAGGTCGGCCTGCCACTGGCGACCTACTTCTCCGGGCCGAAGGTGCGCTGGATCCTGGAGAACGTCGACGGCGCGAAGGCCAAGGCCGACGCCGGCGATTTGGTCTTCGGAAACATGGACACCTGGCTGCTCTGGAACCTGACCGGTGGCGTCGACGGCGGTCTGCACTACACCGACGTGACCAACGCCAGCCGCACGATGCTGATGGACCTCAAGACCCTGAAGTGGGATCCGCACATCGCCGACACGATCGGCGTACCGATGTCGATGCTGCCCGAGATCCACGCCTCGAGCGAGGTCTACGGTGAGGTCAAGGACGGCCCCGCGGCAGGTATCCCGATCGCCGGCATCCTCGGTGACCAGCAGGCGGCCACCTTCGGTCAGACCTGCTTCGCCGTCGGTGAGGCCAAGAACACCTACGGCACCGGCAACTTCATGTTGATCAACACCGGCGAGCAGTTGACCCACTCGAAGTCCGGCCTGCTGACGACGGTCTGTTACAAGATCGGCGACGACAAGCCGGTCTATGCGCTCGAAGGATCGATCGCGATCACCGGCGCGCTGGTCCAGTGGTTGCGTGACAACCTCAAGCTGATCAAGTCTGCTCCCGAGGTCGAAGAGTTGGCGGCGACGGTCAAGGACAACGGCGGCCTGTATATCGTGCCGGCCTTCTCCGGCCTCTACGCGCCGTACTGGAAGTCCAGCGCCCGCGGTGTCTTCGCCGGCTTGACCCGCTACGTCAACTCGGGCCACATCGCTCGCGCGACGCTCGAGGCGACCGCCTTCCAGACGGCTGAGATCGTCGAGGCAATGGCGACCGACTCCGGCGTGACGCTCGCCGAACTCAAGGTCGACGGCGGCATGGTCGCCAACGAGACACTGATGCAGTTCCAGGCGGACATCCTCGGCGTCACCGTGGTGCGCCCGGTGGTGGCCGAGACGACCGCGCTCGGCGCCGCCTACGCGGCCGGTCTCGCGACCGGCTTCTGGGAGAGCGAGGAGGACCTGCGTGAGAACTGGGCCGAGGACAAACGCTGGGAGCCGGCGATGGACAAGGACGACCGTGCCGCCCAGATGAAGGAGTGGAAGAAGGCCGTAACGCGGACCTTCGACTGGGCCGAATAGCCCGAGCCCACGGCGCCTGGGGGTGGCCCGCTGGCCACCCCCAGGCAGGGCCGCCGCGCAGCCCGCACACACCCCCTCACTCCCCTGCAACCGCCTATCCGCCAGCCACTCACAGCTTCCCCGGTACGCTCGCTCTGATGGTCACCCTCACAACAGACGTGCTGGTGATCGGCGGCGGGGCAACCGGCGCCGGCGTCGCCTGGGATGCCTCACTGCGAGGGCTCGACGTGGTGCTGGTCGATCGTCTCGATCTGGCCGAGGGCACCAGCGGACGCTTCCACGGTTTGCTGCACTCCGGCGGGCGCTATGTGGTCAAGGACCCGCTGGCGGCGCGCGAGTGCATCGGCGAGAACCGGATCCTGCGGCGGGTCGCGGCCGACTCGATCGAGGACACCGGCGGCGTCTTCGTAACGACGCCGTTCGACGACCCCGCTTACGCGGACCGTTTCGCCGCCGGCTGCAAGGAGACCGGCGTCGACTGCGAGGAGATCCCGGTCGCGGTGGCGCTGCGCGAAGAGCCGCGCATCAACTCTGAGATCACCCGCGCCTTCCGTGTGCCCGACGCCAACATCGATGTCTGGAAGACGGTCGGGTCGCTGGCCCGCGGCGCCCAGCAGCGCGGCGCGAGGATCCTCACCTACCACGAGGTGACCGCGATCCACAGAGACGGCGACGGCGTCACCGGCGCGCGTGTGCACGACGTCCGCGGCGGCGAGGAGCTTGATATCGAGGCGCGCGTAACGGTGAACGCCTCCGGCGCGTGGGCCGGGCGGATCGCCGATCTGGCCGGGATCGAGGGGGTCCGCGTGCTGCCGGGCCGAGGGATCATGATCGCGATGAACCACAGGCTCGTGAACACGGTCGTCAACCGCTGTCAGATGCCGACCGACGGCGACATCATCGTGCCGATCAGGACTGTCTCAGTGGTCGGCACGACCGACAAGCACACCGACGATCCCGACGACCACACAGTGCTGCAGTCCGAGGTCGACGCGATGCTCGACGAGGGCGAGAAGCTAGTGCCCGGCTTCCGGCAGGCGCGGGCGTTGCGCGTCTGGACCGGCGTGCGGCCGCTGTTCGAGGACGCCAAGGAGTCCGAGACCGAGACCCGCGACGTGACCCGCGCGCACGCCCTGCTCGACCACCAGCAGCGCGATGGTGTCAGCGGCTTCGTGACGATCACCGGCGGCAAGCTGACGACCTTCAGGCTGATGGCCGAGCAGACAGTCGACGCGGTCTGCAAGGCGCTCGGCGTCGAGCAGAGCTGCAAGACGGCGAGCGAACCACTGCCGGGGTCAGAGAGCGGCCAGAACTACAAGCTCGGCGAGCGGCTCGGCCGTAAGGAGCAGAACCTCCGCGACGAGCAGGTGATCTGTGAGTGCGAGCTGGTCGCGCGGGCCAAACTCGAGCAGGCGATCCGCAGCACCGGCTCCACCAACCTCGACGACATTCGCCGCCAGCTAAGGCTCGGCATGGGGCCGTGTCAGGGCGGCTTCTGCATCTACCGTGCGGCCGGGATCATGCACGAGTTAGACGGGCTCAGCGCCGGACAGGCCGACAGCTCGATCCTCGCCTTCCTGCAGGAGCGCTGGAAGGGCGTATGGCCGGTGCTCTATGGAGATCAGCTGCGCCAGATGCGCTTTGACGAGTGGATCTTCCACGGCGTTCTGGACGTCGATCACCTGCCGATCAGCGCGAACACGGCGAACGGCGAGCTGCCGGACTCTGTCGGCAGTCCCGACGGGGCGATTCCGGCCGCGGGGAGCGCGACGTGAACCGCCGCAAACGCTACGACGCCGTTGTTATCGGCGCCGGGACCGCGGGATTGGTCGCAGGGACGAGGCTCGCGCAGGCGGGCGCCAGCGTTTGCGTGGTCGCCAAGGGCGTCGGTTCGACCCACCTCGCGCCGGGCACGATCGACGCGCTCGGCTACATGCCCGAGCGCGTGTTGGAGCCGGCAGCGGCGATCGCACGCCTCGCACAGGCTGACCCCCAGCACCCGTATGCGTCGATCGGCGCCGAGCTGGTCAGCGAGGCAGCCGAGTGGCTGATCACGACGGTGGCGTCCGGCCCGGCACCCGGGTACAGCTATGTCGGCAGCCTCGATCGCAACTTCCTGCTGCCGACCGCGGTCGGCGCGCTGAAACCGTCAGCCGTGATCCCAGAAACTTTTGCGGCCGGCGATTCCA
>PLES01000089.1 GCA_003137075.1 Solirubrobacterales bacterium
GAAACCGGTTCCCCGAGACCGGCGGCGACCAGTTCCTTGATATCGCCGATCCCTTCGTCACCGGAGAGCGCCTCAGCGCCGCGCTTGATCAGCTTGGCGCCGGTGTAAGCCTTGGGGTTGTGCGAGGCGGTGCACATCACGCCCCCGTCAAGGTCACGGGAGCCGACCAGGCAATACAGCATCTCGGTACCGACCATGCCCGCGTCCAATACGTGGGCGCCTTCCTGCGCCATCCCGGCACCGTAGGCTGCGGCCATCTCAGGTGCTGTCAGTCGCATGTCACGGCCGAGACCCAACTGCAGCTCTGAGACAGGTTTCCCGGCGAGCTCTGCGATTACTCGTGCGAAGGNNCGGATGTCGTAGGCCTTGAAGACTGAGGGATCGATCGTGCTCATAGACCGGCTGATCGTACCCGGGCGACCCGTCGGCTGACGACCGAAGCGAGCGCCGCGACCGCTCGGCCGATCCGGGTCAGCGCGCCCCGATTAGACTGGGAAGCCATGTCTGGTCATTCAAAATGGGCTTCGATCAAGCACAAGAAGGCTGTGGTGGACGCGCGCCGCGGACAGCACTTCACCAAGCTGGCACGCGCGATCACGGTTGCGGCCAAGGAAGGTGGGGGAGATCCCACCGGTAATCCGGGCCTCGGTCTGGCGATTCAGAAGGCGCGCGACGCCTCGATGCCAAAGGACAACATCGAGCGCGCGATCCAGAAGGGCACCGGTGCCGGCGTCGACGCTGAGAGCTTCGACACGGTGATGTACGAGGGCTACGGCCCGGGCGGTGTCGCGATTCTGATCGAAGCGCTGACCGACAACCGCAACCGCACCGCCGCCGACGTCCGCCACATCGTTGGGAAGAACGGCGGCAACCTCGGCGAGCCCGGCTCGGTCGCCTACCTCTTTGAGAAGCAGGGCGTGATCATCGTCGACGCCGAGAAGTACAGCGAGGACGACCTGATCGTCGCGATCGACGCGGGCGCGCAGGACATCGTGCTCGACGAGGATGTCTTTGAGGTCATCACTTCCCCGGCGGACTTCCACGTCGTGCGCAACGCGCTCGCGGAAGCCGGTATCGAGATTGAAAGCTCCGACGTGACCCAGCGCCCCAAGTCCCGCATCCTCCTGGACGAGGACGCGGCGACGAAACTTATGAAACTCATCGACGCACTCGAGGAGTCCGATGACGTCGGGGCTGTGTACGCCAACTATGACGTCGATGCCGACGTCCTTGAGCGGATTCTGGGCTGACGGCACGGCGCGCTTGCCCGCTGCTCGCTACCCTCGCCAGCGATGAACTTCAAGGCAGCCACCACGGCCCTCGCGGCCGCTTCGATCGGTCTAGGCCTGGCGGGCTGCGGTAGCAGCAAGGCGCCGGGCATCGTGACGGCTCCCGGTGCTGGGCTTACCCAGGCGCCGCTGACCACCACGACTACCGCAACTACCGCTCCCACCACCACTACGACTACGACCGCATTCAGTACGCCCACCACGGGCGCGCTGTCGAAGGAGCCGGTCTTCAGCATTCCGAAGACCGCTCCGTCCAAGAAGCTTGTGATCAAGGACCTGATCACCGGCACGGGTGCGACCGCCGCAGACGGTGACGAGCTGGAGGTCAACTACGTCGGCAAGCTCTACAGCTCCGGCAAGACCTTCGACGCGTCCTGGACTGACACGCCCGGTAAGGCGTTCGGTCCGTTCGAGCTCGGCGCCGGCGCCGTGATCAAGGGCTGGGACGAAGGCCTGGTTGGCATGAAGGTCGGCGGCCGTCGCGAGCTGATCATTCCGCCGAGCCTCGCTTACGGCGCACAGGGTGAGTCACCGACGATCCCGAAGAACGCGACGCTCGTGTTCGTCGTGGATCTCCTCGCCGTCAAGAAGTAACGCGTACCTGATGGTGGCGGCCCAGCGGGGCCGCCACCGTTCCGCGTCAGAACCGTTTCCGCCAGTCGCTCAACTAAACTCGGTGCTCTTGGCGGGCCCACGATCGCGCGCGTGGCTGCCCAGCATTAACCCTGTAGGAGTCTGCGATGACGCTGTCCGTCCTGATGCCGGTTTACAACGAGCGTGAGCGCGTTGAGCGGGCGATCGCCGAGGTGCTCTCGACCGAGCTACCGACCGACCTTGAACTGATCATCGTCGACGACGGTTCGACCGACGGCACGCGCGAGATTCTGCGCAACGGCGGCTGGGACGAACGCGTCCGGTACTTCGAACACGAGCACAATCAGGGCAAGGGCGCTGCCGTGCAGACGGCGCTCTCAAAGGCTCAGGGCGAGTTCGCCGCGATCTTCGACGCCGACCTCGAGTACGACGCGGCAGACCTGGCTCTGCTGCTGCCGCCGCTGCTGGACGGCACGACCAACGCCGTCTTTGGCGTACGCGCGTTCGACGGGTACAGCGCGCATTCGTTCTGGTACGTGCTCGGCAACCGTGGCGTCACGCTGGCCTGCAACGTCCTCTTCAACGTCTTCCTGCACGACATCATGAGCTGCCACAAAGTGATGCGGACCGAGCTGTTCAAGAGTCTTGAACTCAGCGCCAACGGGTTTGCGATCGAGCCCGAGATCACGGCGAGACTCCTGAACAATGGGGAACGCATCTATGAGCTTCCGGTCCGCTACCGCGCACGCTTGAGCGAAGAGGGCAAGAAGCTCACCGCCTACGACGGCTTCCGCACGCTCGCGATGTTGCTCCGCTGTCGCTTCTCCTGATGCCAGCGCCAGCCACGCAGGCGTCCGAGCTTGCGCGGAGAATATGCGAACACATGATCGTGCTCGGAGTTGACCCAGGGATCGCCAATACGGGCTACGGCATCGTGCGCAGCGAGGGCGCGCGGCTCGATTCGATCCAGTACGGCCTGATCGGGACTGCGGCCGCTGCTCCGCTTGAGCAGCGGCTTGCGGAGGTGTTCTCCGACATCGGGGACTTGATCGAGCGCTTCCACGTAGACGCAGTAGCAGTTGAAGATCTCTACTTCGGCGCAAACGTCTCCAGCGCGCTCGCGGTCGGTCAGGCGCGCGGCGTCGTGCTGCTGGCGGCAGGGCAGCGCAACCTGCAGGTCCGCGCCTACACGCCACAGCAGGTCAAGGCCGCGGTCTGCGGCTCCGGCAGGGCTGACAAGCAGCAGGTCGCGCANNGCGACACCAGCCGCGCCTCACTGGCGGAAGCGGTTGCGTACGCGACGGCGGCACGGGCATGATCGCGCTCGTCTCAGGCACCGTCGCCGTACGCCGCACGGATCATGTGATCGTTGACTGCGGCGGCGTCGGCTACAGACTTTCGGTTTCGAGCGAGACCCTGCGGCAGGTTCCGGCGGTTGGCAACTCGGTGATGCTGCACACGCATCTGATTCCGCGTGACGACGCGCTCACGTTGTACGGCTTCGCCACAGAGGACGAACGTGACCTATTCCTGATGCTGCTGAGCGTGCAGTCGGTTGGACCGAAGGTCGCGCTTGACGTCCTGTCCGGCGGTCCCGTGCGCGAGCTGCTGCTGGCGCTGGCCGCCGGTGACACCGTGCGCCTGCAGGCTGTGAAGGGCGTCGGCAAGCGGACCGCCGAACGGATCGTCGTTGAACTTCGTGAGAAGGTCGGCGTCACTGTGCCGGAGCAGACGATCACGGCCTCACGCTCGAACGACCCGCGCTCGATCGCCCGCGAGGGCCTGCTCGGGCTCGGCTACAGCCCACAGGAGGTGGAGGGCCTGCTAAGCGGACTCGTAGGCGAGACGCCTGAGGAGCTGATCTCCGAGGCGCTCAAGGCCTCCAGGCAATGACGATCCTGACCGCCCAGCAGCTGCCCGAGGATGAGATCGACCGCTCGCTGCGGCCGCGTAGGCTCGAGGACTTCATCGGTCAGGAGGGCCTCAAACAGCAGCTGGCGGTGTCGATCACTGCGGCGCGCAGCCGTAACGAAGCGCTTGACCATGTGCTGCTGGCCGGCCCGCCCGGGCTCGGCAAGACCTCACTGGCGCAGATCGTCGCTGCTGAGCTCGATGTGCCGTTCATCCAGACCGCGGGGCCGGCGCTTGAGCGCAAGGCCGATATCGCGGCACTGCTGACGGCGCTCGAGCCGCACTCGGTCTTCTTCGTCGACGAGATCCACCGCCTGCCACGGGCGCTCGAGGAGACCTTCTATCCGGCGATGGAGGACCACTGCCTGCCGATCACCGTCGGGCAGGGCGCCGGCGCACGCGTGGTCACGATCGACCTGCCGCCCTTCACGCTGATCGGCGCCACCACGCGTACCGGTCTGCTGAGCACGCCGCTGCGTGACCGCTTCGGGATTCAGCATCGGCTCGACCACTATGAGCCGGCCGAGCTCAGCCGCATCGTGCGGCGCTCCGCGCGGCTGCTCGGCGTCGAGATCGAGGACGCCGGCGCGATCGCGGTCGCGCAACGCAGCCGCGGCACGCCGCGTGTCGCAAACCGGCTGCTCAAACGCGTGCGCGACTACGCCGAGGTTCATGGTGACGGCACCGTCTCGGCTGAGATCGCCCGTTCTGCTCTGGATCTGCTCGAGGTGGACCACCTCGGTCTCGACCGCCTGGACCGTGAGATCCTGCGAACGATCTGCGACAAGTTCAGCGGCGGACCGGTCGGACTCTCTACGCTTGCAGCTGCAGTTGGGGAGGAGCAGGACACGATCGAGGACGTTTACGAGCCTTACCTGCTCCAGCGTGCACTGATCGAACGCACCCCGCGCGGACGCGCTGCCACTCGCAGAGCGTTCGAACACCTCGGTCTTGAAATACCACCGGCTCCGCTGACCCTGCTCTAGGGCATGGCGTGGCCGCCAGCGCCACGTTATGAACGCTTCGACAAAAGCCACGCTTCGATTCTGTGCGGAGTCATGCCGCCCCTATAGGGCGCGGTTGATCGCGGCCGCGTTCTGCGTGATCGCCGGGGTTCTGATCGGTGACGTGGCGACGCCGCTGGTCTTCGCGGAGGCGCTCGAGCGGATCACGAAGCTCAACTCGAGCTCGCACCTCTGGCACACGTTCGGCACGCTGGTGATCCTCTACGCGGTTCTGTTGTTGCTCGGCACGGTCACCTGGCGGCTCGCGGGGTGGTTTGAGTGGGAGGCTGCAACGCGCTCCTTCGTGCGTTCGATTTCGCTGGCGTTCGACCGGCTGATCGGGCTCGGGTACCGCTGGCATGTCGACCATCCCTCCGGCGAGGTCTCTTCCACGCTCTCCACCTTCTCGTGGGCGCTGATGGAGTCGATCGACCAGATCTGGTGGGGGCTGCTGCGGATCTTCGCCGGATGCGTCTGCGCGATCATCGTGCTGCTGGTCGTCGCCTGGCCGGTCGGGCTCACGCTGGCGGTCTTCGCGGTCGCTTTCATCGCACTGATGATCCGGCGCTCCAGGGCCGTGACCGAGGCGTCAACGCGCTTCTCGGCGGCGCACACAGCCGCTGAGGGCGCCGCCTTCGATGTGATCCGCAACGTGCTGACGGTGATGTCCCACACCGGTGAGGCGCTCGAGCGCGAGCGCGTTGACATGCTCTTGGACGGCTCGGTGCAGGCCGACCTCGGCGCGCGGCGGGTCTTCACCGTCACCCGCACGTGGATGTCAGCGGTGGTCAACACGATGAGCTGGCTCGCGCTCTTCGTCGGCGTGGTATTGGCGCTGCACCACGACATCTCCACCGGCGTGGTGTACCTCGTGCTGTTCTACTCCGCGGCGGTCTCCCAACAGATCATCGAGAGCTTCCAGGTCGTTCGTTCGCTCTCACGCGCACTCGGGCGGGCTACCAAGCTCGTGACTCTGATCGACACACCGCCGGAGGTGGTCGACGCGGCCGATGCGACCACGCTCACGGTTGTGAACGGTGGGATCGCGTTCAAGGACGTGTCGTTCAGGTACACCGCCGGCCACCCGTTGATCGAGGGCCTGAACTTGACGATCGCCCCTGGCGAGCACATCGGCGTGGTCGGACCCTCGGGCGGCGGCAAATCGACCCTGACCAGGCTGGTCTTGCGCTTCATGGACGTCACTGAGGGTGAGATCGAGATAGATGGGCAGGCGCTGACGGCTGTCACGCAGCAATCGCTGCGCAAACAGATCTCCTACGTGCCTCAGGACCCGCAGATGCTGCACCGCTCGGTCGCCGAGAACATTTGGCTAGGACGCGAGGGCGCACCGGACATGGAGCGGATCATCGAGGTCAGCCGCGCCGCCCACGTGCACGAGTTCGTTTCAGAGCTCCCTGAGGGTTACGAGACGATCGTGGGCGAGCGCGGCCTCAAGCTGTCCGGCGGCCAGCGCCAGCGTGTCGCGATCGCGCAGGCGATGTTGAAGAACGCCCCGATCCTGATCCTCGACGAGGCCACCAGCGCGCTGGACTCCGAATCCGAAGCGCTGGTACAGGCAGCGCTGTGGAAGTTGATGGCCTCGTCCACGTCGATGGTCGTCGCGCACCGCCTCTCGACGATCTCGCGCCTTGACCGAATAGTCGTTGTCGAGGACGGTGCGGTCACAGACTCTGGAACCCACGCTGAGCTGCTGCAGCGCGAGGGGACCTACCACAAGCTCTGGCAGCACCAGTCGGGCGGGTTTATTCAGTAACGCTTCGCCGAGTGTGTCTATCCTCCCCGCGATGGCTCACGAGCACTACTTCATCTGCCCCCATTGCGGCAACCGTTCGATGGGTACGGATCGCAACGCCGGCTTCCGCCGTGAAGCCCGTGGCTGCGAGAAATGTGGGTTCGCCTACCTGTTCGAGCTGCTTGACGATTACTACCCGGCTCCGGGCGCTGCCTTCTTCGCCTGTGACGCCGAGGGACGGGTGGTTGATTGCGGCCGTGGCTCCTTTGAACTCACAGGTCTGAAGACCGAAGCTTCAATCGGTCAACCGCTGGCGCAGTTGCTCAGCCTCACCTTTGAAGACGGGGTCGATCACATCGCAACCGCGCTCGAGTGGGAGGTGCGTGTGGCCGGCAAACCGGTCGTGCTCAGCACCGGCGCCGAGCGCGCGAACGCGATGGCGGATATCTTTCCGGCGTACGATGATGAGGAAGGCGGCGTCCTCGTGGTTCTGACGCCGTCCAATCACCACTCCTGATTTATCGCCGCACGGCGCCTACTTACCTCGTCTTCTAGCATCACGCCCCAGCCATGACTGACCGCCGTCGCCACGGACTCATCCTGCTTCTTGTGGCAGGCTTGATCGCCGCCTCCATCGCCCTGATCGCGACCAACGCGACGGTGCTCGGACTTGACCTCAAGGGCGGCGTCGAACTCGTCTATCAGGGCGAGCCAACGCCACAGCAGCCGACCGTCACCCAGGCCGCGCTACAGCGCGCCGTTGACGTGATGGAGAACCGCGTCAACCAGCTGGGTGTGACGCAGCCGCAGATTCAGACCGAAGGCCACAATCTGATCGACGTCCAGCTTCCGGACGTCAAGAACGTGGCCCAGGCGGAAGCCGAGGTCGGCACCACCGCACAGCTCTTCTTCTACGACTGGGAAGCGAACGCGCTGACCCCAGCGGGCAAGCCGGTTGCCGACGGGCTTCCGGTCCAGGACGCGAGCTCGGTCTTGATCAGCCAGGGCGGTACCAGCGCCGGGCCGGGAACCAGCACGGAGTCGTCCGGCGCGATGCCCCTGCACGCCGCGGTCGAACTCGCCTCCAAACAGCCCTACTCGAAGAACAAGAACGCCGCTCGGCTGGGTAGTGAGTACTTCCTCTTCGGCGCCCCCGGAAGCTCCGCCTGCAAGGCTTATTACTCAAGCCTCCACGAGCCTGTTCAGGTCGGTACCTACTGCCTGATCACCTCGCCACTGCAGGTACTGCCGGGCACCTCACACGCGAAGGCGATGCAGCAACTCGACAGCGGGCTCAGCAAAGCCGAGATCACGGGTACGCACGCGCTTGTCGTCAAGCAGGGCACGGTCGTGCTCCAGGGTGCGCCCAGCAGTTTCGCGCCTGGCAAGTGGCCGGCATACGGGTCGACTGACGCCTTCTACTACGTGCTGCGCGACCACGTCGCACTGAACGGCAGCGAGATCACCAACCCCGAGCAGAGCAGCGACTCCACGAACGGTGAGCCGGATGTCACCTTTGGCTTCACCGGCAAGGGCGGTACCGCGTTCGCGAACGTGACCGAGACATTGGCGCACCGCGGCGAGCTGACCAGCGTCGGCAGTACCGCGCTCAATCAGCACTTCGCCGTCGCACTCGACGGTCAGCTGGTCACGGTGCCTCAGATTGACTTCAAGCAATACCCGGACGGCCTCGGCTCAAGCGGCGGCAGTGAGATCAGTGGTGGCTTCACGATCACAAGCGCCCAGTCACTTGCGGAAGAGCTGCGGCTCGGCGCGCTGCCGATCAAGCTGGTCAAGATCTCTGAGAGCCAAGTCTCGTCGACGCTCGGTGCGCAGGCGCTTCACAACGGTCTGATCGCCGGCCTCGTCGGCCTGCTGATCGTGATCGTCTTCCTGCTCATTTTCTACCGCGTGCTCGGTGTGATCGCGGTCGGTGGCCTGATCGCCTACGGGCTCTACTTCTACGCGCTGATCAAGGTGATCCCAATCACGATGACGCTGGCCGGCATCGCGGGTCTGATCCTCACGATCGGTGTCGCCGCGGACGCCAACATCGTCATCTTCGAACGCGTCAAGGAAGAGATACGCGCCGGGCGCTCAGTCCGCCAGGGCATCGTGATCGGCTATCGCAAGGGCTTGACCGCGATCATCGACGCGAACGTCGTCACGATCATGACCGCGTTCATCCTGTTCGTGCTGGCGACCTCTGACGTCAAGGGCTTCGCCTTCACGCTCGGTATCGGTGTGATCGTCTCGCTCTTCACCGCCGTGCTGGCGACTCAGGCGATCCTGATGACGCTCGGCGACAGCAAGTCGATTCAGAGCCCGAGCGCCCTGGGCGCCGGCGGCAAGAAGCGCACCTGGCGCTTCGACTTCATGGGCTCGAGCCGCTACTTCTTCTCGATGTCCGGCGTGATCCTGCTGGTCGGTGCGCTCGCCATCGGCGGACGCGGCCTCAACCTCGGCATCGACTTCACCTCGGGCACACAGATCTCCTTCGGGCTCCAGAAGCCGGCCAGCGTCACTGCGATGAAGACCTTGGTCGAGGGCGTCGGCGGCGGTAGCGATGCGACGGTCCAGGCCGTCAAGGGCGACAAGGCACTCGGCGACAACGGCTTCCAGATCGCTTCCCGTTACCTGGCCACCCCGGCTTACAACAAGCTTCGTAACGAGGTTCAGAACAAGTACGGAATCCGCGGCGGTGAGAACGCCTTCAACAGCACCTCGGTCGGTCCGACCTTCGGCTCGTCGGTGACCAAGAGCGCGGTGGTCGCGATCATCGTCTCGCTGCTGGTGATCTCGCTATACGTGGCGCTGCGGTTCGACTGGAAGTTCGCGCTGCCGGTGTTGATAGCCCTGATGCACGACATCTTGATCAGCGTCGGCGTGTATGCGCTGACGGGGCGGGTGGTCACCACAGACACGGTTGCCGCAATCCTGACAATTCTCGGGTACTCGATGTACGACACGATCATCGTGTTCGACCGTGTGCGCGAGAACATCCCGCGAATGCCAAGGGCCGCTTTCTCACAGATCGTCAACCGGTCTATGGCCGAGGTGCTTACCCGGTCGATCGCGACCACGTCCTGCACGCTGATCCCGATCGCGGCGCTGTTGCTGTTCGGCGGATCCGAGCTCAAGGACTTCGCCTTCGCGCTCTTGATCGGTGTCGCTTCCGGCGCCTATTCATCGATCTTCATCGCCTCACCGGTGCTGACGCACTGGAAGGAGCGTGAGCACGGTTACAGCGCTCGTCGCGCCCGTATCGTCGCCGAGCATGGCTTCGTGCCGGCCTATGCCGATGGTGGCGACGTCGACCCGACCCCCAGCAAGGTTCGCCGCACCGGCAGCATCACCGCGCCGCAGGACCAGGAGGTCTCGCTCTCCGAGTTTGAGCAGATGAAGCGTGATCTCGGCATTGAGGTTGAAGAGGCGAAGCGAAAGCCGCCGCGGACCTCGAGGCTCGCCCAGCGCGCCGCCACGGTCGACCAGAACACGCTTCCAGACGCGCCGGTTTCGCCTGCACCCGCGGCCCCGGCAGCGCCAACCACCCCGACACCGCCAGCCACCCCGGCACCGCCCACAGGCGGCGCCGTCACTCCGGCGCCTGACGTCGCCGAGAATGACGGCGTTGCGCGTCCCGCCAGCGGCGGACCGGCTGCACCGAAGAGTTCGCGCAACCGCAACAGCCGTCGTCGCCACGGGAGGAAATAAATGGGACTCTTGGCATGGGTGATGATGGGGCTCGCGATCTGGCACTTCACGGTCTGGCTGCCCGACCACTACTGGGGCGGGATCGTGGGTGCCTTCATCGGCGCCCTGCTCGGTGCTGCGATCGTCGGGCTTGCGATCCACGGCTTCTCGATTCCGGCTCGTCACGCGACGAACCTCGGCACCGCGCTTGAAGGCGTGCCCGGTGCATTGATCGGGATCGGCCTGATCTACCTCGAGGGCATGCGCCGTGAGCGCGCCGTCGCGGCGCACTCCGCCGCCTGAGCCGAAACGCTCCGCCGGCTCTCGCCGTGCAGGCCCAAGAGGAATAGGATCTCGCAACGATGGGATTGATCGACGCCGCCACCGCGCCGCTGCGGTATGTCTTGCACTCGGCCGAGGGCGAGGCTCACGCGGTGGTGCCGATTCACGACGTCGAGCAGATGCAAACGCACGTGCTCAGCGCGGTTGAGGCGATCAAGGACGCCACCGAGCAGATAGAGGCCCACGTCGAGGTCATCGAGAAGCTCGCCTCGTCGCTACTGCCGCTGACCGACGCCGTGGCCACGCTCACCGCGCAGCTCAGCTTGATCACCGAGGCGCTGGTGCCGGTCGTGGCTGCCGAGCGCGAGGTCGCTCACGCTGAGCATGAGGTTTCAAGGCTCGGACACCTGTTCTCGCGCAGCCGGCCGGTCTGAGGCCCGGCTTGGCCCACCTGGCCGTGACGCGGCAACGGCGCGTCACGTGCTTCCGTCGGCTAGCGGGCCTAACCTGAGCGGATGAGCCAGGCTGCATTACTAGACGCGACGGTGCGGATCGAGCTGCCGCCGTACGACGTGGGCGCCGCCTTGGCGCTCGAGCAGGAGCTCGGCGTCAGCCACGCACTCGCGCAGATCCTCGTCCGTCGCGGCTACACGGACGCGGCCGCCGTGCGCGAGCTGCTCTCGCCGACCGAGCGCCACGACGCGAGCCACTTTGCCGGCATCGACACCACTCTCGAGCTGATCCTCGGCCACGTCCGCTCGGGCAGCCGGATCGTTGTGCACGGCGACTATGACGTCGACGGCGTCTGCGCGACCGCTGTATTGGTCCGGGCGCTGCGCTCACTCGGTGCCGACGTCGGCTGGTACCTGCCAAGTCGCAGTGAGGACGGCTACGGGCTCTCGGCCGGCACGGTCGAACGGTTACTGGCCAACGGCACCAAGCTGTTGGTCACGGTCGACTGCGGTATCACCGCGGTGGAGGAGGTGGCGGCCGCCCGTGCCGGCGGCCTTGACGTCGTGATCACCGACCACCATTCGCCGCGAGCCGACGGCGCCTTGCCTGACTGTCCGATCGTGCATCCCGCTGTCTGTGCGCACCCGTCAACCGATCTCTGTGGCACTGGCGTCGCGCACAAGCTCGCCGAGGCGCTCGGCGCGCAGACCGCGGATGCTGACCTCGAGTTGGTTGCGCTGGCGACGGTCGCCGACCTGATGCCGCTGCGCGGCGAGAATCGCCGCTTGGTCAAGGAGGGGTTGAGGCAGATGGCCGGCACCAGCCGCGTCGGGTTGCGCGCGCTCATGGAGGTGTCACGCACCGACCCGAGCGCACTCGACGCCTCCTGCCTCGGCTTCCGGCTGGCGCCGCGGATCAACGCCGCCGGTCGCCTGCGCCGCGCCGATGCCGGCCTTGAGTTGCTGCTGACCGACGATCCGGTGCGTGCGGCTGAGATCGCCAGTGAGCTCGACGCTGTCAACGCCGAGCGGCGTTCGGTCGAGCAGCAGATCACCTGGGAGGCGGAGGCGATGGCCGACGAGATGGGCGAGCGCAGCGCCTACGTGCTTGCCGGGGTTGGCTGGCACGTCGGCGTGATCGGGATCGTCGCCTCACGGATCGTCGAGCGCTATCACCGCCCGGCGATTCTGATTGCGCTCGACGCCGACGATCCGGCGGCACCGGCTGGCGGATCCGGACGCAGCATTCCCGGCTTCGATCTGCTCGGCGCGCTGGACGCGAGCGCCTCGAACCTGTTGCGCTACGGCGGACACCGCGCGGCTGCGGGACTGAACATCCTGCCGGAGCAGATCGAAGCCTTCCGTGACGCCGTCGAGGCACACGCGGAACTGATGCTGACGCCTGATCTGCTGGTCCCCAAGGAGCGGGTAGACGCCGTCGTCACGGGCGCTGACCTCTCGTTGACCTTGGCGGAGGAGCTGCTCACGCTCGAGCCTTGTGGAATGGGGAACCCCGCCGTGAAGCTGATGGTGTCCGGCGCCCGCTTTGAGGACGTGCGGCCGATGGGCGACGGTAAGCACGCGCGCTTCACAGTGATTGCCGGTGGCGTAAAGGCCAACGCTGTGGCATTCGGCTGTGATGGAAAGGTCTCCGGCGCTGACGGCGCGCCGGTCGACGCCAGCTTCCGGCTCGAGCGCAACGTCTGGAACGGCGTGGTCGAGCCGCGCTTGGTGCTGCGCGAAGCGGTTCCGTGTAACCCGGCCCCGATCACAGTTCTCGGCGAAGCGGACGATTACCTGGAAGCGATGTTGATGGAACTCGACCGAGATCTCGACGAGTACCGCGAAGCCGGCGAGCTGAGCGATGGTGAGACGCCCCCGGCGCTTGAGGCCGCCGAGTTCAGCGAGCGCACGATCATCGACTGGCGGGGGCGGGGCCCACTCGCGACGATCACAGACGCCCAGGCGGCTGCAGATCTCGACGCGGCCGCGGTGCTCGTGGTCTGCTCGAATGCGGTCAGGCGACTCGCTGGTTTTGCCGGTCGCCGCGGTGGATTTGCCCTGATGACGCACGAATCGCTGGAAGATGAGCCTGAGATCGTGACGGCGTTTGAGCACGTGGTCGTACTTGATCCGCCCGCCACGGCCGACCAAGAGGCGATCACCAAGCTAGGAAATGGTTACACCTATTTGGCATGGGGCGACCCTGAGCTACGCTTTGCACAGCAGATGCACGAGCAGGAGTACGGTCTCCGGGCTTCGCTCGTGGCCCTTTACCGCTCGCTTCGCGAGCAGCAGAGGGTCAGTGGCGAGGAGCTCGAGCGCCTGCTCCGCGGGGATGGACCGCATCCCCGCTCCGCCAGGTTGGCGGGGCGGCTGGTGAGGGTTCTCACGGAGCTGGAACTCGTCAGCCTTGATCTGGATCTGCCCGCCCTGGCATTTGCCGGCTCGCAGCCGACTGAGCTCGAGCGTTCGGACGCATATCAGGTCTACAACCAGATGTACGAGGAAGGTCTCAAATTCCTGAGCAGGTCAAAGTCCAGACGGACCAGCTGAACGCCTTCGAGGAGGGTCTGCTCTCAGACCTGTTCGCGGTGGTGGAAGAGCACGCTGACGAGGCGGCGGTCGCGGTTGACCGCGACCGCGTCGAAGCGGCGTTTCGGTACGCCTGCGAACACCACGCTGACCAGCGTCGCCGCTCCGGCGAGGACTTCATCGTTCACCCCGTCAGCGTGGCCAAGATCTGTGCCGGAATGCGCCTCGACACCGAGACGCTCTGTGCCGCCCTGCTGCACGACACCGTTGAGGACACGTCCGCGTCACTCGCCGACGTCGAGGAGAAGTTCGGTGAGGAGATTGCCGGGCTGGTCGACGGCGTCACGAAGCTGACCGGCCTGACCTTCCAGTCTCGCGACGAGGCTCAGGCTGAGAACTACCGCAAGATGATGGTCGCGATGGCCTCGGACATCCGGGTCATCCTGATCAAGCTCGCCGATCGCCTGCACAACATGCGCACGATCAGCGCGATGCCGAAGCAGAAGCAGATTGACAAGTCGCGCGAAACGCTCGACATCTACGCCCCGATCGCTCATCGCCTCGGTATCCATGCGATCAAGTGGGAACTCGAGGACCTGGCCTTCCAGACGCTGCATCCGCGCAAGTACAACGAGATCAAGATGCTTGTCGCTCAGCAGCGTGATGAGCGCGAGTCATACGTGGACGAGGCCGGTGAGTACGTCCTCAAGGAGCTCAAGGACCTTGGCATCCACGCCGAGATCTCCGGCCGCGCCAAGCACTTCTATTCGATCTACTCGAAGATGACTAAGAAGGGCCGCGAGTTCAACGAAATTTACGACCTCACGGCAATGCGCGTGATCACCGGCTCGGTGAAGGACTGTTACGGCGCGATCGGCGTGATCCATTCGCTCTGGAAGCCGCTGCCCGGGCGCTTCAANNCAGTCGCTGCACACGACGGTGGTCGGCCCCGAGGGACGCCCGCTCGAGATCCAGGTGCGCACGCGCTCGATGCATGACCTCGCGGAGTTCGGAGTTGCGGCGCACTGGATGTATAAGGACGACGGTCCGCACGGGCGCACCGCCGGCCGCGCCGGCCGCGATGCCGACCTGCGCGATCCCGAGGGCAAGCTCAAGTGGCTGCGGTCGCTGGTTGACTGGCAGAAGGACGTCTCCGACCCGCGCGAGTTTGTTGAGACGCTGAAGGTTGACCTCTTCGAGGATGACGTCTTCGTGTTCACGCCGAAGGGCGAGGTCAAGTCGCTTGCCGCCGGCGCGACTCCGCTGGACTTCGCCTACGACGTTCACACCGACGTCGGCCACCGCTGCGTCGGGGCCAAGGTCAACGGCAAGATCGTGCCGCTCTCCTACCAGTTGCGTTCAGGAGACATCGTCGAGGTTCTGACCTCCAAGCGCGAGCGCGGGCCCTCACGCGACTGGCTCTCGCTGGTCAAGACCACACGTGCACGCAACAAGATCAAGGCCTGGTACAAGGCTGAGAACCGCAAGGACACCGAGCATGGCGGCCGCGAGCTGCTCCAGGACGCGCTGCGCAAGCAGGGGCTGCCCTCGCAGAAGCTGGTCGCCTCGCCGCTGATGGCTGACGTGATCCGCGAGATGGGCTTCAGGAAGGGCGACGATTTTTATATCGCGCTCGGCGCCGCCAAGATCTCGCCGCAGGTCGTCATCAACAAGCTGATGCAGCGCCTGAAGGCGGGGGAGACGGCCGAGTCCGAGGCCAGCGCCGCCGCCGAGCTGATGTCCACGTCGCGCCGGCGCTCGCGCCCGACGACCTCCTCGAACCGCTTCGGGATCGCCGTCGACGGGATCGACGAGGTCATGCTGCGCCTCGCCAAGTGCTGTCATCCGGTGCCCGGCGATGAGATCGTCGGCTACATCTCACTCGGACGCGGCATCACCATCCACCGAGACGACTGCCCCAACGTGGCGGTCCTGCGCAAGGACCCGGAGCGCTTCACAGAGGTCGCATGGGACGGCGACGCGGAGACCTCATTCCAGGTCGAGATCGAGGTTCAGGGCTGGGATCGACACCGTCTGTTGGAGGATCTGGCGAGGACCTTCGCTGAGGCCGGCATCAACATCCTTGAGGCGCGTTGCACTGTCAACCACCCGATGATCCGCAACCAATTCGTGGTTGAGGTAGGGGATTCCCGCACGCTCGATCAGGCGATCAGTCGCCTGCGTAACATCGACAACGTGTTCGACGCCTACCGCGTCACCCCAGGCGCCGGCGGCTGATCAGCGGCGTTGTCAGCGCTCCGGCGCTGAGCGGTCGGGCGGCACAACCCGTGTGATCCGGGCGCTGGACTCGGGGGACTTGATGATCACGAGTGCTTCGCCGGTGCGCAGCGAGCGGATCTGTTCCTGGTCGATCGCATCGCGATCGACCAGGCGAGTGGTCGTCCGCGTCACGCGCCCACCGAGCGCCCCGCCCTGCTGGTGGTAGCTGCGGTCCCAGGCTTTCACCTGGCCGGCGAGCCTCGCGACCGCGGTGGCCGACTCAGGCACGTCCTGGCGGTGGGCGATCTTCAGCGACGTGTTGCCGAGCACCTGGTCACGCAGGCCACGAGCGGCGCGGTCGAGGTCCGCGAGTTCCTGGGTCGCGAGCAGCACGCCGACACCGGCTTCGCGCCCGCGAGCCAGCAACGCGATCACGTTGTCGGAGCCGAGTGCCGAGAACTCGTCGATCGCGACGACCGCTTGGCGTGGCGGTACGCCGCGCGCTCCGGCGCTCTGCAGCCGGTTGCCGGCCGCGGTGACGAGATCCTGCACGGCGAGCGTTCCAAGCTGGCCGGCCAGCTGGCCGTAGCTGCTCGAGTTGAGGCTGAAGAGCACGACTTGGTCGCTCTCCAACGCCTGTCGCACGTCCACGGTCTGTGGCCAGTCACCCGGCGGCGGGGCCCCGAGGTAGCGGCCGGTGTGCGACTCAGTCAGGATCGCGAGCCGCGAGGCGAGGCCACGCACCGCGGAGATCTGGTCAGGGGTGAGGTTGCTGACGTAGGCGCGGACTGATTCAGCGCGCTCGCGCGGGAGCTTTCGCGTCGCCGCGGCGAGCCGCGCCGGCTCAAGCATCGCGACGACTCCGGCCAGCGTGACCGGCCGTTCGGGCGCGGCTTCCTGCATCACCTGCAGTGCCAGTTGCACGTAGCGCTCGGCCGCACGTTGGTAGTGCGGCTCGGTGAAGCGCTCGGTCGCAATCAGCTTGTCCTTGAGCTCGGTCGCGTTGCCGTTCGCCAGCGGGTTCCAGTAGCTGCTCCCGTCGATCGTCCAGAGCCTGAAAGGGCGGCCCGCCGCAGCCGCTGCGGCGGCCAGTTCCTGCGCGAAAGTCGGGGAGCCCTTGAGATCGATCGCGACGACCGGGCGTCCGCGCGCGATCTGGGTACCGAGCAGCGTGAGCAGCGTTGTCGACTTGCCGGCACCGGTGGCGCCGAGAATCAGGCCGTGGGCTGCGAGCGCGCGGTCCGGAATTGAGACGCTGCGCCCAGCGGGGTCGGTTCCCAGGCGGGTCGCGGCTGGATCCCCAGCCGCGACCCGCTCAGCCTGTGCGGCCCGTGCGCGTTGGGCGAGCTGCACGGCAACGCGAACGCCGATGCCCGCGACCAATAGCGCGACCGCGGCCGGTAGCGGCATCGCCACCAGCGCGGTGAAGGCGAGCGCTCCCCACAACAGCGGGCGCTGCGCTGACGGCGGTTTTGGTGTCACCGCTCGGTCCCGTCGGCGGCTTGCTGCCTGACAGTCAGTGCTGGCGAGCGGCGAGTCGCTGGGGAGGCGCTGCGAGCGCCTGGGAGCGGCGCGCCTGGGATCAGCGCCGCGGAGATCCGCCGGACCTGCACCAGATCTGGAATTCCGGCCCGTGCCACCGCGTCGCCGATCAGCCGCGCCAACGAGGCGTCCGGGACCAGGTAGACGGTGGTGTCGATCTGCCCGTCACCGGCATAGCCACGCATGATCGTGTCGAGTCGCCGCCCGCTCTTGGCGGTCAGCTCGAGCTCGAACGCGACTCGGGTCCCGTCCATCTTGGTCAGCAGCAGATCCGGGTAGTGACGCGTCATCCGGCCGAAGCTGTCGAGACCGCCCAGAGCTACGCCGAACCGGTCGGCGGTGCGGTCGGCGCGCAGGTCGTGTGAGCGCATCTCGCGCTCTGAGGTCAGGGCCGCAACCGGGCCGAAGGCGCCACGCTGCGCGTGCAGCCACAGCCATCCGACTCCGATGTCATGCCGGTAGCCCTTGAGGTCGACGCTGGGTGGCGGCAGGCGACTCTCGATCGCATCGAGTCCGCGGCGCGTGATCCACACAGCGGCAGGCTGATTCCGAAAGATCGCTTCGTGGGCGATCAGCCGCTGGTCTCGCAGATCGCGCAGCCTGGCCGCGGCGGTCCGGTCAGAAACCTCGAGACCAACAGCGACCTGTGGGACGACCATCACCCGGTGCTCGGCCAGCAAGCCGAGCACAGCACGGTCCCGCTCGGTGATCTGGCTGCCTGCGCGTGCGCCCATGTACTACAGAGGCGCCAGCACCCGCCGTTTCACCCCCCTGGAACCGGAAAACCTCCGCAAGGAGGTCACGTCGCTACTCGGCTGAGAGCGCGATCGCGTTGCCGGAAGGGTCGCGGATGATCGCGGCGCCCGCACTGAGTTCGGCGCTCAGGCCGGTCAGCGCCTGGTAACGAGCGACAGCCTCGTCGAGCCCCGTCTGTGAGCGCAGACGCAGTTCAAAATGGCGCAGGCCGGAGCTGCCCGCGGGTCGCGGAGGCGCTCCGTGACCCTGCCACTCGTTGAGCGCGAGGCGGTGCGGGAAGCTGCCGCCGGCTTGCATGTCCGCCATGCGGAAGAGCGGCTCGTTGGCGTTCGGCAGAAACCCTACGACCTCGCTGTAGAAGTTCACCGAATCTTGAAGGTCGCCAACGTGCAGGTGGATGTGGCCCACGCGGGTCCGTTCGGGCAGCGGCTGCTCGAGGCTGCGGTCGGGCAGGAAGGAGATGACCTCCTGTAGGTCCAGGGGCTCCACGGCGCTGCGCAGTTCGCCCTGGCTGTCGACGACCGCTGGACGGCCGCCGGCGAAGGTGAAGTGGCTGAAACGGTCGAGCGTCTCAAAGCTCAGCTCGAGGCCGATCCCGTCGGGATCGTCGAGATAGGTGGCCCAGTGCATGATGTGGTCGGTCGGTGCTTGCGGATAGTCGGCCTGAGCGATACGCAGCAGCACGCGTGCAAACTCCGCCTCGCTCGGCAGATGCAAAGCCAGGTGGTAGAGCCCGCTGTGGCCGCGTGGCGTCGGCGTGGAGGCGCCCGGGTGCAGGACCAGCAGCTCGCGGTCCTCGACGCCGAGCCGGACCGCATCACCCGAGCTGTCAAGCACCTGAAGGCCGATCAGCCCGCCCCAGAAGCGCAGCGAACGGTCACGGTCGCTGACGTCGAGGTGGATCGCGCCGTAGACGATGCTGTCTTGCGCGGTGGAGGTGGCTGGGCTTGGGCGTTGTGAGGTCGCAGACATTGCTTGTGGACACAACTATAGCCGTGAATCGATCGGTTGGGGCACAATCGCCCAGTGAGCGAGATCTCCGCAGACCAGAGCGAACGCGAACAGAAGCTGATCGAGGATGTGCTGGCATCGTTCGGGCAGACGCCGGATGCGCGTCTCAAGTCTGTGCTTGAGTCGCTCGTTCGCCACCTACACGGCTTCCTGCGCGAGACGCGGCTGACCGAGCAGGAGTGGGGAAGGGCCATCGGTTTCCTCACTGCCGCCGGCCACATCACGGACGAGAGGCGCCAGGAGTTTGTGCTGCTCTCTGATGTCCTCGGTGCCTCGATGCAGACGATCGCGATCAACAACGAGGCTTATGCGAACGCAACCGAGGCCACGGTGCTCGGCCCGTTCTTCGTTGAGGGCGCGCCCGAGATAGAACAAGGGGGAGACCTCTCGTTCGGTGCCGCCGGACAGCCCTGCTGGGTCGAGGGCAGCGTGCGTGACACCCAGGGCAAGCCGCTGCCTGGAGCTCTGCTCGAGATCTGGGAGTGCGACCAGGACGGCTTCTACGACGTCCAGTACGCCGGTGAGGACCGCACCGCCGCCCGGGGGCGACTGCGCGCCGACGAGGCCGGCGAGTTCCGCTTCTGGGCGCTGACGCCGGTGCCATACCCGATTCCGCACGACGGACCGGTGGGCGCGCTGCTGGCGGCCACCTCGCGCTCCCCGATGCGCGCGCCGCACTTGCACTTCCTGGTCAAGGCTCCGCAGATGCGGACGCTGATCACGCACATCTTCGTCGAGGGCGAGGAGCTGCGGAAGGGCGACGCCGTCTTCGGGGTCAAGGAGTCGCTCGTGCGCCAATTCGAGCAGCAAGCGGCCGGTACGCCGACTCCCGACGGCCGCGACCTCGGCGCCGGCGATTGGGCGCGAGTGCGCTTCGAGATCGTGCTCGCTCCTGCTGACGCGTAGCGTCAAGCGAGCCCAAGCCGCGGGAATCGCCGCTCCGGGCCGACACAAAGCGGGCGGGCAGACAGGTAAAGTTGGCAGTATCGGGAAAGCGCTTTCCAGCTGACCGGTCTTTGTCACCCAACGACGGCCACGGTAACCATGAGCCCAGAGCGAGCGTCCGACAGCAAAGCAGTCACGGTTTCAGGGCCCGGTGCTGCCAACGAGCTGACGATCTGCGGTCCCGACGAGCAACTGCTCGCAGGTCTTAAGGAAGGCGGCCTGGACTGCGAGGTGGTGATCTGGGACGGGCGCTCCGAACCCCCGGCGGGACTCGAGGCAACCAGGGTCCTGATCGCTGGTTACGCGGAGAAGACCTTCGCTGCGAGCGGCCTCGTCCGGCTGCCTCACTTGGAGCTCATCCAGCTGATCTCCGCCGGCTACGACGAGTGGCTTGCGGCGCTGCCGCCCCGGGTGGTGCTCGCCAACGGGCGAGGAGTGCACGGCGCTTCCACTGCTGAGCTGGCCGTCGCCGGCGTGCTGGCACTGGTTCGCGGCTTACCCTTCTATCTCTTCGAACAGGCGGCTCACCGTTGGTCCCCGCAGCACCGCGGCGAGATTTCGGGTCGCAACGTCCTGATGATCGGATCCGGAGACATCGGTAGCAGGATCGCGCAGGCGTTGGAAGTGTTCGGAGCACGGGTGACGCTCGTCGGTCGCACGCCCCGAGCCGGCATCGCCGGCATCGAGAGCCTGCCCGAGCTCTTGCCGCACGGGGAGATCGTCGTGCTGGCGCTGCCGCACACGCCGCAAACGGACCAGCTCGTCGACGACAAGTTCCTCTCTGCGCTGCCGGATGGGGCGATCGTCGCCAACGTCGCACGCGGCCGCGTAGTCGACACCGAGGCGCTCGTGTCGCATCTGCGTGCCGGACGGATCTCCGCCTTTCTTGACGTGACCGACCCCGAGCCACTGCCCCAGGAACATCCGCTCTGGGCAATGCCGAACGTGATCATCACCCCGCACGTCGGCGGCGGCACGGAACGCTGGCGCGAGCGGGCAGTCGCCCTGATCGCGGACCAGCTAGGGCGGCTCATCGATGGAAGACCGCTGATCAATGTCGTCGCCCGCGGATCGGGCGGCTGACGCGGCAGGACTTCTTGACTGTGTCCGGCGGCCCAGCGCGGTCCGCCCAGCACGGCTCGCCACCACGGCAGAAGTGTGTTGCCTTCGGCTTCTGTTAGGTCAATTACGCCGTCTTGACACCCCCCGGAGTGCGTGGTAGTTTCACCGCTGTTCTGGAAAACGTATTCCAACGCGCTGCGAACTCTTCTGATGACGCTCGATCGTGCGCCTTTTGGCGCGCTGTTGACCGCCCTTTGAATAGGACGTGCCGCGCTGGGGGAGCGAGGCAATCTCGATGAATAGACGATTTCGGCTGCGTGCCGTAACGGCGGCGGTTGTTGGTAGCGCCATCCTGGCGATCAGCGGTGTCGCCAGCGCGAGCGGTAAGACCGCCCATGCTGCAGCGGCCAACCCTTACGACCTGGTCCATCCTGGGGAGATCACTGTCGGCATCTATGCCGGCGGACTGCCGTACGTAGACGATGTCAACGGCAAGTGCGTTGGTATCGACTGCACCGACCTGAATGAGATTGCGGCGGTGCTGCATCTCAAGGTCAACGTTCAGGTAATGGCGTTCCCGGCGATGCTCGCCGGTATTGCGTCGCACCGGATTGACGTCGCGATGGGCGAGCTCTCTTGGACAGCCGCTCGTGCGAAACAGGGTCTGATGACGGATCCGATCTACTACTCGCGCGCCGCGGTGCTGCAGCCGGATGGCTCGCACGTCGACACAATCGCAGGGCTTCAGGGCCAGACGGTGGGCGTCTTGGTCGGAGCCAACTGGATCCAGGCTGTTCAGGCGATCAAGGGCGCGAGCGTCTCCACCTATCAGAGCGCTGATCAGATCTACAGCGACCTGACGATCGGGCGCCTGAAGTTCGGCTTCATCGACGCGCTGCAGGATCAGTACGTCAAGAAGATCAAGCCGCAGTTCCACTACCAGAGCATCCCGCTGCAGATAACTGCGGCGCAGGCCAAGTCGAACCCCCTGTACGCGACGTTCCTGGAGAACCAGGAGGTCTTCTATCTGCCCAAGCAGGAGACCAAGCTCGAAGCGGCGATGAACGCGCAGATCCAGGCGATGTGGATCAACAAGACAATCGAGAAGGCGCTGACGGACTTCGGTGTGGCCAACCCCACGCCTTACCTGACGCCGTCCTCAGCGGTGCTCAATCGCCGCGGAGTCGATCGTCCGAAGAGCTGGACCGCGCCGGCCCTCGGCTTGGGCTAACGCAGGATTGCAGTGAAACTTGGGGAGGGCGGCCGAGTCATCATGACCCGGCCGCCTGAACCATCTCACCAGTTGCGCACCTGATCGGAAAGACGCGAAATGGGTTCTTCTCTCTACTGGCCGGCTCTCGGCTACGCAACGCTTCACACGCTTGAGTTCACCGCACTCGGGCTGGCCGGTTCACTACTGCTCGGGCTGGTCCTGGCGCTAATGAAGGTCGGTAAGTGGGCTCCCGTCAGATGGGTCGCCATCGTGTACACGGAGCTGCTCAAGAACACGCCGCTACTGGTGGTGCTGTACATCATCTACTTCGGGCTACCGAGCATCGGCATCATCTTCGATCGCTTGATAGCGGGCTCGCTTGCGCTCACGGTCTGCTACGCCGCCTACCTCTCCGAGATCTTCCGTGCCGGCCTCCAGGGCGTGCCCAATGGGCAGCGTGAAGCCGGCTACGCGGTAGGCCTTTCGACCTTCGCCGTCTATTGGAACATCATCCTGCCTCAGGCCTTCCGTCTCTCCTTGGCGGCCACCGGCAACATGGTCGTCGATGTGCTCAAGACCACATCGTTGATCTCCGTGATCGGCGGCGCGGAACTCCTGACCTCGGCGGAGAACATCACGGCCGCGAACTTCGAGCCGATGAAGGTGTACCTGATCGTCGGCGGCATCTACTTCGCGTTCTGCTTCCCACTCTCGCGGCTGGTGGTCTGGTACGAGACTCGCCTGAAGGCAGGTAAGAACCGTCAGCGCAGCCGCAGGCGGCTCGAGGCGGAGCTACGTGAGATCGGAGCTGTGGCATGAGCGGCGAGGGAGCTGGAGAGGTCACGATCGGCGCGCCGGCGTCGCCAGCTGCGACCCCGTCGGCGCTTCCGGCGATCGAGGTACGCGAGCTTTACAAGACCTATCCACCGCAGCGGCGTGGGCGCGGGTTCGAGCCGACCCCGGTTTTGAAAGGGGTCTCGCTGAGCGTTCAGAACGGCGAGCACGTCTCGATCATTGGCCGCAGCGGGTCAGGTAAGAGCACCATGATCCGCTGCATGAATCTGCTCGAGATGCCCGACGCCGGTGTTGTCCGCGCCAACGGCATCACCGCCTTCGATGACGGCCTCAAGGTCAACGGGCGCGGCCTCGTGGAGTTTCGCCGTGGAGTCGGAATGGTCTTCCAGCAGTTCAACCTGTTCCCTCACCTGACGGCCGCGGAGAACGTCTCGCTGCCGATGACGAAGGGCATTGGGCTCTCGAGACTCGATGCGCTTGCCCGTGCCGCGTCGATGCTTCGCAAGGTCGGTCTGGCGGACAAGATGGGCAGCTTCCCTCACGAGCTTTCGGGCGGACAACAGCAGCGTGTGGCGATCGCGCGGACGCTCGCGGTGCAGCCGAAGGTGGTGCTGTTCGACGAACCAACGTCGGCGCTGGATCCGGAACTTGTCGGCGAGGTGCTCGAGGTTCTGCGTGAGCTCGCCGGCGAAGGCATGACGATGGTGATCGTCACCCACGAACTCGCTTTCGCGGCCGAGGTATCGCACCGGATTGTCTTCCTGGACGGCGGTGAGATAGCTGAACAGGGCACGCCCGATCAGCTCTTCCGCAATCCCACCAACCCGCGCACTCAGAGCTTCGTCAGCCAGTTCGGCACGAAGTGACTGCTCACGCGGATCCAAAGGAGAAGTCTGTGATCGCTCAGCTGAGTTACTGGTCGCTGGAAGTCAAGGACGTTGACCGGGCCGTGGAGTTCTACGGCAAGGTGTTTGGCTGGACCTTCAGCAATGCCCGACCGAGCGGCGGACGGCGTATCTGGGATACCGAGCCCTGGGGCGGGCTCGCCAAGTTGCCCGAGGGGGTCGAGCCCTCGGACCGCACCGCGCTCGAATTCGTGACCGAGGACATAGTCGCCACCGCTGCGCTGATCCGAGCGAACGGTGGCAGCGCGGAGCCGGTCGCGACCCCCTTTGGCGAAGTCTTCGCCTGTACCGACGATCAAGGCACCCACTTTGCTGTGTTTGTGCCTGGCGACGATTCGGGGACCTAGCCGGGGAGGCATCCCTCAGGCCCCACCGCGCGATCGGCGCGGCGGGGGCGCGCGTGCCTAGAATGCGCGCGTGACCTCACCGGGGGAGAGCGGCACATCGATTCAGCGGCCGGCCAAGCGTCGACGCGCCGCGACGATCGTCGACGTCGCGCGCATGGCGGGGGTCTCGCAGGCGACGGCATCCCGGGCGCTGAACGGCAGCGCGCGCAAGGTTAAGCAGGAGAACGTCGCACGCGTGCTGGAGGCGGCACAGCAGCTTAACTACGTCCCCAACGCGTCGGCACAGTCAACGCGCCGCGGCGATCGCTCGACGATCGCTTTGATCATCAGTGAGGTGACCGACCCTTACTTCTCATGGATCGCCGAGGGTGTGATCGAGCGCGCCGAACTGGAGGGCATGCACGTAACCGTGTCGGTGACCAAACGCGAGGCGAGCCGGGAGCTCGAGCTGATCAGGCTGTTCCGCTCGCAGCGCTCCCGGGCGATCATCATCGCCGGCAGCCCCCGTGGCAGCGGTGAAGTCGCCAGCGAGATTCGGGCCGAGCTCGAGGCGTACGAGGCCGACGGCGGTCGCGCTGTCGACATCAGTGAGAGCGGTATGCCGTTCGACGCGGTAGAACTGGGCAACCGCAGGGGTGCGCGGGCCCTCGCGCAGAGCCTGCTCGGGCTCGGCTACCTTCGCTTCGCTGTGATCGCCGGCCCAGACGAGCGCGGCGCCGCTGAGGATCGGGTGCTCGGCTTCCGCGAAGGGCTCGCCGCAGCTGATATCGAGCTAGCCCCGTCGCAGGTTTTGCGAGGCGCGTTCAGCTGGGAGGGCGGCCACACCGTCGCCAGTGAGATGAACGCCTCCCTGATAGAGCAGACCGAGGTGGTGTTCGCGGTCAACGACATGATGGCGCTGGGGGCGCTGGCCGCCCTGCGCAGCCGTGGCGTCGCCGTGCCGGCGGACGTCGCGCTTGCCGGCTACGACGATGTCGCCCCGTTGCGGGACACGGTTCCTGCGCTCACCTCCGTGCGAATTCCGCTCAAACAGGTGGGCGCCCAGGCCGTCGAGCTCGGGCTCAGCGAGCGTGGGGCTCGCACCGCAGTTCGCTCGGTCGAGTCAAGCGTGCAGCTTCGTGCGAGCACGCCCGCGCGCCACTGAAAGTAGCGCCGCGGGCAGGTAAACATAGGCTCAGAGGTGGTACTCGTTCGGGCACTTATTTGCGCTATTCTGGAAAACGTATTCCGGTAGTGCAAAGATCTTGCTGCCGGGTCACGGCGTACGCGAGAGGGCGCTCAGGTGAGCGAGCCAACAGTGAGGAGAGTGTGTTGACGCAACAGCGAACAAATGGACACCGCGTGGCGGTCGTCGGCGGTGGAGTGATCGCGTTGTGTTCAGCGTTCTACCTGCAGCGACGCGGACACCAGGTCACGATCTTTGAGGAGGCGACGGTCGGATCGGGCGCTTCCCGTGGAAATGGGGGACAGATAGTCACCGCTGACCCGTTGCCGGCGCCCGGCATGGTCCGGGACGCGCTGCATCACTGGTTCAGTCCTTCAAGCGCGTTCTACGTGCATCCGCGATCGCTCTTTGAGCTCGCGCCCTTTCTGGGCCGCTTTGCGCTCAACTCCAACTCGCGCGCCTATCTCGACGCCTTTAACAAGCTTGACCAGTTCAACCGTGTCCGCGCTGTGCTCTTTGACGAGCTGGCGGAGGCGGGCATAGGGAACCATTTCGAGGCGACCGGGAACCTGCGCGCGTTTCAGGTGCGAGAGACCGCGCTTAGTGACTGGCAAGCCGCACGCCGGCTCGCCTCGCTGGGCCTCACTCAGGCCCCTGGCGAGTTCCTCGGTCCAGCCGACCTACGCGCTCTGGAACCCAGCCTTGGGCCGGCGGCGCAGTGGGGCTTCCTGCGCTCTGACGTCAGATTCGGCGATCCCTCGAAGTTCGTGGATCAGCTGCACCAGCATCTGTCAGAGAACGGCGTGACGATCAACGAGGACTCCGCGGTCACCGCGGTGGCAGAGAAGAAAGGCTCGGCAGTGGTTTCACAGCAGGGCAATGAGGCGGGGTTCGACCAGGTCCTTATCGCGGCAGGGCTCGGATCGACGAAACTGCTCCGACGCCTTGGTGCCCGCATCAGGATGGTCCCAGGGAAGGGGTACAGCTTCACGGTCCTGCCTGAGGTGATGCCCACGTACACAGTCCTATTGGGGGAGGCACACGTCGGTGCGACCCCGCTGGACGCAACCCGGCTGCGAATCGCCGGCACGATGGAACTTGGAGCCGGCGCCAACGGTGCCATGCAGAGCAGGATCGATCGCATCGCCGAGGCGGCGGCCCCGTTCCTGGGCGGAGTTGACTGGGCGGACATCCGCGAGCAATGGTCGGCGGCGCGGCCGATGACTCCTGACGGCCTCCCGTACGTTGGTCGGGTGGGACGGTCTGAACGGATCTTCGCGGCAACCGGGCACAACATGCTCGGTCTGAGCCTCGCCCCGGCGACAGGTCAGGCCATCGCCGACCTGATGAGCGGGACCGCCGACGACAGCTCGCTGGCGGCATTTGCGCTCAACCGGTGAGCGCCGCGCTGGTCGTCGTCGGAGGACCTAGCGGCGTCGGCAAGACAACCGTGGGTGAGCTGCTGGCGAGCGCGCTCAACGTCCCGTTCTGCGATGCCGATGACCTGCACTCAGCGGAAAACATCACGCGCATGAGAGCTGGTGTCGGGCTCGACGACACGGCGCGTGCTCCCTGGCTGGCAAGAGTCGGCGGCTGGCTGGCCGAACACCAGCAAGAGGGCGGCGTTGTTGCCTGCTCGGCACTCGCTGAGCGATACCGCGAGACGCTGCTTGCTGCCGCGCCGCAGGTTCGGTTCGCGATGTTGCGCGCGGATGTGGGTGAACTCGCCGCTCGCCTTGAGCAACGTCAAGGGCATTTCATGGCTCCCGAGCTGCTCGGTCAGCAACTGGCTCTCTACGAACCTCCCGGCAGCGGTGAAGCGGCCGCTGAGTTTGACGCCGGGCCGGACCCGCGAGTCACTGCCAGTCGGGTCTCCGAATGGCTCGCCGCCTGCCAGCCAAGCTCCTGTGACTGAGCGGCCCGTCGGCCGCGGACGAATTCAGCCAATCAGCGTTAGCGAGGTGACACTGACCCGGGCTTACGCCGGTCGCTTAATGTTCAGTTGAGTGAGGAACATGGACGGAGCGCCCTCGCTGTCGTCAAGCATCGAGCGCAGGCGATAGGTTCCGGGTCTGAGCCGGGTCCGTGAGACCATCTTGACCAACCTCAAGCGGTTCACGCCGACGGTGTCGGCGTGAACGAACTTCGCGACTATCACCCATCGCACGCAGCTCGCGAGCCGTTCGTTGCGTGTAGTAACACCGACGCACCGCCCGTCGTTGCGGCGTCCGCCCACCGCGCGCTCGAGCGTGAAGTAGGACGTGGCTTTGAGTAGCGCGGCGTAGGTGATGTAGGCGCTCGCGATCGTCGTCGTGCGGAGCACCGATGGTGAGATCATCGGCGTCCGCGGCTTCTCGACCACCTGGGCGACCGTGATGGGCGTGGTGGCAGAGATCCCGGTCGTCGCAGTGGTTGTAGTCGCGATCGGTGTGACAGGCGGCGTCACACCGGTGCCGGTGAACTCGACCTGATGCAGGCCTGATCCGTCATTGCCGGTGATCTGCCATACGCCGGTCGCCGCGCCGTCGGCCGTCGGCGTGAATTGCACGGTCTCTGTAAGCGTCTGTCCGGGATTCACAGTCGTTCCCTCAGGTAGTGAGCTCGTCGCTGTGAACTCGCCGCCGAACGGTGGCTTCGATTTGTTGACAGTGACAGCGGAGCCGCCGCTGTTGGTCAGCGTGAAGGACTCGGTCATGGTCGTGCCTACCGCGATATCGCCGAAAGCGTTGTTCTCGCTGGAGATCTGCAGCACGCCCGGAAGGCTCGCGCTGCCGGCAACGCCGATGCTCACGTCGCCGCCGTCACTGTCGAGCTCGACGGCGTCGGAGAACTGACCGACCGCCGTGGGTGTGAAGTTGACCTCGACGGTCACGGATTGGTTGGGCTGGATCTGGTCGCCAACGGCGGGAGCCCCGACGGCCGTGAACGGCGCGGCCGGAAGTGTCACGCCGTGGATCGTGAGCGGCGCGTCGCCGGCGTTGGTAAAGGTGACCGTGCCGCTCAAAGTGTCGCCCACGGTGGTGCCGCCGAGCGACAGTCCGGCCTGATTTCCGATCAGATCAGGAGATGTCGTCTCACCGGTGCCTGAGAGTGGAATCGAAACGGTGCCGGCGTCGGTCGTGACCGTGACATCGCCGCCCACAGGGCCAATCTCGCTCGGTGAGAAGCTGACTGGGATCGAGATGTCGCCGCCTGTCCCAACTGCCGCAGGCAGCGTCGTCGATGGGGTGCCGAGCGTGAACTGGGTCGAGGAGGACGAGATCCCGGTTATCTGGACCGGCTCGTTGGCGGTCAGCGTGAGTGTCTGCGGACTGCTGGTGGATCCCATCGGGGTAGCCGGGAAGGTGAGTGAGGATCCGTCGACCGGCTCCGTCACCGGCGAGCCGAACGCCAGAACCTTGCCGTCGCGCGTGCCGACGTAGAGCTTGCCGTTGTTCCCGACACCCGGCGTGCTGTAGTTGGTGGAGGTGCCGATTGCCGCGTCGTAGACCTGCTGCAATATGCCGTTGACCGGGACCGCACTGTAGGCCTGAAGTTGGGCGTCGGATCCGGTGCGGTTGGCGCTCCAGACCATCCAGACGAGCGCGCTGCCCGAAGCGGTGCCGTCGGAGGTGATCACTGGTGAGCCGCTGCCCCAGCCGAACGTGTCGGCTGCGCTGCCGGCAGCTGAAAGCGAGGCGGCGCCGCTGCCTGTCACCCCATATTTGTAGACGTCAAAGAGCCCGCCGTTGCTTTCGCCCGTGGAGGTCGGTACGTAGATATAGCCGCCGTCACCCGGCCAGACTCCGGCGCGTCCCCAGACACCGCCGAACGGACCCAGCCGCTGGACCACATCGTCACCGCCGCCAGGGCCCTGTTCGAACCCGCCGAGGTTCTGAAGGTTGAGCAGGTATAGGTAGCCCTCCTTGCCGACCACCACACCCAGGTCGGGCGTCGCAGTGGTGCCGAAGTACGCGGGCGGGAGCCCCACAACCGCGCCGGCGCCGAAGTCGGCGTCCCAAGCATCGAGTGCGGTGTCGTCAAAGGGAGCGAAGAAGTCGACCGGTGTGAGCTTGCCATTGGTGCCGACGTCCAGGCGCGCGACCGATTCCCCAAAGGAGTCAGGGATCGAGCTCGCCGAAGCCGGCACAGTCGGCGATCCGCCGTTGCCAGTGACGAACAGAAGCGTGTTGGGTCCGTCTGACGTGAGCCCGACGCCTGATTGCCAGATCCCGGCGCCATCGTCAGCAGGGTCTTCAGATGGGTTATCAGACCATCTCGCCGTGATCTGCCCGCTGCTGGCGGAGACCCCGAAGATCCAGCCTTGCCATGGTGCGGTGTCACAGTTGCCGCCGAACGCCGCGTATACGACGCCGTTCATCAGCAGCAGGCCGGGACGCTGATCCTCGGTTTGGGCATCAAACGCCTGCGATGGGAAGTTGTCGGCGTTCCCGCTCAGCTGTCTCGGAAATCCGGGCTGCTCGGCACCGGTGGAGATGTTGAGCGCATCCATGAACCATTCGGCGTCGCCCGTCCCGTCATAGGTCTTATGGGTGAGGTAAACGGTGTTGGTGGTTGGGTCGATCACCGGTGTCGAAGTCGAGCCCCGATAGGGCTGGATGTCCGCGCACCCGATGTCCGCCGGGTTCCACGGTGTCCCCAGGCTGTCCGTCCACTGCTGTGCGCCGGTATTCGGGTTCAGCGCGTAGACGTTGTCTTCCTCGGTCGTGACGATCACGCTCTCCGGCGAGCCACCCGGATTGGTCGCCACCAACGGCTGCGCATAGACCTGGCCCGTGACGTTGGCGGACCAGAGCTGCCCAAAGCTGCCACCCTTCACCACCTCGGGTGTGATCTGGGCGTTCGGATACCACCCTGTGCGTAGATCGTCGCCGCCGTTGGTGATCCCGTCAGCAAGCGCGGCGCCAGCGCATCCAAGCGATCCGACGACCACTAACGCAACTAGTAAACCCCGCGATATCCGTCGCATAAAGCCCCCATCCGTGGTTGCGAGCCACCGGTCGCTCGCGATACCAAAATCTTAACAAGATTTCGGTCGCTGGTTCTCATCTGGGCGGTTTCGCCCAACTCAGGCTCAGGTGAGCCGCCGAGCCCTGTGAGCCGATCTCACTCTGCGGGGTCCGAATCCTCGCAGCTATGCATCGATACATCCGAGAACGGGTCCGGCCGGCCGGGGCCACAACGCGCCGGATGGGGTCACCGGCAGCGGTTTCAAGCAACCTTGACAGCCGCGACAGCGACGCGGTCGCGGCCCTCGGCTTTGGC
>PLES01000040.1 GCA_003137075.1 Solirubrobacterales bacterium
GCGTCAACTCGCCGGTGCGGGCGATGCGCTCGATCGGCCGCGACCCGCTGTTCATCGCATCCGGCAAGGGCGCCTACCTGACCGATGAGGATGGCAACGAGTACATCGACTGGGTCTGCTCCTGGGGCCCGCTGATCCTTGGCCACGCCGAACCGGACGTGATCGCCGCCGTCACCGCGGCTGCGGCCCGAGGCACCTCCTACGGCGCCCCAACCGCCGGCGAGGTCCAGTTGGCCGCGGAGATCGCCGGCCGCCTGCCCTCTGTTGAGATGGTGCGGATGACCTCGTCTGGCACTGAGGCGTCGATGAGCGCGATCCGCCTGGCTCGCGCCGTCACCGGCCGCGAGAAGCTGCTCAAGTTCGCCGGCGCCTACCACGGCCACGTGGACGGTCTGCTCGCGCAGGCGGGCTCGGGCGTCGCAACCCAGGGAATCCCCGGAAGCCCCGGCGTGCCTGCGGCCGCCACCGCGACGACCGTCACGATTCCGTGGAACGATCCCGTTGCCGTGGAGCAGGCGTTTGCAACGCACGCGTTCGCGGCGGTGCTGTTTGAGACCGTCCCGGCCAACATGGGCGTCGTCCCGGCGCTGCCCGGCTTCCTCGATCAACTGGCGCTCGGCACCCGCGAGAACGGCGCCCTGCTGGTCGCCGACGAGGTGATCACCGGCTTCCGGGTCGCGCCCGGCGGTGGCCAGGGGCTGCTCGGCCTCGATCCCGATCTGACCGTGATGGGCAAGATCGTAGGCGGCGGCTTGCCTGCCGCCGCCTACGGCGGGCGCCGCGAGCTGATGGAGCGGATCGCCCCGTCCGGAGACGTCTACCAGGCCGGCACGCTCTCAGGCAATCCGCTGGCGGTGGCCGCCGGCCTCGCGACCCTGGCCAAGCTTGACGAGGCCGCCTACGAGCGACTCAAGCGGCTGACGAACCGCCTCGCCGCCGGACTGCGCGAAGCTGCGGCGAGCGCGGGACGCGCGGTGCACGTTCAGCAGGTGACCGGCCTCCTGACCCCCTTCTTCACCAGCGCAGACCGCGTCAGCGACTACGCCCAAGCCGCCGCCTGCGACCAGCAGGCCTATGGGGCTTGGTGCCGCGCGCTCCTAGCCCGCGGCGTCTACCCGCCGCCGTCACAGTTCGAGGCCTGGTTCCCGTCGCTGGCTCACACCGAGGCCGACATCGACCGTACGGCCGCGGCCGCGGCCGATGCCTTTGCGGAGATCGGATGAGCGACAACCCCTACGCCGAGGTGATCGCTGACATCGCCGGGGGCGCTCGGCTGCACTATGAGAACCCTGATTCCGCGGACCCGGATCTCGACCTGCTGCTCGGCGACCAGAGCTACGCGAGCGGGCTGCTCAAGCTCGCCGCGCTCGGCGATGTGGAGGAGACGGCCAGGCTCGCTGAGCTGATTTCCCGCGTTGCGCAGGCATATGCCGAGGGCGAGACCGCTGTTGCGCGGGGCTTGCTCGCCGAGGCTGAAGCCCGGCTGGAAAGCGGCGGCTGAGGGGTACGAAGCTCCTTTCCGGCTTTGACTGTAGGCTTACGTGCCGCAGCCGGGCTGTGGCCCTGATTCGAACCGAAAATTAGATGCCAGCAGATCGACACAAGCAATCTTCGAAGTACACCGCCGATCGCAAGATGCCGGGCGCCTTTGAGGGTGAGACCGTCACCCGCCGGCGTTTCATGACCGGTATCGCGCACAGCGCAGGTGGAATCGCCGCGGCCGCCTTCACGCTGCCGGCGCTCGGCTTCGCGCTCGGCCCGATTTTTGACCGCGAGCCGTTCCAGTGGCAGATCATCGGCAAGCCCGAAGATTTCACGCAGGATGCCTACACGACCAAGGTGTTGACGATCGTCGAGGGCATCGGTGAAGCCGGCGAGTCGCTCGCTTATGTCCGTAAGCGCGACCCCGCGATCGACACCGAGGCGCTGTTCAGCAAGAACGGCTACGTGCTCAACAATTTCGTGGCGCTCTCATCGCGCTGCATGCACCTCGGCTGCCCAGTCCGTTACGTGGCGGCCGCCGAGCGCTTCATCTGCCCCTGCCACGGCGGCGTCTACAACTTCCGTGGAGAGGTCGCCGGCGGCCCGCCGGTGCGCCCGCTTGACCGCTTCTACACGCTCGAGCACGACGGCTACGTCTACATCGGCCCGCGGTACTCGGTCAACTCGGAGCTCGAGCGCTTCTCGCCGCGCGACCCGGGCGAGCCGCTGGACGGCATCGGCCAGTACCTGTATCCGGCGCGTTTCTCAACGTCGGTGTTGCCATCCACCGCCAATCTGCCGGCCCCGCCGGTGGTCCCGGGGGGCTGATCGATGCCGCTGCCGAAGCTTTTGGGACGCGCTAAGCCGGCCGATCCCGACCACGTCGGGGAGCCTCAGTTGGCCCCGATCGAGGCCGCTGCTGAAGCCGGGCTGACGGTCGTCGACTGGATCGACGAGCGCACAGCGCTCTCACCTGGTGTGCGCTGGCTGATGTTCCGCAAGGTCCCAAAGGGCATCAACTGGGCCTACACGCTTGGTTCAGCGACGCTGTTCGCGTTTCTCAACCAGGCCGTGACCGGCGTCTTCTTGGCGATGTACTACCGCCCGGACGTCGCCGGCGGCGCCTACGAGTCGATTCGCAACATCAACGACAACGTCTTCCTCGGCCAGTTCGTGCACGGCATGCACAAGTGGGGCGCGTCGGTGATGATCATCCTGATCTTCATGCACATGGGGCGCGTGTTCTTCTTCGGCGCCTACAAGTATCCCCGCGAGCTCACCTGGATCATCGGTGTCGTACTGCTCATCCTGACCATGGCGATGGGCTTCACCGGGTACCTGCTGCCGTTCGACCAGCGCTCCTACTGGGCGACGATCGTCGGCGTGAACATCAACAACACGGGACCGTTCATCGGCCCCTATCTGGGTGACTTCCTGCGGGCCGGGCCTGAGTTTGGCGCTACAACGCTCTCCCGCTTCTACGCGATTCACATGCTGCTGATCCCCGGGATCATGGCCGCGCTGATCGGCTTCCACCTTTACCTGGTCACGAAGCTCGGCATCTCGGCACCGCCTTGGGTCAAGGCGCATGAGCCTGAGGCCGTGACCGAATACGTGGAAGTCTGAGCTGAGCACGTATGAATCAAGCTGAAAAAGAGCAGTACCTCCGCGAATACTCGCTGCTGAAGAACGAGGGCAAGCCGTTCTTCCCGTACGCGGTAGCGAAGGACTCGATGATGGCCGTGATCGTGATGATCGTGATCATGGTGCTCTCGCTGCTGTTCGGCGCGGAGCTCGGGCCGAAGGTCAACCCGACCACTACCACCTACGTACCACGCCCGGACTGGTACTTCTTCTTCCTTTTCGAAGTTCTGCGGGTGATGAAGAACGTGCCGAAGTTCACGCCGTTCGCGACGCTGGGCGTGCCGACGCTCTGCATGATCATGTTGTTCCTGCTGCCGCTCTACGACCGCAATCCGGAGCGCTTGATAACGCGCCGTCCGATCGCGCTCGCGGCGGGCCTCGCAACGATCGCCTGCATCGCCTTCCTGACCTACTCTGGAGCCAGCACCGGCTCACCCAACCAGGTCACGCTGCCACCGCCGTCCGGTTTGAGTGCGTCCCAGCGGGCCACCTTCACCGCCGGTGAGGTTGTGGTCGGTGAGTCCGGCTGCCTGGGCTGTCACGTGATCGGTGACAACGGCAACAACGGCCCCGGACCGCCGCTGACCCATGTCGGCGAGATCCTGCGCCCCGGCGCGATCGCCTCGACGCTGAGAAACCCGACCGCGCCGATGCCGTCCTTCAAGGGCCTGGCAACACAGTCGCCCAAGAAGTTCGAGAATCTGGTCCAGTTCCTCTCGATGCTTCAGTAGCAGGTCTCCGGTAGCGGCCCACCTGGGCCGCTACTCGCGTTACGTCTATGACTGATACCCCTGATAGCTCAAGCGGCACCCTCGAGGAGCCGCAGGTCGAGGCGATGTTTGATCGCATCGCTGGGATCTACGACCGCCTCAATTCGGTGATGACCGCCGGCCTGCACCACGAGTGGCGCCGCCGTGCGGTCAAACTCGCATATGTCGGTCCGGGCAGCCGCGTGCTTGACGTGGCCACCGGTACCGGTGATCTCGCGTTTGAGCTCGCGCGACAGATCGGTCCCGCCGGTCAAGTGGTTGGCGCCGACTTCTCCGAAGAGATGCTTACGATCGCGCGGCGCAAGGCCGGCACCGGTGTCGCCGGTGCGCAAGCCGCCCCGATCCGCTTCGAGCAGGCCAACGCGCTGCTGCTGCCGCACGCGACCAACGAGTTTGATGCCGCCACGGTCGGTTTCGGCGTGCGCAACTTCTCGGATCTGGACCAGGGGCTGCGGGAGCTCGCGCGCGTCGTGCGGCCCGGCGGTCATGTCGTGATCCTCGAGATGACCACCCCCGAGCGCCCGCCGCTGTCGACCTTCTTCAAGCTCTGGTTTGATCGGGTGGTGCCGGTGCTCGGCAAGCTCGCGGGCGACTCTGACGCGTACACCTACCTGCCGAACTCGGTGCGCCGCTTCCCGGGACCCGAGCAACTGGCCGCCAGGATGTCACAGGCCGGCCTGGCTGAGATCCGCTACATCCTTACCGCCGGGGGCATCATCGCGCTCCACGTCGGTACCGTTGTTGCGTGAGCGTTTCCCAGGCAGCATCGAGTGCTGCGGCTGAGTCGGTCCAGGCGGTCACCGTTGCCGGTGGCGCTGAGACCACACTGGTCATGCGCCGCGTCGAGGAAAGGATGGGCGCGCTGGCCTCCGAGCACGGCGCGACGCTCGCGCGTCACGCCGGCGAGACGATTTCCGCCGGCGGCAAACGGCTGCGCCCATTGCTGGTCTGCGTCGCCGCGGGCGTCCCGGTGGTTCAAAGCGACGCGCTCGTTCGAGCCGCGGTTGCGGTCGAGCTCGTCCACGCAGCAACGCTCGTGCACGATGATGTGATCGATCGTGCCGACCTGCGCCGAGGTCGTCCGACCGTGGTCGCTGCCGGCGGCCGGCTGATCGCGCTCGCCACCGGCGACCTGCTGTTCTCGCGGGCTTTCGCGGAGCTGGCGCAAGGCGGCGAGATCGAGCCGATCCGGCTGCTCGCGCAGGCGGCCGGTTCGCTGGCAGAGGGCGAGCTGATGCAGCGCGCCGACTCGTGGGACGTGAATGTGTCGCGCGAGCGCTATCTCGAACGTTGCCGGCTCAAGACCGGGGTCCTGTTCCGGGCCGCGTGCGAGCTTGGAGCGGTCGCGGGCGCCGGCGATGTCGACGGGCTTGGACGATTCGGAGAGCGGATCGGGATCGCGTTCCAGCTCTTGGACGACGTCCTCGATGTGACGGGGCCGCCCGAGCGGACCGGCAAGCCGCGTGGGGCGGACCTGCTGGACGGGACCGTCACGCTGCCGCTGATCGAGGCGCTCGCCCGCGACGCCTCGCTGGCGCAGCTTGATCTACGCGAGGTTCGTACCGCCGATCAGGCTGCTGTCTTGTGCGACCGCATTGAGGCGACCGGCGCCCTGCAGGTCGCGCGCGAACACGCTCTGGGCGTGGTTGCCGAAGCCAAGGGTGAGCTGCCGGCGAGTATCTCCGCGGCCCAACGCTCAACGCTTGAGCTGGTTGCCGACGGCGTCGTGGAGCGTTATTCCTGAACAACCGCGCGACCAGTAGGCCGCGCGCCTAGAAGTCTTCAGGGAGGATCAGGTTCGCTTCGAGTGCCGCGCCGAAGCGGTCGATCTCAGCGATCATGTTGGCGTGGGTGAGGCGCTGAAGGTCAGCGATCATTTCACCCAGGCCCTCGTCGAGGTGATCCTCGAGGATTTCAACTTCCTGCCTGTCAAAGTTGCCGGTTTCAGTCCAGCAGCAGTTCGGGCATTCAAGCGTCAGGTCCCAGCGATCGTCTCCGGCGTCGCTCCACGCGACGGGCTGCACCAGCTGTGACTCACAGGTTGGGCAGATGTGGAGTTCGCGAGTACCGGTCTCAGGCTTGTCCTGGTAGCGGATCACTTCGATCATCCGTCCGCTCGGTAGAACGATGCGGCGGACTGCGGGGTTATGTTCGTTCTTGTGGCTCATTCTGTGCTCCGTGACAAAGCCCGTATCGGCCAGTTCTGAAGCGGGCTTTAGCAATCGCGGCGTGTTCTAGACCACCTAGCGATCGAAGACTGCGCCGCGGAGCCGGTATCCTTCACGTTCTTAGCCACCACGAGGGAAGTCTGCATGCTTTCTAGCCCCTTCAAGGACGGCGTGGTCGTCCTCCTTATCTTGCTGTTGTTCTTCGGTTCAAGCCGCCTGCCGGCGCTGAGCCGCGCGCTCGGCGCGAGCGTCAAGGAGTTCAAGGGTGGGATCACCGACGGCGTGAAGGACGACGAGACCAGCCACGAGCTCACCGGCACGAAGTCCGGCGAGCACGCGGGCACCGGCTCCGAGTCGAAGATCTCCTAACCAGATTCAGCGGACGTTCCGCGCATGCCGGCGCTGCGCCCGATCAGCCATGAAGACCGGCTGAGCGTTATCGACCACCTCGACGAACTGCGCAAGCGCATGTTCGTCTCGGCGGGAGCGTTGTTCGTCGTCTTCTGCCTCTGCTTTGCCTTCAACGGCCAGCTGATCAAGGTCCTCAACCGGGCGCTGCCACCAGCCGCGACCACCGGTCTGGGCGCGCAACAGAAGGTCAACTCATCGCTGGGCAAGGACTTCGCCGGAATCCAGGCGCAACTGACAGCCGCTGGGAAGCAGCTGCAGCGCGTCAGGACAGTGCCACCGGCGGTCGGTAAGGAGCTCGAGGCGGCGGGCGCCTTTGCCGGCCATGCGTCGAAGCTACTGCCCAGGGACGCGTCCGCCCAGGAGAAGCCGATCACAATCGGTGTCAGCGAGGCCTTCACAACGACGCTGATGGTCGTGGGTTATTTCGCGCTGATGATCACGCTGCCGCTCCTGCTTTACCAGTTGTATGCGTTCGTGATCCCGGCGCTCAGCAAGAACGAGCGATCGATCGCCGTGCCCACGATGATCGCGGCGCCGCTGCTGTTCGTGGCCGGCTGCGTGTTCACGTATTTCGCGATCGTGCCGCCCGCAATCCACTTCCTGCAGGGCTACAACTCCGGGGATTTCCAGAACCTGTTGCAGGCCAAGGCCTACTACAAGTTCGAGATCTTCCTGATGATGGGAATCGGACTTGCCTTCGAGGTGCCGCTGTTGCTACTGGCGCTGCAGAAGCTTGGGATCATCACCTCGCACACGCTGACGCTGAACTGGCGCTACGCTACCGTGCTGATCGCGGTGATTGCCGCCGCGCTCCCGGGGGTGGATCCGGTCACCATGTTCATGGAGACCCTGCCACTGGTCGTGCTGTATCTCTCAAGTATTGTGCTGCTCAAATTCGTCGAACGCCGCAACCGCAGCCGCCTGCTCGCTGAAGCAAGGCGCGCGACGCGTTCGTCTGGCGACTGAGTAACTCGCAAGACCAAACTCCCGTCACTCACCATGCTCTTCGATCTCCGCAGCAAATCCCGCCGCAACACAGTCCGCGTCGTCTACATCATTCTGGCGCTGCTGATGCTGTCCGGCCTGCTGCTCGTGGGTGTGGGCACCGGCAACAACAGTGGCGGCATCCTCAACGCGTTCAGCAACGGCAGCTCCAACAGCGGCCAGAACTCCGCGATCGAGCAGCAGACCAAGGCAGCGATCAAGGCGACCCAGAAGCATCCTGACTCGGCTGCGGCTTGGTCCTCGCTGGTGCAGGCACGCTGGACGGCTGCTGGCAACGGCAGCAACTACGACACCACTACGGACACGTACACCAAGAGCGGCAAGCAGCAGCTGAACCTGGGCGCCAACGCCTGGGTGAAGTACGTGAGCCTCGCGAAGCAGAAGCCGGACCTCGGCACCTCGCTGCTCGCCGGCGATATCTACCAGGCCCTGGGCCAGTGGAGCGACGCAGGCGACGCCTGGCAGTACGTGATCCAGACACAGGCTGCCGGTTCGACCGACACGATCAGAGGCTACGAGTGCCTGGCGCTCAACTCCTTCGCCGCGAAGCAGACAAGCAAGGGCGAACTTGCCGCCGCCGCCGCCACAAAGCTGCTGACCAAGGTCGATAAGACTGAGTGGGCGACCACAGTCACGTCAGCCAAGTCTTCGGCGACGGACGCCCAGCAATACGTCGCGGACGAGTGCTGATCCAACGCGTTCAGCGAGCGATCAGCGTCACGGCTGAGTCAGTCACGCCTCGCTAACATCATCCCTCCCCAAGGGCCGTTAGCTCAATTGGCAGAGCAGGGGACTCTTAATCCCAAGGTTGAAGGT
>PLES01000067.1 GCA_003137075.1 Solirubrobacterales bacterium
AGCACCTCGGACTCGTCGATGTAGTCGACCTCGAGCGCCTCAAGTACCTGCGCTTCGGCGAAGTGACCGATCCGGGCTTTGGCCATGACCGGAATCGACACGGCCTCCTGAATGCCGGTGATCATCTCCGGGTCGGACATCCGGGCCACCCCACCATCGCGACGGATGTCGGACGGGACGCGCTCAAGCGCCATTACGGCGGCGGCGCCCGCATCCTCAGCGATTTTCGCCTCCTCGGGTGTGACCACATCCATGATCACACCGCCCTTGAGCATCTCTGCGAGGCCGGCCTTGACTGTGAAGGTGGCCTCGTCGCGGGTTGTGTGACCGTTTGAAGACATGGGTCCAGTGTACCCGGGCGGCCGTTCCCGGCACGGCCAAAGCCCTGCTCTGAGCTTGTCCGCAGCGGCACGCCCGGGCGGCTGCGGGCGGCTTCCCCTAGGCTGCCGGGCGTGACCGACGCGATCTATGAGCAGCGTGATGGTTTCGTGCACGCAACCGCTTTCTCGCGCGGCCCTTGGGACCCCAACGCGCAGCACGGCGGTGCCGCGGCGGCGATCCTGATGCGAGCGATCGAGCAGCTGAAGGACACAGACGAGTCGCTACAGCTCGCGCGGGTCACCTATGAGCTGCTGCGCCCCGCACCGCTCGGTGACCTCCACGTATCGGCCGCACTCGTCAGACCCGGACGCAGGGTCCAGCTGATCGAAGCGTCGCTCTCGACCCCGGATGGCGTCGAGGTGGTCAAGGCCCGGGCCTTGAAGGTCAAGCGTGCCCCTGTGAGCACCGAGCCGGTCGAGCTGCCCGCGCCCGGCGGCATCGAGAACCTCACGGAGGACACGATCTTCGCGGCGGGCCGCGAGATGTACGTGAACGGCGGCATCGAGGTCCGTATGGCGCAGGGCCACTTCTACGAGCAGGGTCCCGCTTTCGCCTGGTTCCGCTTCAAGATGCCGGTCGTTGCCGGTGAGGAGCCCTCGGCGCTGCAGCGGCTCGTTGCTGCAGCAGACTTTCCGAACGGCATCTCATCCGAGCTCAGCTGGAACGAGTACATCTTTATCAACCCCGACCTCACGGTCTACGTCGAGCGCGAGCCCCGCGGGGAGTGGATCGGCCTCGACGCCCAGACGCGGGTGGTTGAGAACGGCATCGGCCTGGCCCAGGCGGTGCTGTACGACGCGGAGGGCCGCGTCGGCCGATCGCTGCAGTCGCTCTACGTCGCCAGACGCTGACGGGTTTACGCGGGTCCGCGGGTCCGCGGGTNNGGCGCCGGGCGCTGACCGAAGCGGCAGTGACGGCCCGAGCAGCCCGACGGCAGCAAGCGATGGACGTTCTATGCCAGATGTGGCACATAACGTCCATCGCTACCGACCGGCGGCGCGAGCGCGCGGACCGAAACCGGAACACGCCGCGGCGACCCAGACACTTCCGGCCTACCGGAGCGCGGAACGTTGACCGCCATTCCTGGCGGCCAACGTTCCCCACTTCCTCTTATTTGAGGCGGAAAGCCTTAATGCGTGTGTCGTACTGCTGCGCGTCACGGCTGTAGACGCCAAACGCGAGCGCCTGGATGATCGACAGCAACGCCGTGTGCGAGCGCACAAAGGCCGGCGTGTTGGACGAGTAGTAGAGACGGATGCGGGCCAGGCGCGCCACTTCAGACAGCGTGGCGTCGGTGATCGCCATCGTCTTGGCGCCGCGATGACGCGCGAGCTTCATGGTGCGCGTGATCAGCGGATGTGGACGACCGGCCGAAAGGCCGATCACCAGGGTCTGATCGTCGATCCGTGAGAGACGCCCAAGCGCCTCCTGTGAGGGGCTTGCGACGATCTCAGCCCGGAGGTCGAGAAGCATCAGCAGGTGACGCAGGTAGCTGGCAAAGAACGCCATCTGGTCGGTACCGGCGATCAGCACCTTCTCTGAGGACACGATCGCGTCGATCGCGGCCTCAACATCCGAACGGGAAAGCTTGTGGGCGGTGTCCTCGACATTTACATGGTCTGCAGCCAGCACCGACTCGAACTCCGTGTGGTCGAGCGAGAACAACGGTCCACCTGACGCCAACGTCTCGACACCTGACGGCGGACGGCGGCGGTACTCATCTCGTGCAGCCTGCTGGAGCTCCGGGAAGCCCTCGAATCCGAGTGCCTGCGAGAAGCGCACCACCGTGCTGGACGAGGTGTTGGCACGACGGGCCAGCTCTTCTGCCGTCTGGAACGCCGCTTCGTCCAGATGGTCAACGATGTACTGAGCCACGTCCTTCTGCGAACGAGAAAACTCGTCGAAGCGGGCCGTGATGTAAGCGGAAAGGGCCTGATGGCCGTGGGGCGCCTCAAGGGCGGCGGGGGTGGCGGTAGCTTGCTTCATAGGCAGCGTCTGTTTCGACGCTACACGCCATCGTTCCTTCACGCCAGACCTCAGGTCGTAAAGAAACCGCTTAAAACTGTTGCGCGATTATTCGTGCGCGGCGTCGTAAGCCTGACGCCGGGCGGCGTTCTGCTTACGCTCGACCATTACCTGGCCGACGATGTAACCGATCAGGATGTTCACCAAGCCGCCGAGCACGACGAAGAAGGTGAGGGCAAGCGCGAGGGTCTGCCCGAACGAGCTGACCGACTTGCCGAGATCAAGAATTCCTGAGGCGATTACCAAATGCATGGCGCCGATAATACCGGGAGCCGCGACAGACCACGCCTGTGGAGCGACAGGCAACGCCTGTGGAAGCGGTACCTTCCCGTGCATGGCCCTGTAGCTCAGCGGTGAGAGCACCCGGCTCATAACCGGCGAGACGCAAGTTCGAATCTTGCCAGGGCTATTTCCGCTGCTGCCAGGGCTTTTCGAACCTCACAAGGGCAAGTGCCCTGCTACGTTGAATAGTACGGGCGACGCCGTTGCCCGTGAGGCTGTGCTTTTTCGAGACCGCTACGCGCGGTTCGGGTCAGCGATTGCCTCCCCGAACCACCGCGGTCCTACGCACCGCCCCACAGGAGTAATCATGTCTTCCAAGTCGTTCGCCGACCTCGGCGTGTCGAATGCCGTCGTCCACGCCCTCTCCAAACAGGGGATCACCGAGCCCTTCGCCATTCAAAAGGCAGTGGTCGGTGATGTCCTCGCAGGTCGCGACATCCTTGCTCGCTCCCCCACGGGTTCCGGCAAGACGCTTGCTTTCGGTATCCCGCTGGTCGATCGCATTCAGGCCGAATCCCGCCGCCCGTCTGCGCTGATCCTGGCCCCTACCCGTGAGCTCGCAACCCAGATCGTTGACGAGATCCGTGGCGTCGCCCACGCTCGCGCCCTGCGTATCACCGCCGTCTACGGCGGCGTTGGACTGCTCAAACAGGCCAAGGAAGCTGAACGCGCACACATCATCGTCGCCACGCCCGGCCGTCTCGAGGATCAGCTCGACCGCCGCGCTTTCAATCTCGACAACGTCAAGCACCTCGTGATCGACGAGGCCGACCGCATGCTCGACATGGGCTTCCGCCCGGCGCTCGACCGCATCGTGGCGCTTTGCCCCGAGGATCGCCAGACGCTGTTCTTCTCTGCCACGCTCGACGGCGAGGCCGGCAAGGCCGCGCGTCGTTACACCAACAACGCCGCCTTCCATGAGCATGGACCGACCGAGCGCAGCGCCTCGACCGACGTCGACCACCAGTTCGTCGACGTCACCCACGACACCCGCCTGGACATCCTGGTCGAGCACCTTCGCGCCCCGCGCGAGCTTGCACTCGTGTTCGTGCGCACCAAGCACGGCGCCGACAAGCTCGTAAAGAAGCTCGAGGGCGCCGGCATCCCCGCGCTCGCGATGCACGGGAACAAGACCCAGCGTCAGCGTGAGCAGGCACTCTCCAAGTTCGAGTCCTTCCACGTTGACACGCTGGTCGCGACCGACGTCGCCGCCCGCGGCATCGACGTCAGCGGCATCTCGCACGTCTTCAACTTCGACCCGCCGCACGACACCGACACGTACGTGCACCGCGTTGGTCGTACCGGCCGCGCCGGTTCGACAGGCGTAGGCGTCACGTTGGTCTCCCCCGACCAGCGCAAGGAGATCAACCGCATGGTCGGTGAGCTCGGTCTCGATACCGGCCTCGGTACCCGCCCAAGCGTTCAGGCCGGTGGCTTCGCCCGCGGCGAGCGCGTCGGCCAGGCCGGCGAACAGTACCGCCCCGCCAGCCAGCGTCGTGCTTCCGGCCGCAGCCGTGAAGCCGGTCAGGCCAGCGCACCGGGCGGCGGCGAGGCGCGTCACTCACGCCCGAGCGGAGAGTCACGCCCGAGCCGCGACTCACGCCCAAGCCGTGACTCACGCCCGAGCCGNNCGCCCGAGCCGTGACTCGCGCCCCAACCGCGACGGCCATCCGAGCCGTGACTCGCGTCCGAACCGTGAAGGCGGTCAGTCAAGCCGTGACACGCGTCCGAACCGCGAGGGCCATCCCGGCCGTGACTCACGCGCCGGCGCCGGCAAGCCGAGCGGCAGCAAACCCGCCTACGGCAAGTCAAGCAGCGGCAAGCCGGCTTACGGCAAGCCCAGCACGGGCAAGCCGAGCTACGGCAAGCCCAAGTCAGGCGGCCAGTACAGCCCCGGCAATGGTGGCGCGCAGCGCGACCGCACACGCTAACCCGTTAGCGTTCGCTGTGTGAACAGCGAACCCGAGCACCACCCCTTTCACCTGGTCAAGTCTTACCGGCGGCATATGGCGAACCCACGCAGAGAGCGTGCGTTCCTGCATGCCGCCGGTTTTACGCTTGGCTCGGTGGGCTGCCGCGTGACAACTCACGCGATCCGCGCCGGCCGCGGCCCGTTCAAGAACATGAGCGTCGGTGGCCGCCACCTGCACCACTGCACTTTCGGAATCATCGGCCAGATCGGCATCGGCTATCTCTGGACCTACCAGCTTGGTCTTGGCACCGAGCACGAGCACCGCGCGGCTTCGCGAGCCACGGCGTTCGCGTCAGGCATCGCAACCGCTGTCACGCTTGACGAGTTCGCACTCTGGTTCGACCTCGCCGACGACTACTGGACCCCGGCGGGCCGCCGCAGCGTCGACGCGATGTTCCTGTTCGGTGGCGTCTCGGTAATGATGCTCAGCGGGCGTGGGCTATTGCACGAGTGCGGACGCGCAGGTCGCGCCGCCTTGCGCGACCTGCGGCTTTAGCAACCCGACCTAAGGCTTGCCGCTGGAGACGAGCAGCTTCACCTTGGCTCCCGCCGGCTCCTTCTTCCCGGCCCCAGGGCTACTGGAGATCACCTTGCCCTTGGCCACCTTGCGAGAGTGCTTTTTAGTGACGGCGCCGACGCGGCAGCCCGCCTTTGTGAGCTTCTGCTCAGCCTTCTGCTTGGTCAAGCCTGAGAGCGCCGGAACGGTGCAGCCGGAGCGCGTCCCCATGGTCGTGGTGCTCGACGAGTTCATCGTCGGAGTCAGGCTCCAGCTCATCGACGCGGTGGTCGTAGTCGGCAGGAAGTTCTCGTCGAAAGCCAGGCCCCAGCTGTTGTCGTAGTAGAGGCTGTATCCGCCCGCGTCTCCCGGAGCGTCCTCAGAGATCGGCAGGGTGGTTGAGCTCCCCGCGAGCACGAGGTTCGCCGGGATAGGCTCTGCCGGGCTCGAGACAAGGTCGTCGATACCCGGATCCGTGGGCCCGTCACCGGCGGTCTGCGTCGCTGCGCCGTAGGACAATTCGAGCTGGTAGGTGCACGCGCTCGGGTCGATGTAGAGGTCGTCTGCTCCCTCTCCCAAGGAGACGGTGTTGTTCGCCGCCAGCGTCGGGCCGCTGCCCGTCTGCGTCCCCGAGGCCGGTCCGTTGGTATCGACGTAGCTGTCGTTGACGCTCACCGAGCCACCGGTGGGACCATCCTCGTTAGCGAAGGCATCCGTCAGTACCGACTCGTCGCCGGAGACGTTGTCGAGATTGGCCAGGTGCGGCAACACCACGTTCGTGACCGAGTGGTCGATCGACATCGTGATCACGCCCGGTTGGTCCGGTGTTGACAACGGCCCGCTTACATAGGAGGCGCTCGCCGTCCCGTTGAACTCGGCAACGTCGTTTATGAGCGTGTTGACCTGCGCGCAGGCTACATCAGCCGTGGCTGGCACGGCTACCGCCGCACATGCCACCGCGGCGCTCAGCGCGGCGGCAGCCGCCATCATCATTCGCTTCATCCTGGTCCCCCGATCCATAGATGCCCCGTGTGTGCGAACGATCCTACGCCGAAGCCACCCGCCGATCAACGCAGGTGAGCATCCCGAAGCACTTCCGGAGTTCCCGGCCGGCGACCCGCTAGGTCTCAGCCAGCGCCGGGCGATCCTGCGCCCACGGCCTCTGAGCCTCGATCTGCCCGGCGAGCGAGTAGAGCAACTCCTCGGAACCGTGACGACCGACCAACTGAACGCTGAGCGGCAGGCCGTCAGCACCGAAGCCTGCCGGGATCGAAATCGCCGGCTGGCCGGTCAGGTTCCAGACCGGGAACCACGGCATGAAGCGTCCCGCCTGGTCGAGCGCGACCACGCCTGACTTGCCGTAGGCGCCCTCAGCGGAGATCGCGGTCGATGCCAGACCGGGCGTCAGCAGCACGTCGACCTGATCGAAGAGCCGTGAGACCCGCGCGGTCGTCCTCACCCGCTTGGAAAGCACCGAATCGCGTCGCCGTTCCGACACGAGCCTGCCGCCGAGGCTCGCGATCTGGCGGGTCGAGCGCTCGACCAGCGACGGTTCCTGGAACTCGGCCAGCGCCTCGTGCACCGCGCGCAGATAGGTCTGGATGAACTCGAGCGAGACCAGCCCGTAGTCAGGGTCGCGATCCTCGACGTGGTGTCCAAGCTCTGAGAGCAAGCGTGCCGTGCCTTCCCAGGCGCTGCGCTGATCCGCGGAGAGGCGCGCGATCGCGCCGACCGGCAGTTTGCGCGAGACCGCGATCCGCAACGACCCCAGAGGCTCGGTGCGGGCGGCGCCGAGAAAGGTGCCCGCAGGAGCCGGTGTCGTGTACTCGTCGCCCGCGACGGTGCCGTGCATCACGTCGAGCATCAGCGCGCTGTCAGCCACCGTTCGCGCCAGCGCGCCGTAGGTGGAAAGCCCGAACCAGCCGGCGCCGAGCGGCTGCGTCGAGACCCGCCCGCGTGTCGCCTTCATGCCGACCAGCCCGCAGCAGGCCGCTGGGATGCGGATCGAGCCGCCGCCGTCGGAGGCACCGGCAGCGGCAACCAGACCGGCCGCGACGGCCGCGGCTGAGCCGCCCGACGATCCGCCCGGCGTGCGCGTCGGATCCCAGGGGTTGCGGGTCACCCCGTTGGCGGCCGAAGCGGTCCATGGGAAGAGCATCAACTCGGGCACGTTGGTGATCCCGATCGGAATCGCGCCGGCCGCGCGCAGGCGCCGCAGCGGTTCGGCGTCGGCGGGTTGCACATCGACGCGCGACCGCGACCCATAGGTCATGCGCTGTCCCGCCACCGGCATGTCGTCCTTGATCGCGATCGGGACGCCGGTCAGCGGACCGGCGTCAGCGGCACCGCTCTCGTCCAAGGCCGAGGCCGCCGCCAGCGCTTGCTCCGCCAGCGTCACCCTGAAGGCGTTCAGCTTGGGATCGAGCGCCTCGATGCGGCGCAGGTACAGCTCGACGAGCTCGCGCGCACCGACCTCGCGGGCGCGGATCTTCGCGGCCAGCGCGAGCGGCCCGGCGAAGGCGAGATCGCTGTCGGTTGAGGACGTCATCTCCGCGCAGCTTCTCAGATCGCAAGCAACAGCTCGCGAATTGCCGTCGGGTAGCGCTGGGAGATACCGCCGTGCCGGCCGGCGAACAACTCGAGCGTGTGCGGCACCTCGAGCTTGTCGAGCTCGGCCGAAAAGGCCTGCGCGCCGAGATCCAGGAAGTACTCGTCAGAGCGACCGGCATCGAGGTAGATCCGGCGCAGGCCCCGCAAGGCCTGAGCGTGCACCGGCGCCATCCGCACCGGGTCGTGCTCGAGCCAGAGCGCCCAGACGTCCTCGTCCAGGCGGCCGGTCGCGCTGTCGAAGGGCAGCAGCAGCTTGCCGGGCCGGTCGGGGTCGGGCGAGTAGGCGGCGGCCATGCCGAGCATGTTGATGAGGTCGCCGTGACGGGACCAGTCGAGCGCCTCGCGGTTCTTGAATTCGTTCCAGAAGGTGTCGATCGAGCCGGCGAAGTTGTCGCGCAGGCTGCGTGCGGCCTTGCCGAAATCCGGCAGGTAACAGACCTCAAAGAGCGCGTCGCCGGCGTGCGAGGCGAGCGCACCGAAGATGTCCGGGCGCAGCATCGGCAGCACCATCGCGCCGTAACCGCCTGAAGATTTTCCGGCGATGCCGCGGCGCGCTGCCGAGGTTGCGGTCGGGTAGTGCGCGTCGACGAACGGGACGATCTCGTCGCAGATGTAGTCCATGTAGTTGCCGGTCCCGGCCGAGTTGATGAACTGCGAGCCGCCGACAGAGGTCCAGGCGTCGACAAACACGAGCACCGCGTCCGGGCAGTCGCTCTCGGGACCGCCCCAGAGGCCGTCGAAACGCTCGATGTTGGTGGGATCAAAGGCCGGCCGGTTGAGCCACGCGTCGAGCTGGGCGCTGAAGCCCTGGATGATGTAGATCGCTGCCACGTCGCTCGCGCGCCCCTCGACCACGCCCGGGGACGCGTAGACGTAGAGCGGCCGGCGGGTCGGATCGTCGAGCGGGTTGCCGGCCAGGATCTCGGACTCGACGACAAGCTTGTCAAGCCTGCCGTTGAGTGGCTTTTCCCACGGGTAGCCAGCTGGTCCTTGGACCTCTTTCATCGTCATGTCGCTGACCGTATATGACCGCGCGGCCGCAAAGGGAACGGCGTCTGAGGCTCGACCTTTATAGTGAGGAAAATGACCGAACCCAGCGCCGATTCCGACATTGATGCCGTAGAGACCAGCGAATGGCTTGACGCGATCGACTCAGTCGTTGAACACGACGGTATCGACCGTGCGCGACACCTTTTGACACGCGCCGTTGAGCGCGCACAGCACATCGGCAGCGGCCCGATCGCGACCCTGAATACGCCGTATGTGAACACGATCCCGGCGTCGCTCGACGAGCCGATCCCGGGCGACCCGCAAATGGAGCGCCGGCTGCGGTCAATCATGCGCTGGAACGCCATGGCGATGGTCGTTCGCGCCAACAAGAAGACCTCCGAGCTCGGCGGTCACATCGCCTCATATCAATCGCTCGCGACGCTCTACGAGGTCGGTTTCAACCACTTCTGGCACGCCTCCTCGCAGGATCACGGCGGCGACCTGATCTATTTCCAGGGCCACTCCTCGCCCGGTAACTACGCGCGCGCCTACCTCGAGGGCCGGCTCGATGAGGCGACCCTCGACAAGTTCCGCCAGGAGGTCGGTGGCGGCGGGCTCTCGTCGTACCCCCACCCCTGGCTGATGCCCGACTTCTGGCAGTTCCCGACGGTCTCACTCGGGATCGGCGCGCTGACCTCGATCTACCAGGCGCGCTTCATGAAGTACCTGACCGCCCGCTCGATCAGCGACACCACTGGCCGCAAGGTCTGGGCGTTCCTCGGTGACGGCGAGATGGATGAGCCGGAATCGATGGGCGCGATCGGTCTCGCCGGACGCGAGCAGCTCGACAACCTGATCTGGGTCGTCAACTGCAACCTG